>JAURIR010000057.1 GCA_030832645.1 Chitinophagales bacterium | reverse complement strand
TAAAAACCCAGGATGCACAGCTTCTAAAAAGCCATTGTCCTCTTGATGCGTTAAGTAGAATCCAATTTTTATTTGATCCTCTATGGAAGCGGAGACTGCTGCCTGTCCTATACGCAAATAACCAAAACACAGATCGCCGATTATCTTGCGATCTCTTGATCCAAATTTTTTATTCTTTTTAAAATAAGATTTAAGAAATACCGAAAAGGGCTCTCTTCCCTCGTATTCCTGTAACAGTAAGACTGCTGACCGTAAATATTGATGAAAATAGCCAGCCATGGTAGTACGGTATTGTATGAAATACTAAAGTTCCAGTAACGATTTGACAGGGTCTTTACCGAACAACAATTGCTCTGGATTTTCAAGCAATTCTTTGATGCGCACCAAAAATCCAACACTCTCTTTTCCATCTATGATACGATGGTCGTAGCTGAGCGCCAGGTACATCATTGGGCGTGCAACAATTTGTCCTTTTATAACAATGGGTCGCTCTTCAATTTTATGCATACCCAAAATAGCGGATTGAGGGATATTGATGATGGGGGTACTCAAAAGAGAACCGAATACACCTCCATTGGTTATTGTAAACGTTCCACCCTGCATTTCCTCAAGGGTTAATTTATTATCTCTTGCTTTTGTAGCGAGTTCAATAACTTTCTTTTCCAGATCTGCCATGGATAAACTCTCGGCATTTCTGATTACGGGCACTACAAGTCCTTTTGGAGCAGAGACTGCGATTGAAATATCACAATAGTCGTGGTAAATCAATTCTTCGTTGCTGATATATGCATTTACTGCAGGAAATTCTTGCAACGCATAGGCAGCTGCTTTGGTGAAGAAACTCATGAAGCCCAGGTTCACCCCGTGCACCTCTTTGAATTTATCTTTGTATTTGGATCGAATTTCCATGACATAGCTCATGTCTACCTCGTTGAAAGTAGTGAGCATGGCAGTTGTATTTTTGGCTTCCACAAGTCTCTTCGAAACTGTTTTTCTCAGCTGAGTCATTTTCTCTTTGCGTTCACTTCTGCTAAAGAGCTCTACACCAGGTTTTCTGCCAGGATGCGCCAATGCTTCTAATACGTCTTGCTTAAGAATCTTTCCTCCTGAACCAGATGCTGCAATTGCTTTTGCATCTACTTTCTTATCCGCTATGATGGCGGCAGCAACAGGCGTTGCTTTTACATCGGGGTTGGAAGCAGTTTTTGCTTCTATCTTAGCAGCAGGAGCAGCTGCTTTTTCGGTTTTTTCAACAGGGGCAGCACCTTCGGGTCTTTTCGCTTTTTCATCAATGGAACAAACAACATCGCCAATAGACAACGTTTCACCTTCTTGTACGGAGATTTTTAAAATACCCGCTTGCTCGGCATTGATTTCAAACGTTGCTTTCTCGCTTTCGATCTCCGCCAATACTTCATCCCGCTCTACCCATTGGCCGTCTTTTTTCAACCACTTTGCGAGACTCACTTCGTTAATGGATTCACCTACTGTTGGAACCTTAATGTCTATCATACTATATTATTGAGAGCTGATTAATCAATTGAGTTTATTTTGAAAATGCTTTTTTCACAATTTCCTCTTGCTCTGCTCCATGCACTTTGCTGTAACCGGTTGCTGTAGCTGCACTTGCAGTTCTAGAAACAATGTTGAAAGGAGCAATAGCAAAATTCATTTTCATGAATGATGCGGCACCCATGTTCAACGGCTCTTCCTGCACCCACATCCACTCTGCATTGGAATACTTTTTCTTGAGTTGCTCCAATTGAGCCGTTGGAAGTGGATACACCTGCTCCAATCGCACAATGGCTGTATCCGTGTTCTTATTAGCTACCCTGAAATCATTCAAGTCGAAATATACCTTGCCTGTGCAAAGTAAAATCCGTTTAACTTTTTTAGCATCAACAGATTCGTCGTCGATAATTTCTTTAAATCCACCTTTTGTAAATTCTTCCTGCAGTGAATAAGAACCCGGATGACGCAAGTTGGCCTTGGGTGAAAAATTGATCAATGGTTTTCTAAAATTCCAGGTGAGTTGTCTTCTTAATAAGTGGAATAAGTTTGCAGCAGTGGTAACATTGGTGATAACCATATTCCATTCTGCACACATTTGCAAGAAGCGCTCCATACGTGCACTGCTGTGCTCAGGACCCTGCCCTTCGTAACCATGTGGCAGTAGCATTACGAGTCCATTCATTCTGTTCCACTTTTGCTCAGCACTGGACAGAAACTGATCAATCATGGTTTGAGCTCCATTTGAAAAATCTCCAAACTGTGCCTCCCATAAAACCAATGCATCCGGATTGGCCAATGCATATCCATATTCGAATCCTAACACTCCATATTCACTCAACAACGAATTGTATATCCGGAAGGAACTTTTTGCACCAGGAATGTTGCTCAATCTGTTGTGCGGTTGATCTGTCAACTCATCTACAATTACTGCATGACGATGACTGAATGTACCGCGACGCACATCCTGTCCACTCATACGAACATCTTTCCCTTCTGCCAATAAACTTGCATAAGCTAGCAACTCCCCCGTAGACCAATCCACTTTGTTCTCTTTACCGAGGAGATTTATTTTATCCTGCAACAATTTTTCGATCTTCTTCAATGGCTTGAACCCTTTGGGGATCGTCATGATATGATCGAAGAGAGTGGTGAATTGTTTTTTTGAAATTGCTGTATCAGGAGATTGATCAAAATCTTTTGAAACCGCTTTCTTCAAACTCTTCCAAACCAACTCAGGTGGCTGATAATGATAAGGCAAAGGATGTTGCTTTACTTCGTCCAGACGCTCTTGCAAATCCGACCAGAATTTTTTCTCCATATCGGACGCCAGGGTTTTTATCTCTGGTGTATCATCTGCTTGAAGAAGCGATACATAATTTTCTCTTGGATTCAAATGCTTCTCAATGATTGAATACAACCTGGGTTGAGTAAACTTTGGATCATCGCCTTCGTTGTGTCCATGCCTTCTATAACAAACCATGTCTATGAATACATCGCTGTTGAATTGCTGCCTGTATTTGGTAGCAATTTCCATGCACTTAACGACAGCCTCAGGATCATCACCGTTTACATGCATTACAGGAGCATGCACCATTGCGGCTAATGAAGTACAATAGTCGGAGCTTCTGGCATCTTCAAAATCAGTGGTAAAACCTATTTGATTATTGATGACAAAATGAATGGTTCCGCCTGTTAGGTAACCATCCAATTGTGACATTTGCAATATTTCGTATACGATACCCTGACCAGCGATGGATGCGTCGCCGTGAATCAATATTGGCAGGATGGCATCGTACTGGCTTGCGTACATTACATCAGCTTTCGCTCTGGAAAAACCAAGTACAACAGGATCTACAGCTTCCAAGTGCGAAGGGTTCGGCATCAATTTCAGCGATACGGTATTTCCACTTGGCGTTTTTACCTCACTTCCGTATCCGAGATGGTATTTCACATCTCCACTTCCCATGGTTTGATCTGGCGTAGATTTACCCTCGAACTCACTGAAGATATGTTCGTAGGTTTTGCCCATGATGTTCGCTAACACATTCAGTCTGCCGCGGTGTGCCATTCCCATGACAACTTCCTTTACTCCCAAATCTCCTGCTATGTTGATCATGGCGTCTAAAGCCGCGATCGTTGTTTCTCCACCTTCCAGTGAAAATCTTTTCTGTCCAATGTATTTTGTATGGAGAAATTTTTCAAAGATGACACCCTGATTCAATTTCTCGAGAATTCGTTTCTTTTTTTCAATGGGTAGAGAACGCGGAAAGTTCACTTCCATCTCTTGTGTAAGGAAATCAATCTTTTCTTGGTTGCTGATGTACTTGAACTCAATACCCACATGATGCGCATAACAACGCTGCAGGTGCTGAAGTATTTCTTGGAGGGTTACAGTTCCCAAACCGATTAAGTTTCCTGCATAAAAAATAGACGATAAATCAGCTTCTGACAATCCAAAGAATGATAGATCCAAATTAGCACCACGGTCTTTTCTTTTACGAATAGGATTGGTAATGGCAATAAGATGCCCCTTGTTCCTATAACCTAAAATCATCCGATAGACCCCCAATTCCTTTTTCCAATCCAAATCAGCAGGAGCTGAACTACCTGACACGGGCTTGGATTGAAACTGACTTACTGCAAAGTCAAATCCCTCAAAAAATTTCCTAAGATCTGGGTCAATGCTTTCAGGGGATCGAGAAAATTCTTGGTAAAGATTTTCGATGTAGGATGGGTGCGATGAAGTGATATAAGAAAAGTCCCTCATTGGTAGAGAAATATGGGTTTGACAAATCGGTTCGCAAATATCGTTGATTTAAGGCAAAAAAACACCTCAAAAATCATACATAACTGCTTGAAATTCCGCGAAAAAGGTCACTTTTTTGGTTGTTTAGGAGAAGTCGCTTACCTTTGCAACCCATAAAATTAATAAGATAGCATGGCAAACCATAAGGCAACCCAAAAAGACGTACGTCAAGTAGAAAAACGCAGGGAGAGAAACCGTTACCAAGGTAAAACAACCCGTAATGCAATGCGTGATTTGCGTGCATTGACCGACAGCACAGAAGCAGCCAAGTCATTGCCGGATGTTTTGAGCAAAATTGACAAGCTTGCCAAAAAGGGTGTCATTCATAAAAACAAGGCTGCGAACCTGAAAAGTTCGCTTACAAAAGCAATTGCTAAGAGCAAAAAGGCGTAACGCCCACAAAATATTCAAATAGAAAGAACATCCGCAAGATGTTCTTTTTTCATTTTATACCATCCCCCCTAAATCTTTACCTTCGCGTATGACCGAGAAGATTCTGATTCTGGATTTTGGCTCACAGTATACTCAACTGATTGCTAGAGCCGTAAGAGAAGCAAATGTTTATTGCGAGATTGTCCCCTACCATAAAACAATTGAGTACAGTGCAGACCTGAAAGGAGTCATACTCTCCGGTTCGCCCTTTTCTGTGAACGACGAAAAAGCTCCAGAAGTAAACCTCAAAGAAATTGCTGCTCAACGAAATGTATTGGGCATTTGCTATGGTGCTCAATTGACTTCCAAGCAATTCGGCGGACGCGTAGAAAGAAGTGAGAAGAGAGAATACGGAAGAGCACAACTAAAAATAGCTTCTACAAATAATTTGCTTGATGGCGTTCCAGCGACCTCTCAAGTATGGATGAGCCACGGTGATTCTATTTTGGAACTTCCACAACATGCAAAAGTGACTGCCGTCACAGATTCTATACCGGTTGCAGCATTTGAGTTGAACGAAGCGGGGTGTAACAACATACACGGACTTCAATTCCATCCGGAAGTATATCATTCGTCGTACGGTAAACAAATCATTCAAAACTTTTTGTATAAAATATGCGGATGCAAGGGCGATTGGACTCCTGCACATTTTATTTCCGATACAGTAGCTGCATTGAAAGAACAGATCGGAGATAAAAAGGTTGTCATGGCACTCAGCGGAGGTGTTGACTCAACGGTTGCCGCAACCCTGATCCACAAGGCAATTGGCAAGAATCTCTTCGGCATCTTTGTTGACAACGGTGTTTTAAGAAAAGATGAGTTTGAATCGGTGTTGAAAACATACGATCAACTTGCACTGAATGTAAAAGGTGTTGATGCTAAAAAAAGATTTTACGACGCGCTGCATGGTTTGACAAATCCAGAAGAGAAACGAAAAGCGATTGGAAAAACTTTTATTGATGTATTTGATCATGAAGCGCATCAACTAAAAGATATCTCGTTTTTAGGTCAGGGTACCATCTACCCTGATGTGATTGAAAGTGTTTCCGTTCACGGACCTTCCGTTACTATCAAATCTCATCATAATGTTGGCGGATTGCCAGAAACAATGAAACTCTCATTGGTTGAACCACTCCGCTTCCTGTTTAAAGACGAAGTAAGAAAAGTGGGACTCGAACTGGGAATTCCACATGAGTTATTGTTCAGGCATCCGTTCCCCGGACCGGGACTAGCGATTAGAATATTGGGGGAAATCACAGCAGAAAAAGTAAGGTTACTGCAGGAAGCTGATAAAATTTACATCGATGGCTTGAAGGAACATCAGCTATACGATGAAGTATGGCAAGCCGGCGCCATTTTACTCCCAGTAAAATCTGTTGGTGTAATGGGCGATGAAAGAACCTATGAATTTACTGTTGCTCTAAGAGCGGTAACTTCTGTGGATGGCATGACGGCAGATTGGGCACATCTCCCCTATGATTTTCTAGGAAAAATTTCCAACGAAATAATCAATCGCGTGAGAGGAATCAACAGAGTGGTGTATGATATTTCCAGCAAACCACCTGCCACCATTGAATGGGAGTAATTTTTTAATCTACCCAGTCAGCAATAAAAATATTGGTATCGCGAGTACCTCCGTTGTTGCGGTTGGAACAGAAAATGATTTTTTTGCCGTCCATACTCATCATTGGAAAAGCATCAAATCCTTTGTCGCGGCTGATCTTCCTCAACTCCCCTCCGTCTTCGTTCATTAAATACAGGTTGAATGGGAAACCACGCTTGTATTCGTGATTAGAGGCGAAGATGATGGTCTTGTTATCTGGCATATAGGCAGGAGCCCAGTTGGCTTGCCCTAGCTTACTCACCTGTTTAGCATTTGATCCATCTGCGTTCGCGATCCACACTTCCATTTTTGTAGGTGCAACCAAGTTTTCTTTTAGTAATTCTTTGTACTCTTTGATTTCATCTTCAGTTCTTGGTCTGGAGGCTCTCCAGATGATTTTAGAACCGTCTGGGCTGAACCATGCACCACCATCGTATCCGATCTCAGAAGTAATTCGTTGGGTCTTTCCAGATTTAATATCCATGGTATACAAATCAATATCCCCGTCTCGAGTGGAAGTAAACAACATAGTTTTTCCATCGGGAGAGATAGTAGCCTCGGCATCGTAGCCCGGAGTATTGGTTAAATTCTTAATGATTTTTCCTTTTGTGTCTGACAGAAAAATATCATACCCTGCATACAAAGGCCAAATGTATTTATTTCCATATTTGGAACGGTCTGGCACAGGTGGGCATGATTCGTTACTGAGGTGAGTAGAAGCATACACCAAATGTTTTCCATCTTTTAAGAATGCTCCACAGGTGGTTCTTCCTTTTCCATTGCTGATTTGAACGGGGGTAAATTTATCATTTGCATTTTGGGGTACTCGCCCAATGAAAATTTGATCACATTCAATTCCTTCTTTGGGATTGGTTTTCTGATAGACAATCCACTTTCCATCAAAACTGAAATAAGCTTCTGCATTGTCACCGCCGAAAGTAAGTTGGCGAATATTTTTAAAATGAGACTCATTGGCATATTGCAAGGAATCTTGTGCAATGGATGCAAAAGATAGCAATAGGCTAGAAAAAAGAAAACTTATTGCTAAAGGGGTCTGAAATTTGATTTTCATATTCAACAAATAAAAGTGTGCAAATCTAAGAAGTAGGCCTCCCTAAAATGTCATGAAATCTTCATAAAAGCCCTGTATTTTGTAGCTTTGCATATGATTTTTGGCCCTAAAGCATACATTCTTTATCTCCTAGCCCCCTTGGTATGTTTAATCAGCTGCAAAGAACAGACTGCAGAAAAATCCTCCCAAGGGCCAATCGAAGGCGGTCCTCTTAGCTCTATAGAACAATTATACAACCTTGCGAGCAATAAAAACGAGCAATGCATTGACATGGCAGATTCGTTATTGAACTCTTCGTATGAACCAACTACGAGAGCAGAAGTGTTCTTTGCAAAAGGACTTTATTATTCAAACATTGATGATAGAGAGAAAGCGATTGAATGTTTTGATTCGACCATTGCACTCAATTTTACAATGGTCGATGCTTATATCGAGAAAAGTATCCTACTGTGCAAGCAAAAAAAATACGATGCTGCGAGCGCTACTCTAAAAATTGCACTTCCTATCACAAAAAATAATGCCGATCTTTATTACTGGTTAGGACAATCGTATGAAGGGCAGGGAAAGATTCAGGAAGCACGCAAACTATACGAAATGACGGTAAACTTGGATCCTGATTTCGAAGCAGCAAAGGAAGCCTTAAAAAGAATAAAATAATTATATGCCAATCATCGCTCCATCCCTTCTTTCGGCAAATTTTCTACAATTGGACAAGGCTTGTGAAATGCTAAATAATTCAGAAGCTGAATGGTTTCATTTGGATGTAATGGACGGAAGATTTGTGCCAAACATCAGCTTTGGTATTCCAGTTGTTTCTGCCATCAGGAAAGCAACCAAAAAAATATGCGATGTACACCTGATGATTGAAGAACCTCAAAATTTCGCAGAAGCATTTCAACAAGCCGGCGCAGACATACTTACCGTACATGTTGAAGCCTGCACGCATTTACACAGAAATCTTCAGCAAATTAAGTCGCTGGGAATGAAGGCAGGTATTGCCATCAATCCTCATACACCATTGGATGCCATTAAGGAAGTGATTGCAGAAGCAGATCTTGTTTGTATCATGTCGGTCAATCCGGGTTTTGGTGGACAAAAATTCATCGCTTCGACGTTGAGTAAAATTGAAAAGCTGAAAAATATCATTACGCAATCAAATGCAAAAACCCTGATTGAAGTAGACGGAGGCGTTACCTTGGAAAACGCCAATGCGATCGTAAAAGCAGGCGCAGACGTCCTTGTAGCTGGTAATACCGTGTTCAATTCAAGCGACCCTGCTGGTGCAATCAAGTTGTTAAAAAATATTCATTGATCAATTTATAGCCTTTCTCAAACAACAAGTTTACTAACATTGTGTTGATAAGTTAGACTGGGTTCTATCCAATCAGTTTGATTAAATTTATATGAATAACAGAACTACTAACTAACCTCTTAAATTTCAACACTTTGACTGAAACTATTATAAATCTTGATTCCGTTAACCCTATTGAATTCTTTGGTACCAACAATGGCAAATTAGATTTACTTAAAAAGAGATTTCCGCTACTTAAAATTTTAAGCAGAGGAACACAGTTAAAACTAAGTGGTGCTACCGAACAAATTGAACAGGCAAAAGAAAAGATTGAATTGCTTGTTCAATATTTACAGCGCAACGGCAATGTGAGTCACAATTATTTTGAACAAATTCTTGGAGGCGATGATGCAGAGAGCATGGATAATTTCGTAGAAAAAAATCCACACGATGTTCTTGTATTTGGCCCCAATGGAAAATCCGTACGCGCCAGAACACAGAATCAGAAGAAAATGGTAGCGCATGCCGATAAGAACGATATCATTTTTGCAATTGGTCCTGCCGGTACTGGTAAAACATACACTGCAGTAGCCTTGGCCGTAAGAGCACTGAAAAACAAGCTGGTAAAAAAAATCATCTTAACTCGTCCCGCAGTAGAAGCAGGCGAAAGTCTGGGATTTTTACCAGGTGATCTAAAAGAAAAAATCGACCCTTATTTGAGGCCCTTGTACGATGCATTGGATGATATGATTCCGGCAGATAAATTGGGGTATTATATGCAAACGCGTGTGATTGAAATCGCTCCCCTTGCATACATGCGCGGAAGGACATTGGACAATGCGTTCATTATTTTAGATGAAGCACAGAATACTACAGACCTTCAGATCAAAATGTTTCTAACCCGTATTGGCTCAAATGCAAAAGCCATCATTACAGGAGATCTTACCCAAATTGATTTGCCAAAAAATCAAAAAAGTGGTTTAGAAAAAGCCACCAGAATTCTGAAAAATATCGAGGGCATTGCACATATTGAATTGGACGAAGAAGATGTGGTAAGACACCGACTTGTAAAAGCAATCATACGCGCTTACGACAAAGAAAGAGAAAACAATGAACATTAAGTATACTGGACTCATTACAGCACTTTTGTTACTAGTATTCACTGCTTGCCAGGAACCGGAGGGATTCAAACAACCAGAGGATCCGTTGGATGCAGGCAGGGAATTTATCAGAGCAGTGTTGGATGGAGATTTTGAAAAAGCTTCTTTGTACATAGACGATAACGAAGAAGACCGAGAGATATTTGAGCGCTATGAAGTGTATATGAAAAAACAACCCAAGCCAGAGAGATTACAATTGAAATCGGCTTCTATCATCATCAATGAAGTAGAGAAACTGAACGATAGTATTACAATCATCAATTTTTCAAACTCCTACAGCAATAAACCAACCGACTTGAAAGTATTGAAACATGGAACTACCTGGAAAGTCGACTTTAGCTATACCTTCTCCGGAAACCTCCCCATCCATGATTAATGTAAAAAATTCTTTATTGGTAATCGTGGGAAGTGCTGCGGGAGGTGTGTTGAGGTTTTGGATAGGTTCGTTTATCCAAAGAGGAGTTCAAACTAAATTTCCATTGGGAACATTTACTGTCAATATCATTGGATGCTTTGTCATGGGATTGATAATGGGGTATATAGAAAAAAGTAGTTCCACAAGCACTACTACCCTTTCATTGCTATTGGCAACAGGGCTTTGTGGAGGTTTCACTACCTTCTCAGCATTTGCATTCGAAAACATACATTTACTGAGAAATCAATGGAACACCCTTGCGATACTCTATATGGCATCGTCAATCGTTTTGGGAATTCTTGCAGTAAAACTTGGTTTGGCAATTATTAAATAAATGGAACTTAACAAACCTTCAATGGAAACTATAGTATACCTGATCCTGATTGGGATCGCAGCTGGATTTTTGGGCGGCATGGTTGGCATTGGCGGCGGTGTAATTATTGTACCCGCTCTGGTACTTTTACTCGGTATTACACAACACAATGCACAGGGTATTTCGTTGACGATGATGCTGTTTCCGGTTGGAATACTGGGAGTCATCAACTACTATAAAAAAGGCTATGTTGACTTTCGCTATGCAGGATTGATAGCAGCCGGTTTTTTAATTGGCAGTTACGTAGGAAGTAAATTCTCTTTGAGTTTACCACAAGAAACCATCAAAAAAGTATTCGCTGTCCTAATGATCATCCTTGCCATCAGGATGCTGCTCTCAGAAAAAAAATAAGTCTCGCCTTTACTGGTACTGAATATAAAGTGGTACTGGCTTCAGTTTCAAAAGTTCAGCAGGACTAAGCATACGATGAGGTGGTTCCTTCAAATCATTCTTATAGAATAATTTGAATCCTGTAAATTGAACAGGCTCGCCATATACAAACTGCTTATACGTATTTATTTTCCTGGCAGGCGCTCCCCATCCGTCCATGTCCATTACAATTTGTACTTCTGGTCGAATTTTAATAGATCTGTATTCCCTCACCATGTTTTGCGTAAACCGATGAATGATTAAAACCTTTGGAGGTAAATTATTTTTTTGTACCAGGTCGCTCAAGTATTGAGTAGTATAATTGATATCGCCTGCATCAAACGTTCCAATAACTGTTCCAGGCTTTTGACCACCTTTCATTGAAAACTCCGGATCTATACCCAAATGAACATTTGGCAACTTGAGGTACTGTTCAATAACAGGAATTTCTTCGCGTAGATTGCTCAATCCAACTTGAATATCAAGAAAGACCAAGGCATCAATTTCTGCCGCCATGGCCATTACTTTGTCGATCTCTTTATTGGGCATGCGCAATCTGTATTTGCCCCCAGAACCCGGCGATCCCTGTGCAGTTGTAACGATATAATGAAGAGCAGGCTTCACAGGTGTGGAAGGATCTGCCTTCCGCCAGTTTTCTATTTCACCTTTCAATTTGGCAAACATCTGGGGCTTGGGAAGTTCTCCCAAAATACCCATGCGAGTTGAATACAAATTTCCATAATAAGCGATGATTCTATTGAACGGCAAAATGGCTCCTGCCAATGGAAATTGTCCTTTGAATTTCCATTTTTCAGAACTGTCACCATTCAATACTGCATTCATCTTCTTACGATATGCTGCAGTATCCAATGGAATGGATGAAATCGATTTGGAACCGGAAGTAGTTGCAGGAGATTTCACAGAAGCCTGAATGGCCGGTCTCTCGGATTGAGCATTCGAACAGGAATAAATTGCACAACAGATAATTAGACCTACGAATACTGGAAAACACGCTTGGATTTTTACGCTACTAATTTTTATCATAGTACCGTAAAAATAACAAAGGATTGCCAATTAACATGTTAAGCTTTCTCGTTTCTAAAAACAACCAATCCGTCAAAGACATCTATGATGACAGGCTTGGTTTTATCGATATCCCCTGCCAAAATTTTCTTAGACAATTGGTTCACAATT
>JAURIR010000056.1 GCA_030832645.1 Chitinophagales bacterium | reverse complement strand
AAAACGGATGTGTCGGATCTCTGGGGGATTGGCAGACGCTATGCCCGGAAGCTAAAAGAATACTACGGTATCAATACGGCCTGGCAGCTTCGGCACATGCCCGAAGAATGGGCAAGAAAAGAATTGGGTGGAGTAGTGGGCGTGCGCATGATTAGAGAATTGAAAGGCGAATCTTGTATTCAGTTGAAAGACCCACTCGAAAAGAAAAAAATCATTGCTACTACAAGGATGTTCGGTAAACCAGTCTTTGATCTTCAACCGCTCAAAGAAGCAGTGGCCACCTTTACCGCGAGGGCTGCTGAAAAGCTCCGTCGTCAGCACAGTGCCGCCGGATCTATCGATGTTTTTGTGGTAACGGATGGAAAGGAAGGCGAAAAGTACGAATACAATCCTCAAAGTCACCACCGCTACCATACCCTGCTACACCCCTCGGCCGATACAAGTGAACTCATTCGGGCAGCCCTTCCCCTGGTGGAATCGCTTTATCGAAAGGGTATGAAATACAAAAAGGCAGGGGTTATCCTGGGCGGAATTGTACCCGACGACGCCCTGCAGGGCAACCTGTTTTCGCCTCCCAAAAAGCAGTATAATCGAGCACTGATGGGGGTTTTAGACAATATCAATTTCAGTATGAGGGATGATATGGTGAAGTTTGGAGCATCCGGACTCACCCGAAACTGGAAGATGCGGCAAGAGATGAGAAGCGGGAGGTATACGACGAGGTGGGATGAGCTGTTAACTGTAAACTGAAAAAAAGAAAGCCCGGTGGAAACCAGGCTCGAAAAGGATATTGTTTTTTTAAAACGGGCTGGTCTATCGCTTTTGGCAGTAAACCGAGTACAAGTTATGCAGTCAATTGTCCAATTTTAGCAAAAATTGTTTCTAATAAAATAATATCGAATGATATTTTCGTAAATACTGTTTTAAAATGTGTAAAAGTGTATTTTTATGTAATAATTGTACTAAAAATGACATTTGGTGTATTTAAAGGTAAATTTTCGGCATTCACATTATGTATTTTTTTACTATGTTTCCAAAAAGGCTGGTCTCAAGACACCATTTTTATCAAAAGCTACACATTTGATGAGCCGGTTTATAATATCGATGGTGCGGGGGAATACATCATCGCCCGGACGCCTTCTGCACTTTATAAATTAAACGAAGACGATGAATTTGAGAAAATCCAACAATTGGATCCAATAAAAGTAGGAAAGCACACTTGGATAGGAAACAGAGATCGTCGCGGAAATTATACTACCTATCAGACAGATTTTCTTCCGCCTTCCAAACAAGTCCCTTTTTACCCTGTTGGTCAATACCTCCCTGGTTACCATCATGCCAATATCACGATGGCAGTAGACGGAGATTACTTCTATGTTACATTCAGGGGCGGTATCCTGAAGTACCAGGTAAAGAATTTTTACAAAATAAAAAACCGGTGGGAATCTGTGTGCCATGTTTATGCAGACGATTCCATAAAGATAACTTCTACCTATTCTGCAATCTACAGGGACTCTTCGTACGATTCCTATCAATTTGATACCATTCCGGGTGTGTGGTATTCTGATGGAGAAGCCAGCAAGATCGGAAATCAATATTATCTCTGCTCGCACGATATCTTTCGACTTGGTAAGAAGGGGTGGGAACGCATTGTTTTTTCTCCTAAGACTTCTGGAAATTTCAGGAAACTCTGTGCAAATAGAAATCAGAGCTATTACATGACCACCAGTGCATTTGGAAAAATAGATTTAACAAACGATGTCATCATCGACACCTTGTTATCGAGTCCTAAAAAAACTTTGTATGATATCGCATGGGTAAATAACACAGCGTATGTATGCAGCGAAGACGGTAGTCTATACATTTTGCGAGACAACAGACTCCTTTCTAAAGTAGCTATCGGATCGGAAATTTATGATATCAATGTTTCTCCTGATAATGCATACATGATTCTTTCATGCCGCGACGGGGTATTTAAAATGAATATTGGAAGTCAAAACGTTGAAAAACTCTATGATCTTACCCAAGTCGTACAATCAGTTTTTGTTGATGGAGAACTTATTATTTCAACCTTGCATGGCATGTATTTTGTGTACGAAGGAAAACTCAATGAACTCATTCCTCGGATTGAATTTAATAAATACGGACTTCTGGCGTACCAGGATTTTATTTTTGCTGGTTCTATCGAAGGCTTGTATGTTATTGATAAAGGAATTCTATTAAACGATATCGCAAAGAGTTTAAAGTCAGAGGAGTTCAAAAATAACAAAGATCTGATTTATAGATGGGGAATTGCTTTTCTGTGTTTATTGATTCTAATTGCCATATCCATCATTTACTACTACGTTAAGAAGAGAAAAAACGAGTTGGTTCAACCAAGAAAAAGCTCCATCATCAATCCAGACTCCATCCGTCAAGTTGTTCTGGAAAATCCAGCATTGGTCAGTGTAGAATCCATCGCAGACTATTTTGAAACCTCTACCGTGCAGCTGAATCGGATTTTGAAAAAATACAATACCAGTGGACTTGCTGTATTGAAATCCATCAAGCAAGACATTGTCAAAGAAATGATGACACAGCAAAAATCAATGGAAGAAATTTCAAAGCGCGTTGGCTACAGCATTGGGTATATCAAAAGGAATCTACTCTGATCATGGTGCTGAAGGCACGACTCTCTGTTGATTTCAACTCTACTAAACCGATCTTGTTGTTGAATGCATCCGGAGCGGAACTTAAATTTTCAATCGCAATCGATCTTCTGTGCGGCGGAGTATACACTTGTAGTATTGGGTAAGAGGATTCTGGATAAAAATGCAGTGCGAGTCCAACTGTTTTATCAGACAACGTACAATGCGGAAGAGGGTCCTGTTGTTCCAACACATAGGAATTATCCAGGAAGACTCCATTTAATGCTGCGGGGTTGTACCAGCGATCGTCTTGTATAGTTTTACCCGTTGGAATCAATTCGCTGTTGAACTCCAGCTGTTTTTTTGCATTGATCTGTAAAGTTGCCGTATCAATCGATTCACCAATTTTAAAATAAGGATGCCATCCATCTGAAATTGGTATGGTTCGTTCGCTTCTGTTATGTACAGTAGTAGTTATCGTTAACCTACCCTCTGATTCCAGGCGATACCGCACATTCATATCATAGGGAAATGGATAGCCAGGATGTGATCCATCGTATCGAAAGAACATTTTGCATTCGACATAAAAATTATTCGACTCACAAAATTCTACTTCATGGCATGCGTCGAAAAGCAAGCCATGAATAGCATGACCGTTCAATACAAATTTTTCGCATTTATATTCTTCACCTTCCCATGAATAGGTTGAATTGTTCAATCTGCACACAAAGGGAGAAAGTTTCGCACTCTTGCAGCCTTTGGTTTTGTTTTCCCTCCAGTCTGCTGCATTTTCAAATCCCTCTACGAGATTGTATGTTTTTCCCTTGTGTTGGATTTCCAATTTATTGAGGATAGCACCGCCGCTTGGAATGATGGTTGCGGAGAAATTTGTATGTTCATCCTTCAATACAATTTCTTCCCAACCGTTTTGGTGAATGCGTGTACATGAAAATGAAAGGGCATTGCTCATCTCTTACCAACCTAGTATGTATGCGAATATCAACGGAGCAACGATGGTGGCGTCGCTTTCTACAATGTATTTTGGAGTATGGATGTCTAGCTTCCCCCACGTAATTTTTTCGTTGGGAACTGCACCCGAGTAGGATCCATACGATGTAGTGGAATCACTGATTTGGCAGAAATAACTCCAGAATGGAACATCGTGCCATTCCAGATCCTGGTACATCATGGGTACTACGCAAATTGGAAAATCTCCGGCAATACCTCCACCGATTTGGAAGAAGCCCACGCCTTTGCCGCCGCTGTTGTTTCTGTACCAATCCGATAACCATACCATGTATTCGATTCCACTTTTCATGGTGGTGGCCTTCATTTCATTTTTGATGATATACGACGCGAAAATATTTCCCATGGTAGAATCTTCCCATCCGCCAACGATGATGGGCAGGTTGCGTTCTGCTGCAGCGATCATCCAACTGTCTTTGACGTCGATTTCATAATCGGCTTTCATCACCCCGCTGTTCAATAGTTTGTACATGAATTCGTGGGGAAAATAACGTTCGCCTTTTGCATCTGCATCTTTCCAAAGACGCACAATATGGTGTTGAATTTTTCTGAATGCTTCTTCTTCGGGTATACAGGTATCTGTTACGCGGTTCAATCCTTTTTCCAACAATTCCCATTCTTGCTGGGGGGTAAGGTCGCGGTAATTGGGTACTCTTTTATAATGCGAGTGCGCCACCAGGTTCATGATGTCTTCTTCTAGGTTGGCTCCTGTGCAGGAGATGATATCGACTTTCCCCTGACGGATCATTTCAGCTAATGAAACGCCCAATTCTGCCGTACTCATAGCACCTGCGAGGGTAACCATCATTTTACCTCCTTCCAATAAATGTTGTTCGTAACCTTTTGCTGCATCTACCAGAGCTGCAGCGTTGAAATGGCGGTAATGATGTTGGATGAATTGCGAAACAGGGCCTTTTTGCATAAAACTTGGTTTGTGCGCAAAGGTAATAAACCGTTAACAGTTAACCGTTAACTGTTATTTATGCGCCACAAATACCGTCAAACTATGGTCTGTGATGATGTCCGATAAGAAGCTTTTGCTGAACAGGTTGGAGAGCTCGCTGCGTCCGAAGGCGCCCGAAACGAGCAGGTAATCTTTGTGCGATTTTATCCAGGTATGAAATGATTTCCTGGTTTCATCTGTGATCATCTCCAGGGTGAGGTTAGCAAAATGTTTGGTTGCCAATTCTTCGATGAGGTCTTGGTGCGGAAATTCATCGCCTTCCTCTTCCAGTGTAATCAATTTCGTTTCCCAGTTATAGAACTGAGGGAACAAATACGTGAATTGTTTGATGGCAAAAACCGAATCGGGTTTTCCATCGTAGGCCAAGAGTATTTTGGTAGGGAAGGAATAATTTTCTGGCACTAGCAGGATAGGGCATTCGGTTTGTCGCAATATTTTTTTCAGGTAGTCATTCGGTTGGTCTTTTCCAATGTTCTCGTAAAACATTTCTGCGCTGAGAATCATGAGATCGGCAAACCTCGATTCCTTCTGCAGTTCCTGCAAGGCAAACATATCGGTATCCCGATGGGTTCGATACTCCATCCCTGCATGTTGACACCTTTCTTCGAAGCGGGCCATGTTTTTAGTAATCACGGTTTCGTCGGTTGGGTAGGGAGTTACCGAAACCGGCGCTACTGCGCCCATGCTGCTGTACCCTACCATATCGCGGTAGTCGATCGGTTGGAGAAAAACACCTGTAACCAAGATGGCTTCCTGTTCGTGGAGGAAGTTGGCCATTTTAAAAGCTCCTTCGGAAAAATGCTGGCCATCGAATACCAAGAGTACTTTTTTCATACAGTGGTTTGAATAATTGTTATAAAAAGGTTGAACTGATGGGAATATTATTTGTTACAAGTTAGGTGGGATGCTGCCCTTCAGCGGATGATAGCAGTCATTCTCCGTCCTCATTTTTATCATTCAAAAGAGTCATAACTTTACCCCATGGTAGCCTTGTATTATGCATTGATTGTTTTAGGAGTATTTCTGTTGATGGAAGGCATCACGTGGTGCACGCACCGATTTGTGATGCACGGTTTCTTGTGGTATTTGCACAAGGATCATCACCAAGTGGAACCCGGATTTTTTGAAAAGAACGATGCGTTCTTTGTAATTTTTGCCATACCGAGCATGACCTGTATTTATATCGGCATGCAACCCGGCATGTGGTGGCTGCAAGCGATTGGATTTGGCATCATGGCATACGGATTTGCGTATTTCATGGTGCACGATGTTATTATTCACCAGCGTTTCAAATGGTTTTCCAGGAGCAATAATACCTATGTGCGTGCCATCCGCTGGGCGCATAAAATGCACCACAAGCATTTAGGTAAACACAACGGCGAAAGTTTTGGCATGTTGTATGTTCACAAGAAGTATTGGGAAAAAGTACAGCGCGACAGGCAGTTGATGAAGAGCAAGAAAGTAGAGTATGCGCCGGAATAGGTTGTAAGTTATAAGTTGTAATGGTTGTAGTTGTTGTAATCGTTGTTATGGTTATGATATATAAATTAAATAGACTTATAACTTACAACTTATAACTTACAACAATTACAACCACTACAACCACTACAACAATTACAACAAAGCATACATACGATTACATAGTTACAGGCGGCGGCTGTGCTGGATTGAGTTTGATCATGCAGCTGTTGTCGGAGCCAAAGCTGTCTTCCAAAAAAATTTTATTGATTGAACAGTCGGAGAAAAAAATCAACGACCGTACCTGGTGTTTTTGGGAAAAGGGTGCGGGTTTTTTTGAATCGATTGTGCACAAGCAATGGCGCAGTGCATGGTTTCATGCGCAAGGATATTCTTCGTTGAAAGAATTGGGAGAATATAAGTACAAAATGATTCGGGGAATTGATTTTTACAATCACTGTTATCAAACTATTTCGTCTTCCCCGCAAGTAACGGTCGTGCACGATACGGTAGTAGATATTCAGCAGGAGCCAGGTGGGGTAAGGGTTCTCACGGAAAAGGGAGAGTACAGCGGCGAATACGCCTTCAACAGTATTTTGTTCGAAGACCCACTCAAGCAAAATAATGCGCATCATCTATTGCAACATTTCAAAGGATGGGTGATTGAAACAAGCCAGGATGTTTTCAATAGTAACGAATGTACGTTGATGGATTTCCGCGTGCCACAGGAACATGGAACAACGTTTGTATACGTGATGCCCCTGACGAAACGGAAGGCCTTGGTGGAGTATACGCTGTTTACAGAAAAGTTATTGGAAGATGCATCGTATGTAGCAGGATTGAAAAAGTATATACAGGATTTTTTAGGTGGGGTGGAATATACCATTGTAGAAGAGGAGTTTGGTGTGATACCCATGACCAGTGCAGTATTTCCACACGTAGAGGGAAATAAAATATTTATCGGAACAGCAGGCGGACAAACAAAGGCATCGAGCGGATTCACGTTCATGTTTATTCAAAAGCAATCTGCATTGTTGGTAGAGCGCTTGAAAAAAACCGGTACTCCTTTTTATACTTCCAGTAAATTCAGTCAACGCTATTTTTGGTTCGACAAGGTATTGTTGAATGTATTGATCAAGCGACGAGTGCCGGGAGATGTGGTATTCAAAAAAATGTTTCAAAAAAATCCAGTAGATCGGATATTCCGATTTCTCGACAACGAGACGTATTTGTTGGAGGAGTTGCGTTTGATTTCTACTCTTCCCACCTTGCCGTTTTTAAAAGCCGGCTTGGAGGAAATCTAATTTTTAGATCGCTGGATATACTCCGAGGGAGTCATCCCAGTTATTTCTTTAAACGTACTGAAGAAGCTGGATCTGGAGGAGAAGCCTGCCATTTCTGCAATTTGATCCATTGATTTATTTTTTGATACTCCATCCAACAACAATTCTTTCACGTATTCGATTCTTTTACGAGCACGAAGTGCTGTGAAACTTTCATCTATGTAGTCGTTGAAACAATAGGATATATGGTGTTGCGGAACATCCAGTGCTGCAGCCAGGTCGGTGAGGTTGAAGTTTTTTTGTAGATAAGGTTTCTGCTCATCAATGTGTTCGATGACTCTTTTACTCAAGAGTTTGAATGCCTCGTGATTACGTCGAGAAGGATCCGTTGATTTTTTTTCCGAGGTATCCTTGGTAATCTCTTTATTATTTTCTTCTTCTATTCTATTTGGAAGTCCATAGAGTATGCGTGGGAAAAGCAGCAAGGTGATTGGAATGATAAGAAAGGCACCTCCTGCAAGTGCATTAGCATATTTTATTTTCTCCAATGTAACATTGATATCATTTTCCCTTGCCACTACAGCACCTAAGATAAAAAGTGCAGTGAAAAATACAGAGATAGTCAGTAAGATAACAAGCCATCGATTGATGAGATAGTTCTGTTTGGAGTTTTTAAAGGAGGTTCTGGTTTTATTATAAAACAGTACAATGGCAGCGATCAAGTAAGCAGATGTGATAATAGGCCGTGTTACATAGGTTAGGATATTTGGGAACAGCCAATTGTAGCGGATTGTTTTTAAGTTTTCTACGTTCTGGTGGATGAGCGCTGCTGTTTGAAGCTTGTTTTCGAAGGAAGAAAAAATATAGGGTCCTGCATTGATTGCATAGATGATACCTGGAATTAAATGGAGAAGATGTATCGGCTTCCATTCTATTTTATCTTCCAGGGTTGCCTTTACATAGAAGTAAAGGGAAGGGCCGCCCAGCAAATAGAGCGGGGTGAAATTGTTGAAGAAAATCGCAAGAAAGAAATCGTTTTTACTAAAAAATGTCAAGTAATAGGTGAGTGGATAGAGGGCAATTACAATCAAGTATATTGAAAGCAGGATTGCATGTTTATTTGCTTTTCCATTGAAAAGGAAATAGATAATTGCAAAGACGATGATGCAAACAGACGTATAGACAATCATTTTAAAAAAACAATTTTAAGATGAATTTCTATAGGGTAGGACGGTGGTGCAATTTAATGGAAATTTTTTAGCCATTGTCATTAAGACAATTTACTTCCTTTTATTAGGATTGTTTTGAAGGGGACTGGTGTTTCTTGATCGGATGGGTTATTGTTGAGTGGTACCTAAAAATTCCGAGGGGGTCATTCCTGTAAAATCTTTGAAGGAGCTAAAGAAGCTGGATCTGGAGGAGAATCCAGAGCGCTCGGCAATTTGATCCAGGGAAATCTCTTTCGTATTTGTTCGCAGCATCAATTCTTTTGCATAGTCGACTCTTTTTTTGGCGCGTAGTCTGGTGAAACTCATTTCGATGAAGTCGCTGAAGCAATAGGAAATATGATGTTGTGGCACTTTGAGTGCAGATGCAAGGTCGGTGAGGTTAAAATTTTGTTCGAGGAAGGGTTTCTCCTTATCGAAATAGTTTAAAATGGTTTCGCTCAGCTTTTTGAAGGCTTCGTTATTTCTTTGAATAGGTTCCGTTAAATTCTTTGATGGGTTGTTTTCAAGTGATGAGTTTTCTTGCTCTCTGTTTGGTAGTCCGTATAAGATTTGTGGGAACAGCAACATTGAAACGGGAACAATCATTACGATTCCAACAGTGACAAAGTGAAGGTTATCCAGATCTTGAAGGGTATTTTTTATATTTCTTTCATTGAAGAGCGAACTCACGGCGAGGTATAGTATCATCAGTACCAACGAGGTGGTGAGTAGAATCATGATCCATCTGGCAATCAGTTTGAACTGGCGGGATGGCACTGGTAGTGATTTCGCTTTTACATATAAAATCCTGTATGCAGCAATGATATATCCACAGACGATGATGGGCCTGAACAGAAAATTGAGTTTGAAGGGTAGTATCCAGTTCAGGCGTATTGTTTTGATCGATTCGATGTTTTCAATTATAGCTGTTGCTGTTTGCAGTTTATACTCGAACGAAGAAAAAAGGTAGGGTGCGGTACCAATGAAGTATATCACTGCAGGAATGAGGTGTAGAGTATCCAGCCATTTGAAGCTGAGTTTATCTTCGATTGTTCCTTTCACATAGAAGTAGAGGCAGGGTCCGCCGAGTAAATAGAGGGGTGTGAAATTATTGAGGAATATTGCCAGCCAAAAGGTGTCTTTGGCGATATAGGTATAATAGAAGGATACGGGGAAGATGCTATAGGAGAGGAGATAGATGGCAAGGAAGGCGACGCTTCTATTTTGTTTCCAGTTGTTGAAAAAAAGTATGCCTGTAAAGAGCAGAACGGTGATTGAAATGAAAACGATCATTGTTGGATTTAATTAATTGGTTACGTCGTTTTCGTTGCTAGGGTTGTGTAATATACTAAATATGTCATTATTAGTCCAGGATTTTGAAAAAAGGACTATAAAAAAATAGTAAATAATTATAAATCAATTAATTATACATTTTTACTTTTATATAGTATTTTTTCTTTTAGTGCTCTGAATGTACCTGGCAAGTCGGTTTTGAGTCAAATTTGACATAAATCAGTTAAAATCACAATATTATATGGTCTATTTGCGTTAAATTGTAGCAAAGCAGGGTATCTTTGTTGTTCCCTCGTTTGTTATCCAATCCTCTCCAAAGCCGTCATCCAATATTTTTTTAGGTCGTTTTCCATTATCCAATTTAAAGCCATTGGGTTTTATTCTGTTAAGCCCATCGTAGTTTAATCCATCCCTCCTTTTGAACAACCATCATTCGATGCGCTAATGCATCGGATTCATTACAGGTACGTATGGTTGTTAGTTGGATAAAAAATAGTGTTGGTTCTTTTTTGGGTGTTAGATCAATTCAAAAGAAATGGTCATTTTTTGTATTTGCCCTTTTATTTATAGTAGGAATTGGGAGCATTAAAGGGCAGGAAAAATTTGCATCTCCAGCAGCAGCCAAATATTTACTTAACAAGAACAAAGTTCATCCAAATGATTTAAAGGGAACTGTTTACAGTCCAACTTTATGGTCAATAGACTCTACTACTTCAGATGAATATCCTTTTGTACTAAAGCAGTCCTTAACAGAGGCTGCATCAATAATTAGAAACTCAATTCATAATGGGAAGTTAAATGCAGCTTTTTTGCAGGAAGTATTTGAAGTCAATCCAAGGGTGAGTAAAAAATTATGGATAGAAAATGCAAATAAAGTTTTAGAGGGTTTATTAGATTCAAAAGATAGTTTAGAAATAGTTCTTGCCTCACTTTCCGATATGAAAGGGGCAATGGGAGCATTCAGTCCAAAGGGTCTTTCACATCCTACCATATTTTTTGCAAATGAATTTATTCAAAACAAAGCATCATGGATTTATCCATCTGCCACGAATGAAAATTTGACAAGAATCATAATTGAAGAAATTGGTCACTATATCGACTTTAAGCTAAATGGTACATATGATACCAAAGGAGATGAAGGAGAATTATTCTCTTATCTTTTACTGAATAAAAAAATAAATGACATCTATTTAGGCCAACTTAAAAATAGAATAGACAAAGACTCTATTTCTTTTAATTCAGAGAGATTTGATGTCGAGGATGCTACTATGTACTTCTCGGCTGCATTTGTTGGTTCTTCTGGTGGTTCAACCACAGGCCGAAGTGTTGCTGTAGCAAATACGTTAATTAAGTTTGTCTCTACGCCAGATAGCACAACTTTTATAAAATCTTGGCCTCTTAATAATTCACCTTTAACTGGAGTTTTATATTACACTGATACTGTAAATGGTGTAAACACATCTTTAATTCGCTCTGGTACTTTTACTGGGGAAAGATACCCAACGGGAAGTTCTATTATTGAGGCGCTTAATTTTCAATACGGAAGTCCAGCATCCTATATTCTATTGTGTTTGCCTAATGCAGTAGTTGCAAACTACGGTCCCAACAAATCATCCTTGAATAATTCAAACAATGCTGGACAAATAGCATCCAAGCTTGATGAATATATTTCAACTGCCTCTTCAATTGCAGCTTTTAGTGCAGCTAGCCAGACTGCTACAGCTGGATCCCAAGTCACAGCAAGCGTGATTGTAAAAAATAACAGTGCTACCCCTCTTCCGGTGTCTGGTGTAATTGTAAACTTTCAAGTAACAGGCGGGAGTGGCAGTTTGAGTTCTTCTTCTGCAGTCACAGGTTCTGATGGTATTGCTTCTGTGACATGGACATTAGGTACAACAGCTGGTTCGAATACTTTACAGGCCTCTTCAGGAAGTTTAACTGGATCGCCAGTAACTTTTACTGCAACTGGTATTGCATCTACACCGAGTAAGTTGGTATTAAGTGCGCCTGCTGATATTACTGCTGGTGGTACCAGGGCTACCTATACTGTTACGCGTCAGGACCAGTTTAATAACAATGCTTCACCGAATAGTGCTCAGACGGTTTACCTAACTGCGAATGGTAGTGGGGGAACTTTTTATGATGCATTGACAAATGGTAACGTAATTACGAATGTATCTATTAGTGCAAACCAATCGAGTGCGACATTTTATTTTATGTCGAACACTCCGGCTAGTTATACGGTTACCGCATCTGATGCGAGTCCTGCTAATGGTGCGAATGGGTTAGCAGATGCTACGGATAATATAATTGTGAGTGCTGGAGCTGCGAGTAAATATATAGTGACGAGCAGTAGTTATAGTCCTGCGGCTGGTGGTACTGT
>JAURIR010000055.1 GCA_030832645.1 Chitinophagales bacterium | reverse complement strand
TATTACATTGTGTTACACAAAAGGGGAAAGGGTATGAGCCGGCTGAGAAAGATCAAACAAAATGGCATGCACCCGGACTCTTCGATAAAGTAACAGGAGAGATCTATAAGAAAACATTTGAGACACCTCAACCACCCAAGTACCAGGATGTATTTGGAAAGACTATTATCGAGTTGGCCAAAAAGAATAAAAATATTTTTGGAGTAACTCCTGCCATGCCTTCCGGTTCCTCTATGAAATTCATGATGGATGAGATGCCAGACAGAGCGATTGATGTAGGAATCTGTGAACAACATGCAGTAACAGTAAGTGCAGGAATGGCCACACAAGGACTTAGAGTATTTTGCAACATTTATTCCTCCTTTATGCAACGTGCCTACGACCAGGTTGTGCACGATGTTGCCATCCAAAAACTTCCAGTTGTTTTTTGTTTGGACAGAGCAGGATTGGTTGGTGACGACGGACCTACGCACCATGGTGTTTACGATATTGCCTACATGAGATGTATACCAAACATGGTTGTTTCCTCGCCAATGAACGAAGCAGAATTGCGCGATCTTATGTACACTGCACAATTGGAAACAACCGATATTCCATTTGTAATCAGGTACCCTCGTGGAGAAGGTGTTATGCCTGAGTGGCAAACGGAGATGAAAGCCATTGAAATAGGCAAGGGAAGAAAAATAAAGGACGGAAAAGAAATTGCCGTACTTAGTTTCGGACACCCTGGTAATCATGCTGCTGCTGCAATCCGCGAGTTGAAAAACGATGATATTCATCCTGCACATTACGATTTACGTTTTGCAAAACCGTTGGATGAAACACTCTTACACGATGTTTTTCAGCAATACACCAAAATCATAACCGTAGAAGATGGAACTGTAGTTGGAGGTGTAGGATCTGCTGTATTGGAATTCATGGCTGCACATCAATACAATGCCGAAGTACGCATTTTGGGTATACCCGATAGAATTGTAGAGCACGGGAGTCAAAAAGAATTACATAAGGAGTGTCATTACGATGCACAAGCCATTGCTGCATGTGCCAGAGAAATGATGAAAGACCGAGTAAAAGTTACCCTGTAAAAACTTCCGGATCCTGATCAACAGGACGTTCTTCGTTGTATTCTACGATGAAATTGTTTCTTCCTTCCCCAATGATGATAGCCAAGTAGTTTTGCTGCACCAACTCAAGAACGGTCAGAAACAAAAAGATGGCATGCAGCCTGTCTTCACACACATCAAATATTTTCTCAAAAGACATGGTCTTTTCCTGAGCACTTACTTTTAGCACGTACTGCCTGCTCTCTTCCATGGTGTAGTTGTACCGGTATACAACGTGCTGCGGTTTGTTTTGACGATCGTGCAATCGTTGCATCACTTTCTCGAACACCTTCATCAACTTGAAGAGAGAAATCGATTGAATTTCAGTACCCTCGGATGCTTCT
The DNA here is from genome assembly GCA_030832645.1 of Chitinophagales bacterium. Lineage (GTDB taxonomy): Bacteria > Bacteroidota > Bacteroidia > Chitinophagales > Chitinophagaceae > Pollutibacter. Next base: position 10,884 of record JAURIR010000055.1, on the reverse strand, counting down.
TCTCCAACTGCATCCAAATCTTGCTGCAGATTTCCCCTCTTCACCATGAACATTCTCTGCTGCTCCATATCGGCAAGCTTTTGAGAAGCTTCCTTGAATTTCTTGTACTCAAGAATTTTATCAATCAATTCCTGACGAGGATCAATTTCGTTTCCATTTTCATCCAACTCTTTACGCGGCAATAACATTTTTGCCTTTATTCGCATCAGGGTTGAAATAAATAATATGAACTCGCTGCTCAATTCTATATTATCCTCTTCAGATTGTTTGATGAAAGCAAGAAAGTCGTCGATGATTTTCTTGATAGGAATGTTATAGATATCTAATTCATCTCGTTCAATGAAGAACAATAAAAGATCGAAAGGCCCCTCGAATTGTGGTAATACAATTTGATATGATGTCGTGTTCACTGCTCAGATTTAATTAAAATGTAAGTCGACAAATATAGTCATTAGCCCCTATTTTACCGATATTTGCATCCAAATTTTGCCCATCATGAAATGGATTTTGTTCGTAGTGCTGTGCTTTATCTGGGGAAGTTCTTTTGTGCTGATGAAAACAGGTTTGGAAGCATTGAGCCCATTTCAAGTGGCATCGATCCGCATCATATGTGCAGGAGTTTTCATGTTGCCCTTTGCCAAAAAAGCGTACACCGAAGTTCCCAAAGAAATTATACGACCCATCGTGGTTTCGGGCTTTCTAGGAACCTTTTTTCCGGCTTATCTTTTTTGTATTGCACAGACAAAAATTGACAGCTCTTTAGCAGGCATATTGAATGCCTTGACTCCCCTAACTACCATCGCTATTGGAACTGCTTTTTTTAATATGAAGCTTGGATGGACCAAATGGCTAGGAATGATCCTCGGATTTGCAGGTATGCTGGTTTTGCTGCTCAACGGCAATAAGGAAATCAGTTTCAATTATATCGGATATGCATCCTTCGTGGTCATTGCAACCATTTGTTATGGTTTGAACGTGAACGTGGTTTCAAAATATATTCAAAACACGGCCCCCATGCATATTGCAACAATTGCATTTACTTCTCTCATCATTCCAACACTTATTATACTTGGAATCACAGGTTATTTTACCGATCCACGTTTAATCAATGGTGAATGGACAAGCGGAACAATTGCAGCAGCCGTTTTAGGTATTCTTGGAACCGGCGTTGCTTCTGTAAGCTTTTACATGTTGATGAAAAAGGCAGGACCTGTTTTTGCATCTATGGTTACCTACGGTATACCGTTCGTAGCAATAGGATGGGGACTCATAACAGGAGAAACCATCACAGTGACCCAGATGGCAGGGATGCTGATAATTTTGATTGGCGTACGACTAGCGAATTAAACACTCATGATCTCTTTTTCTTTGGAAGCAAGATGTTTATCTACCAGAGAAATGAATTTGTTGGTGATCTCTTGAATTTCTTTTTCCGCATCTACTGCTTGATCCTCGCTGAGTCCTGCTTTCTGTAATTTCTTCACTTGCTCGATGGCATCTCTGCGAATATTTCGAATGGCAATTTTTGATTGCTCTCCTTCGGATTGAACTCTTTTTACAATCTCTTTTCTTCTTTCTTCTGTTAGAGGAGGTAAGAAAATACGAATGATGGTACCATCGTTTTGAGGTGTAACACCAATATTGGCAGCGATGATGGATCGCTCGATGGGTTGCAACATATTTTTTTCCCAGGGCTGAATGGTCAGTGTTCTCGCATCTGCTACAGCTATGTTACCAACTTGGGAAATAGGTGTTGGAGATCCATAATAATCAACTACCAGGCCATCAAACATTTGTGGATTGGCCCTACCTGCTCTCACTTTCACCAATTCTGCTTCCAGGTGAGTAATCGCCTTTGTCATTGAATCGGTTGCGGTACTGATATGCACTTGAAGTTCGGCAGACATATAGAATAATTTGGACGACAAAGCTAACAAAAACCTTAGTTTTGCAGCAAAGATTCTACATGGCCAGTTTGCAGGAAACAGCTACTCAGATCAGAAGAGATATCGTTCGCATGGTACACGCAGTGCAGAGCGGACACCCGGGTGGATCCTTGGGATGTACCGACTTCCTCACTGCACTCTATTTTAAAGTGATGAAGCATGACCCGGCTTTCCATATGGACGGCAAAGACGAAGACATTTTCATTCTTTCAAATGGGCATATTTCTCCTGTTTTTTATTCCTGCCTGGCACGTTCAGGTTATTTCCCGATCAAGGAATTGGGTACGTTTAGAAAATTAAATACTCGACTACAAGGCCACCCTACTACGCACGAACACCTCCCAGGCGTTCGCATTGCATCCGGCTCACTCGGACAAGGATTGAGTGTTGCCATTGGAGCGGCACTGGCAAAAAAATTGAACAATGACTCACGTGTAGTTTATTCCTTGCATGGTGACGGTGAATTGCAAGAGGGACAAATATGGGAGGCTGTGATGTTTGCAGCACACCATAAAGTAGACCATCTCATTGCAACCATCGATTGGAATGGACAGCAGATTGATGGACCCACAGATAAAGTAATGTCACTTGGAAACATCCAGGAAAAATTTGCAGCATTCGGATGGGCTACACTTGAAATGAAAGGAAACGATATGGACGATGTGGTGAAAGTACTTGAAGAAGCGAAAACCTTGGTTGGAAAAGGTAAACCCATTGCCATCATGATGCATACCTTGATGGGTAAGGGGGTAGATTTCATGGAAAACGATCATGGATGGCACGGTATAGCACCCAACGATGATCAATTGGCTAAAGCACTTGCTCAATTGCCGGAAACACTCGGAGACTACTAATAAAATTATCTAAGTGAAATCTTTTGGGTGGCTGCCCTTCTCGCAGGCATCCACGAAGCAATTACACCAATCAGGATTACAGTAAGTGCAACTACTATCAAATCTGGAATTCGGATTTCAACCGGATAGTAATCAATCAAAAAACTTGCTCCTTGCAACGGAACCAGTTTAAATGTTATTTGGAGATAACAAACCAACACGGCAAGCAATACACCTCCTAAAGCCCCTATAGCAGAGAGGATCAGCCCTTCCAGTAAAAATATTTTTTGAATGAGCAGATCGTCGGCTCCCATTGCTTTTAGAATTTGAATATCGCGTTGCTTTTCCAGAACCAACATACTCAATGAACCTACGATGTTGAATGCAGCGATGATCAACATAAGTGTGAAGATGGCATAAATCGCAAGTTTCTCTAAACGAATCGTAGTATAAAGTGTTCTATTTTGCTCAAAGCGATCCTCCACCTTATTCCCCGAACCTACGATGGCTTGCAACGAACTTTTTAGTGATGCAATATCAACTCGTGGACTCACTTTTAGTTCTAAAGAACTCACTTCATCTTGATCATACTTCATGAAGGATCTCATGAAAGCGAGATTGGTAATAACATACTTGTTATCAAAATCACTTTGGATGGAAAAAACACCGCTAGGGTATCCATTAGCAACACTCAATGCATCAAGAGGTTGTGCAGTCAACTCTTGTGTAGATTTTTTAGGAAGATAGATAGTTACAGGTGTAATGGATCGATCTGCCATCAATCCCAATGCCTGCTCTACACCAATACCCATCACCAACCCGGGAGACGCACTGTTTCCTATTGCAAATTTTCCTCTGGAGACGCGAGCGGGAATACCACTCCAATCTGCATAGGCATCATCTACCCCTTTCATAACAACAACTTGCTGAACAGCTTCATTTTGAATAACTGCCTTTTCTTCAATAGAAGTTGAAAAAGCAACTACACCGTCCACCTTTCTTATTTGCTGCAATTGATCATTGCTGATGTGCATGATTTTTCCCTGTACGGCACTGATTTTTACATCGGCATAGAAAGATGCGTACAAAGTTTTTACAAGCGATTCAAAGCCATTGAATGCACTTAAGATCACAATGAGTGATGCGGTTCCAACCAACATGGCAGTTGCACTTACCCACGAGATGATGTTTACAGCCTGAGTGGATTTTTTTGCTTTGAAATATCGCCAAGAGAATTTGAAAAGGAGATTCCCTTTCATGAATTTTTTTCTTCGTTTAATTTTTTGAAGATCTCTTCCATTTTAAAAACATGATCGAGCGTATCGTCTTTAAAAAATTTCAATTCCGGCATGCGTCTTAATTGTTGCTTCACCCGCAAGCCCAGCTCTTTTTTTATTTCGCCTTTCCGGTCTTCTAATTTCTTGAGCAATGCATCGGGATTCTTCACCTGAAACAAGCTAAGATAGATACGTGCTTCCAATAGATCAGGAGTAATTTTCACATTTGATATAGAAAGCATGCCTCCATCCACCATGTTCAGCCCTAATCTCAGAAAGATGTCGTTGATGGCTTCTTGGATAACGCCTGCAACTTGTTTCTGTCTTTTACTTTCCTCCATATCAGTCTCTTTGATGGATGTAAAAATAGTTACTTTTGAAGCGATTTCTTTAAAAAAGGATTGGACCAAGCATGAGAAGCCTCTCAACCATTTTCAGTTATATAAAAAAATACCCCTCCCTTGTCGCAGGTTATTTTATCTTGAATCTTCTCTCGGCCTTGTTCTCCCTGGTATCCCTCACCATGCTGGCTCCGTTCTTAACACTGTTGTTTGGATTGCAATCCGGAGGAACTACCTTTTCAAGATTTAGATTGGGCAATCTCACCGATCTGTTATACCAGGAACTCGGTACCTTGATACAGACCAGCGAAGGAAAGATTCAGGCACTCGGGATCATTTGCAGCATTATTATTCTTGCCATTTTACTAAAAAATATTTTTTTGTACGGAGCACTTTATTTTTTGACTCCCATTCGCAACGGTATCATCAACGACATGCGAAACGACATGTTTGGAAAAATTTTACAGTTGCCTGTAGGCTTCTTCAACGAACAGCGAAAGGGAGATATCATGAGCAGGCTTACCAACGATCTTCAGGATGTTGAATTTTCTACCATCAGTTTTTTAGAAAGCTTTTTCAGAGAACCCATCCTGATCCTCTGCTATCTTTTTGCCATGATTAAACTGAGTCCTGAACTCTCCTTATTTCTCTTGTTTTTTTTACCACTTTCTGGATTGATCATCGGAAGAATTGGAAGGTCGTTGAAAAAGATATCCAGTACTGTTCAATTGAAACTGGGTGATATTCTCAGCACGATTGAAGAAACATTGGGAGGCATTCGAGTAGTAAAGGCATTCAATGCAGAAACACAACAACTCGATCGATTCAAAAAAGAAAACGATGAGTTGCTCAAAATTAAAAACAGCACTATTAGAAGAAGAGACCTGGCATCTCCCGTTTCGGAAACATTGGGCATATTATCGGTATGTTGTGTACTTTATTACGGAGGAAGATTGGTATTGAAAAATGACTTTGGGTTAACGGGACAAGATTTTCTCACCTTCATCGTTATATTCACACAGGTCATCAATCCGTTGAAAGCCTTTAGCACCGCATCCTACAATATTCAGAAAGGCGCTGCAAGTATTGAGAGAATTCAGCAATTGATTCACGAAGAGCAAACCATTACCGAAGACCCAGCGGCACTGCCTATTGACTCTTTCAAGGAGGCCATCGAATTAAGAAATGTCTCGTTTGCATATCCAGATAAAACCATCCTTCAAGGCATTCACCTAACCATCAAAAAAGGTCAGACCATCGCCTTGGTGGGATCGTCGGGTTCAGGTAAATCGACATTGGTCGACTTGATACCACGGTTTCATGATTGCACCAGCGGGGAAGTATTGATTGATGGAGTCAATATCAAAAAATACAAAATCAAGGATCTTAGAAAGTTAATGGGAGTGGTAACACAAGATCCTATTTTATTCAATGATACCGTGAAGGCAAATATCTCATTGGGAAATTTGGATGCAGCCGATGAATCAATCATTGATGCAGCCAAGATTGCAAATGCCCATCAGTTTATCACGAACAAAGAAAACGGATACCTCAGTTCTGTTGGAGACAGAGGATCGAAATTGAGTGGTGGAGAAAAACAACGCATAACCATTGCAAGAGCAGTTTTAAAAAACCCTCCCATTTTAATTTTAGACGAAGCCACTTCCTCTCTTGATACAGAAAGCGAGAAATGGGTGCAGGATGCAATTCATAAATTGATGAAAGACAGAACCAGCATCATTATTGCACACCGACTGTCTACCATTAAAAATGCAGATGAAATCATCGTCCTGCACAAAGGACAAATTGCAGAAAGGGGTAAACACGACGAGTTGATTCAACTCAATGGTATCTACAGCAGGCTGGTTGCCTTGCAACAAATGAAATGAAGATGACTACTGATTGGAACTGTTGAAGTTATTTTTCGACATTCCCATCTTAGCTTCCATGCTCAACGTAGCATGTGGTACAGCTTTCAAGCGGGCTTTGTCGATCAAACGTCCTGTAACGCGACAGATGCCGTAGGTTTTATTTTCAATACGCATCAATGCTTTTTCCAATTTTTCGATGAAGTCGATTTGGCGGCTGGCCATTTGACTCAATTGTTCACGCTCCATACTCAAACTACCGTCTTCCATGGTCATATAGCGGTTGTCTGAATCCTCTCCACTCATAGAGTCTTTTCTGGTGATCAATCCGTTCAAATAGCTCAACTCTTGCTTCGCGGCATTGAGTTTGCTCTGAACCAATTCGCGAAATTCTGCCAAGTCGCTATCGGAATAACGTTGGGTAGGACCGGTTTGATCTACCTGGGCTTTAGCGTCCAATACAGATTTGGTGAATTCGGGTTCGTATTTACGGGCAGTTTTGGTATTGATTTTAGGCATGGGAACTGGTTTCAAATTCTTCTTTGATTCTTTCGCTCTCAGTGCTTTTCTTATTTCCGCCTGGCTTACCACCTTGGTGCTAGTGCCGGCGAATCTTGTTTCAGGAGAAATTTGTGGAACCTTTTTTCCAGCTGGTTTGGCAGGAGCGGGAGCAGGTTTAGCACCTTTTACTGGAGCTCCTTTTGCAGGAACACCCTTTGCCGGTGCTCCTTTTACTGGAACTGGCTTTACGGGGGCAGCTTTCTTAGGAGCGGCCTTCACTGGGGCTGGCGCAGCTTTCTTTGGAAGGGCTTTTGCAGTTTTTGTGGGTGCAGCTTTTTGGGGGACTGGCTTCTTAGCGACTGGCTTAGCAACCTTTGCTGGAGCAGCCTTTTTAGGGGCTGGCTTTACAGCCTTCTTCGGAGCTGGTTTCACTGCTTTTTTAGCAGGAGCTGCCTTTTTAGGTGTCGGTTTTGAAGCGGCAACTTTTTTTGTGGGAGCAGCTTTTTTGGGAGCCGGCTTTGCCTTCTTTACTGGTTTTGCAGCTTTTTTGGGAGCTGGTTTTTTTGTTGCCATAGTGTTAGTCCTTTTTTATAACGTTGATCTTCAATGTTTTACCTTCTATTTCGGTGTCAAAGCCTATTCCCAATCCGGTTTCAAGCACTATTTTGTCAGCCAAAATTTCGGCGCAAATATAGTCATTATATCTAGTAAACGCAGCATCGAATTCTGGGAGTGATTGCACTGAAACCAAGATCCGGTCGGTCAATTCCAGTTGAATATCTTTACGGATTTTTTGAATTCTGTTAACCAGTTCACGGGCAATACCTTCCTGCTCTAGTTCAGGTGTCAATTGAACATCGAGCGCAACGGTAAATGCGTTGCGAGAAGCAACCATCCAACCTGCTACGTCCTCACTCTGAATTTCTACCTCCTCACGAAGCAGCGTGTAGCTTTCCCCCTCTAAGTCTATTGGAAGACTTCCTTCAAATTCTAATTTTCTGATAGCGTCCTGCGAAAGAGCATTGATAACTTGAGAGGCTAATTTCATTTTTGCACCCAGCTTCTTACCCAATACCACGAAATTGGGTTTGATCTTTTTGCGGATGAAATCATTGTCGGCGGGTAGATATTGTATTTCTTTTACATTGACTTCCGCGAGAATCAAACTCTCCACTTGTTGCAATTGTGTTTGCATATCCGGACTCGAAATGGGAATCAATATTTTTTGAAGAGGTTGGCGAACACGAATATTAACCTTCTTTCTGATAGATAATACAAGTGAGGAGAATTCCTTTGCCATGTTCATGCGCTCTTCCAAAGCAAGGTCAATCCATGAGTCGTTAGCCACCGGAAATTCTGTATGATGAACAGAAGCATGTGTTTCTTTACCGGAAACTGCATTCAGGTTACGGAAAAGATAATCGGTGAAGAACGGTGAAATAGGGGCTGCAAGTTTTGCGATGGTAACCATGCAAGTATACAGCGTTTGATAGGCACTTATTTTATCTGCTTCGTATTCACCTTTCCAAAAACGTCGTCTTGATAAACGCACGTACCAATTGCTCAGAAGTTCATCGACAAATTCATCGATCGCCCTTCCTGCCATTGTTGGTTCATAATCGTCGAGCTGCTTGTTTACTTCCTTGATCAAACTTTGAAGACTGGATAGTATCCATCGGTCGATTTCCGGCCTTTCCTGATAAGGGATGTCTGCCTCACGATAGGCAAATCCATCCACATTGGCATACAGTGCAAAGAATTGATAAGTATTATAAAGAGTTCCAAAGAATTTACGTTGTACTTCTTTGATTCCTTCTAAATCGAATTTCAAATTATCCCATGGAGAAGCATTGGTAATCAGATACCATCGTGTTGCATCGGCTCCGTATGTATCGATTGTTTGAAACGGATCAACAACATTTCCCAAACGCTTGCTCATTTTATTACCGTTCTTGTCCAACACCAACCCATTTGAAACAACGGTCTTGAACGCAACTTGATCAAACAACAACGCACCCAATGCATGCAAGGTATAGAACCATCCACGGGTTTGGTCTACTCCCTCTGCAATAAAATCTGCAGGAAAAGCAGCTCCGCTTTCTATCATTTCTTTGTTCTCAAATGGATAATGCCATTGCGCATAAGGCATGGCACCGCTGTCGAACCAAACGTCGACCAAATCAGGTACACGTTTCATGGGTTTACCAGATGCACTTACCAAAATGATTTCATCCACATATGGTTTATGCAAATCATTGATGCCATTTTTAATAAAGGATGCATTGACCTGGTTTCCTAAAACATCATGCGCTTTTTCAATTTCTGCTTTTAGCTCTGCTATAGATCCAATACAAATTTCTTCGTCGCCCTCTTCCGTTCTCCACACAGGCAAAGGTGTGCCCCAAAACCTGCTTCTGCTCAAATTCCAATCCACCATGTTTTCCAACCAATTACCAAAACGCCCTTCACCAGTGGACTTCGGCTTCCAGTTGATGGTCTTGTTCAACTCGACCATTTTATCTTTTAGTGCAGTTGTCTTTATGAACCATGCATCCAAAGGATAATATAAAATGGGTTTATCTGTTCTCCAGCAATGAGGATAATTGTGTTCGTATTTTTCAACCTTGAAGGCCTTTCCCTCTTTTTTCAATTGCACACAGATGTCAACATTCACATCTACATATTCCTTTTCATTCTTGTAATCCTTTACATACCGATTACTAAAGGAACCAACCCCTTCCACAAATTTTCCTTCGCGATCAACCAATGTAAGAATTCCCAAATTATTTTTCTTTCCTACTTTATAATCGTCTGCACCAAACGCAGGAGCAGTATGTACGATACCCGTTCCATCTTCGGTAGTTACAAAATCACCTACTACAACTTTGAATGGATCTGCATCCGGGGTTATCTCTTTGATCTTATTCAATGCATTTGCTTCAAATGCAAACAGTTGATCGTAATACAATCCATCCAATGCGGCACCAGAAATGGTTCCCAACAACTTCCATGGGATGAGCTTATCACCTGAGGTATATTCTTCGAAGGAAAGCTGTGATGCTTCTTCTTTGAAATATTTTCCCACCAACGCAGTTGCCAGAATAACTTGCTGGGGTGTTGAAGTGTAGGGGTTGAAAGTTTTAATTACCGAGTATTCGATATTGGCTCCAACCGTTAAACCAAGATTGGATGGCAATGTCCATGGTGTGGTTGTCCAAGCCATGAAAAATATTGATGAGTCGTTATCGGTGAAATCACTTATTTTTTTATACGCAGGATGTGTTGCATTTTTCTCTTTCAACAATTGAAACAACGCAACTGCAGAAGTATCCTTGACATCTTTATAGGTACCGGGTTGATTGAGTTCATGAGAGCTCAATCCTGTTCCTGCGGCAGGAGAATACGGTTGTATGCTGACGCTTTCATAAAGCAGTCCCTTCTCGTATAATTTTTTCAAACACCACCAAAGTGTTTCGATGTAATTGTTTTCAAATGTTACATAGGGATTTTTTAAGTCTACCCAGTAGCCCATTTTGGTAGTGATCTCATCCCATTTGTCTTTGTACCTCAATACAGCTTCTCTGCATTTCTGATTGTACTCTGCAACAGTTATCTTTTTACCGATATCCTCTTTGGTAATACCCAATTCTTTTTCTACGCCCAGTTCAACAGGCAAACCATGTGTATCCCATCCACCTTTTCTTTTTACCTGGAATCCTTTCATCGTTTTGTAACGACAAACCATGTCTTTCAAGGTTCTTGAAATAACATGGTGGATGCCGGGCATACCATTGGCACTGGGTGGACCTTCGTAAAAAACGAATGGCTTTGCACCTTCTCGCTTGCGGATGCTTTCACCAAAAGCATCTTCCTTTGCCCATGTTTCGAGCATTTCTCTCTCGAAAGCAGGGAGATTCAGTTGTTCAAATTCTTTGTAGGAGCCTTGCATAATGAAGGCTGCAAAGGTAGAGAAACTCCCCCTTATTGAAAACTGGTTGTGCCGTTGGCCTGGTAGGCAAATCGGAAGGTATAAAACCGCTGGGTCTTGAATTTAATATCATCAGAAGCGGATACTGCGGGTGTAACACCACCCTTGTAGTAGTTTAATATCTCCAATT
>JAURIR010000054.1 GCA_030832645.1 Chitinophagales bacterium | reverse complement strand
ATAATCGGCATTGGCAGTAATAGATTGATTGTTTTTGACAGAGGAAAATGAGATGGCTCCTTGGGGAGCGTGTAAATTACCATATCCCAATTGAATAGCAGCCTGATTACTGTCGACTTCCACTACCTTAGGAACATAGGCCAATGGCTTGATAGTAAACCCACTCATTGGGGTTGTAAAGGATAATTTTACACCCTCGTACTTGAATGTGTATGCAGATGTGTCCCTGGGTATGAAATCAGGACGAAATTCAATTTTCTCGGCTTTTATAATACTTGGCTTGAAAGTAGAACTGATGTTGATTTCCTCTTTTCTCTTATCAATTTGAGAATACCCCACACTGCAAATTAGCAAGCTTAAAAAGTAAAATACTATGTGTTTGAATGACTTCACTTCTTTGGTTTATTCGATTTTTCTTCCATTTCAGCAGCTTTCAATTTTATTTCAGCCTCTTTCATTAGGTCGGCAATTGTACAATGTTCAATCACACTTTTTAACGTTGCCTTTGCATTGAAATAATCTCTCTGAACAATAAAAAGATCTGCCAATAATATATAGGACTTGGTGATCCATCTTTCGGATGATCCGGCATTTTCAATAGTTTGAATTGCCTGCTTCTCTGCTTCAGCAAAGGATGAATCGAGGTAGAAATTGTTTGCTATTTGAAAGCTGGCCTCTGCACCGATCGCACTTTTGGTCAATAAGGATGCACGATCAAAAAATTCACTAGAAGATTTGTATTCTTTTTTAACTTGATCTGCATACCCCAGCAAAAGGAATGAAAGTGCAGAATCTTCTTTGCTGATGGAAATGTAGTCCAGAAATTTTTTTGCATCGTTTACAGCTAAAGAATACTGCGAAAGTTGATAATACGACTTCACACTGCCACGTTGAGCGTCCACTAGTACAGTTGGATTTTTACTCAAAGATGATAATTTTTGATAGCACCGAAGAGCAGCTTCATAATCTTTCAATTCCGTAAAATAGAGTTTAGAGGCAGTAATCAGTGACTTTTCCTGATAAGAGCTAACACCTTTAGAAGCAATCATCTCGTATGTTTCCGCAGCTTCTCTGTACGACTTTGACTTTAATAAAACATCTGCCTTCAGGGCCAATACATTCGCAATGTAAATTCCTTGTGGAAATTGTTGGACGTACCCATTCAACGTAGTTAGCACAGCGGATGAGGGATCGACTGCATAGGCGTTTTGGATATAACGATACAGAAGAGAATCTTTTTCTAATTCAGTAATAGATTTACCTGCGGATTCCAGGAAAAGCTGATAATCGTTGATTCTTCCATTTTCAACGTACAATAACTTTGCATTCTCCAGTGCTTCAGCAGTTTGAGGAGAGCTGGGAAAATCCTTGATCAAGATTTTGTATTGGCGTATCGACTCATCTGCATTATCGAGGTTATAGTAAGCTATGCCTAGTTTTAAAATTACAAGAGGCTTCAATTCATCTTCGTCATCAACCAGGCTAATCACTTTATTAAGTATTGGTATCGCCTGCTCAAACTCCTCTTCTGCCATATAAGTGTCGGCCAATTCCATATACATTAAATTGATGTAAGGAGAATTTTCAAAGTTTTGTACTGCTTCCTTTAAAAGAGCAATTTTACTAGTTGGTGATTTAATTCCCTCGATCAAAGAAGTTTGAAAAGTTGCATAGTCCGTACCAAACCCTTTACTGTTCAATATCCTATCGTATAAGCTCTTGGCTTTGGAGTAATTTTTGTCCATGAAATAACAATCTGCAGCTCTGAGAACAGCCTCACGCACCTTTAGATCTGAAAGATCGTTATCGATTAGAAATACTTTTTCGAAATAAGAAGTAGCTTTCTTATAATCTTCCATCTCATAGAAGGAATACCCCAAATTATAATAGGAATTCAACTCATTGGCATCTCCAGAAGTAATGGTTGGACTCGAAAGATATTGCTGAAAAAATTTGACAGCAGAACCGTAATCATTCTTTCTGAAAGAAATTTCACCCATCCAAAAAAGAGAAAGACGGTAATAACTGGATTGTGTATATGCATTTAAAAGCTTGAACATATTTTCGGAAGCATCGTATTGAACATCGTACATCAGCTCCAATGCTCTTCCGAAATAAACCCTGGGTATGATATTCTTTACGAAAGGGTTAGAAAGATCAACCTTATCAAGCATGTCGATTGCAGCCTTGAAATTATTTGTTTTTGTATAGTACTGTAAAAGGATTTCTTTTACTTCCTGCCGATATTTCGAATTGGGATAATTATCCAAGAAGCTTGTCACCGTCTTAAAACCCTGGTCTTCAAATCCCAATTCGAAAGACAACTTGGCATCGAGGTACGTTGCAATCTCTTTTTTATCTACTGCAAGATTCGAAGAGGTACAGTATTGAAAAGAAGTTCGAGCATTGGATTTATCATTTAACTGTAGATAAGATAATCCCAGTACAAACATAGATTCTGTTGCAATATCATCCTTGCCAATTGATAGTGGTTTCAACTGTTCAATGGCCTTTGCATTGCGGTCTAAGTGGTAATACCCTGTACCCAATTCAAAACGTTGGACAGGCGTGAGTGTTAGCCCTAGCGTGATCAGGTTTTCATACAAGGAAACCGTTTTACTGTATTCGTCTTGGTTAAAATAGATAGACGCCAATAGCTGCATCATCTCCACTTGATGGAGTCCATTGTTTGTTTTTAAATAGCTCTCCCCGTATTCAATTGCTTTGGTCTCGTCACCTTTGTCGTGGTAGATATAGGCAAGGTAAAAAGGAATAGCTCTCTTGTATTTATCGTCTTTCTCAATTGACTGAAAAAAAGGAAGTGCTTCAGTGAAATTATTTTCAGAAAATGCTATGAACCCGAGGTAGTACTGAACATCTGTCTTGTATCTTGACTTCTCCAATTGAACCAAACTTTTGAGATAAGGTTTCGCATTGTCGAATTTCTTTTGCGAAAAATAGGAAACAGCTTTTTCAAATTGCACTTGTTCGTTTTCATCATTATTTAAATAAAGCTGATCAGTAGATTCAAGAAAATCAATGGCTTCTTGAAACATAGACAATTCAAAATAATGATGTGCCAGTAAAAAATACACATTGGTTTTCTTGGCCGCATCATTGGAGGACGACAGATAAGAAATTGCTTTGTTGAGGTAGTAAGTCTCTTTTTGGAGAATTCCAATTTTCATTCGATTGAACTCTAGTAGTTCTTTAGTTGCAAATGAATTTGGAGCGAAATGTCCGGTTTGGATATTTTCTAAATACAGCACAGCGGCCTCCAATTGTTGGGCATTTATCAGTTCATCGATGCGCTTCGACCAGCGGGTTAATTGTAATTGTTGAGAATTTTCCTGAGCCTCAACAGGAGTCAAGTATACAACGACGGCAAGCGTCATTGTAAACTGAAGAAATACTCTTTTCAGGGAGGAGTAGCTATTCATGATAAATACATCCCAAAAATAAACCTTAAATCATGAGAATCAATCAATATTGTAACTTTGTAGCCTTCATATTAACATAGAGTTATACACATTCTTAAATGAGCATACATAAAAAGCTTTCTGCCACCATCATAACCATAGGCGATGAACTGTTGATAGGACAAACTGTCGACACCAACAGTGCATGGATCGCATCATCCCTCAATCAGATTGGCATTACTATTCAGCGAAGGGTTGCAGTGGGTGATGAATGGAATGCAATATGGAAAGCATTGGAGGATGAAAGTAAAACAGCAAATATTATTTTGATAACCGGAGGTCTTGGTCCTACTTCCGATGACATCACCAAACCTTTGCTTTGTGAATTCTTTGGAGGGCAGTTGGTTACCAATCAGGCTGCATTGGACAATGTGGTAGATATTTTCACAAAAAAATTACAGCGCCCTTTACTTGATCGAAACTTGAAACAAGCAGAAGTGCCAGACAATTGTGTGGTTATTCAAAATAAAAGAGGCACAGCACCCGGGATGTGGTTTGAAAAAAATGATGTGATTTTTGTGAGTATGCCGGGCGTCCCCTATGAAATGAAAGGCATGATGGATGATCATGTAATACCAACTCTTTTAAAAAGGTTTGATGTTCCTCCTATTCAACACAGAACATTGCTGACTGCAGGAATTGGAGAATCTTTTTTAGCAGAAAAATTAAAACAGTTTGAATCTGATCTGCCCGCAACCATCAAGCTCGCCTACCTTCCAAATTACGGAATGGTCAGATTGAGGTTGACATCACTGGATTCATCCATTGAACCATCAATGATGGATCAATGGTTTGAAAAATTAAAATCTTACACCGAAGAATTCCTTGTATTTGATGAAGACATCACGCTTCAGGCAGCTATTGCAAAAAAATTAAACTCCACGTCAAAGACCCTGGCCATTGCAGAAAGTTGCACTGGAGGCTATATCTCTCATTTGATTACTCAAATGCCCGGAAGCAGTCAATTCTTTCTGGGAGGGGTGATAAGTTATTCAAACGAGATGAAACAGGATGCTCTCGAAGTGCCGGAAAATATCCTCAAAGAATATGGAGCCGTAAGTACCCAAACCGTTGAATGTATGGCTGCGGGAGTGAGAAAATTGGCAAAAGCCGATTTTGGGTTGGCTACTTCTGGTATAATGGGGCCAACTGGAGGAACCGACACAAAGCAGGTTGGTTATGTTTGCGTTGGTTTTAGCTCAATAGAAATAACCATCAGTACCACCTTTCAATTTCGATTCGACAGAAAAAGAAATATTGAGCTAACCGCAGTAAATGCACTTGATTTTCTGAGGAAAAATATAGGATAAGTAGTTCAGAAAGACCCCTTTACACATTCATTTTAGGAGTACCTTTACACTGAAATTAGCAACCCTTGGCTTTAGTGAATATCATATTGCCCAAGCTCGGCGAGAGCATTGTTGAAGCCTCTGTTTTAAAGATTCATAAACAGGTGGGTGATGCCATCAAATTAGATGAAACTTTCATGGAAATAGCAACCGATAAGGTTGACACTGAAGTACCTTCTACTGCAGAAGGAATCGTGGAAGAAATTCTTTGCAAGGAAAATGACGTAGTGAAGATTGGTGCAGTTATTGCCAAAATCAGAACAAGCAAGGAAGAGGAAATAGCACCAAAAAATCCATTGTTATCGCATGAAGCTGCTTCCAATGGAAAGCTTCACAAAGAAGATACGGATTCGATAAGCATACCCTATCTACCGACCGCTGCACAGGTTACCAAGAAAGCAGATTCTGGAAGATTTTATTCGCCCCTGGTGATGAACATTGCAAGCAGCGAGGGAATTGGACTGGGCGAGTTGGAAAAAATAGCTGGAACAGGTAATGATGGAAGAGTTACCAAAGCAGATATTTTGAACTATGTTGAGCAGAAAAAATCTGGACATGTTCACTCAACTTTTCAATCATCCCCTACTGAAAATACTTCATACCCTATCCCACCAACTTATACCAGCACTGGAAATACAGAGGTGATAGAAATGGACAGGATGAGAAGGCTGATTGCGGATCATATGGTTAAGAGCAAGGCAACCAGCGCACACGTTACCAGCTTTGCCGAAGCTGATGTTACCAATCTTGTAACATGGAGGGAAGCCAACAAAATAAGTTTTGAAAAAAGAGAAGGAGAAAAAATAACATTCACTCCCCTGTTCATTGAAGCCATTGTAAAATGCCTCAAGAAATATCCATTGCTCAACTCCAGCGTGATTGGTCAATCCATTCACATTAAAAAAGACATCAATATTGGAATGGCTACTGCGCTGCCCAATGGAAATTTAATTGTTCCAGTCATTCAACATGCAGATCAATACAATATCATAGGCCTCACCAAACAAGTAAACCGTTTGGCTAAAAATGCACGAAACGGTCAATTGCAACCCAACGATATTCAAAACGGTACATTCACCTTTACAAATATTGGTACGTTTGGAAGCTTGATGGGTACACCCATCATCAATCAACCACAAGTAGCCATCCTGGCCATTGGCGCAATCAAAAAGAAGCCTGTGGTAATTGAAACAGAGCAGGGTGACAGTGTTGGAATACGACAAATGATGTTTGTATCGATGTCGTACGACCATCGAATCATCGACGGTGCCCTTGGCTCGATGTTTTTACATGATTTTGTAAAAGCATTGGAAGAATTCAATCCGCAGAGAGAAATATAATTTTCTACTGCAGATCCAAATCAGTTTCCAATCCCCAACTCATTCCCTTTTCAACTGCAGGAACACCTTTCGTTAACCATACAGGCGGCTTTTCACCCTTCAGTTTCCAATCAAAAAATTGTTGCTCCCTGATTTGTATATCTTTTCTGTTTTTTCTTTCTACCAGATTATGTGCTTCGCCATTGTAATTCAACATCCATACTTTTTTCCCCAACCTTCGCATGGCGGTAAACATTTCAATTCCTTGGTACCAGGGAACTGCACCGTCTGCATCATTCGACATAATCACTAGCGGAGTAGTAACTTTTGGAAGAGTAAACAAAGGTGAATTATCAATATAGGATTGTGGTTTTTCCCAAAGCGTTGCACCAATCCTGCTTTGTGATTTTTCGTATTGAAATTGTCTGTTCATTCCAGATTCCCATCGAATACCTCCATATGCACTTGTCATATTCACAACAGGAGCACCCGCCCAGGCAGCTGCGAATAAATTGGTTTTGGTAATAATATAAGCAACCTGGTACCCTCCCCAGCTCTGTCCCTGGATGCCCATTTTTGTGCTATCTACCCATCCTCGCTTTACCAATGCCCTTGCACCACTTACCACATAGTCGAAAGCGGATTTACCAGGTTGGGCTTTAGCATAATGAATATCAGGTACGAGTACAATATAACCGCGACTCACAAAAAAAGGAATATTGAGTCGACTAGGTGTAGGTGAAGGAGGCAAATAATTATACAATCCATCCGAAAATGTTTCATAGAAATATGCAATCAAAGGATATTTCTTACCAGGTTGAAAATTTTCGGGTTTGTATACCAATCCAGTTGCTTGTTTGCCGTTGTATGCTCTCCATGAAAACAATTCAGCCGAGATCCAATTGTATTCCGATTGTTTTGAATTGATTGCACTCAACTGAATCTTATCCTTGAATTGTTGAGTGTAATACAAGGTTGGTGATTGATTGAAACTTTCTTTTGTGAAGATGAAAGCATCCGCCTCTTTGGCTTTTATCAAATTATTTGTAGCAAAAGAACCCATTTCCAATTGCTCCACAGCAGTGTTTGTTCCTAGAACTATTTTCCCAATACCAGACTGTTTATTTATTTCATTGAAAATGCTTAAATAAATTGTCTGCCCGTTTGCTATATGTTTTTTATCTGCCTCAAGCTCCACGTACCTGTATCGGATATGTAGTTTTCTTCCCATACCCTTTGTGATGTTGGAAGGAGGTACTGTTGCAAGAGGATCTAATTTCCAAATATCAAAGCGATCGTTGACCAAAAGAGCTTCATCGTTCTCTACCCATTTTGCTATACCATAGGGTGTAGGTGGAGATGGCATGTCGTATTCCTCGTCGTATAATTTTACAGGAACAGATTTACTGATATTTTTGATTGTTGCATTGGCATAGGTGAAATATCCTTTTTGCACCATGTCGTACCAATAAATATATGTTCCTTTTGGAGATAGTCGTGCTTGTCCGTCTACATTTGAAGCAATCAATGTGCGACTACCATCCGAGGGGCGTATGGAATAAAAATCATTGTTGGTTCCCCCTTCCCATTGCATGGCGATTCTTCTCCCTTTGTCTGTTATTCCTAAAAACTGATCTCCGTCGCCTTCATCAGACACCATTACTTGAGGAATATCTTTATCTGCCAATTGGATCAATTTTTTTGAAGCGATGTCAACCATCGACAAATAAGATCTTTTGAGCTCCTGATCCAGGTTTTTAAGTTGGTAAGGCTGAAGATAATCGTCGTTGTAATGCCATACGTCTAATTTTACCAAATCAATTTCGATCAATGAGGTGTCCTTTATGGGAGCGATTGGTGCCGTTCCAAAAAACAATCTCTCCCCTTTTTTACTGAAGTATGGTATGAAATGTTCGCTGATAGTCCAATTTATTTTCATTCCAACTGAAAACTTATCTGCCAGAACTGTTGCCTGTGGATCACCGTTTTGCCAGAAAAATAATTTAAAAAACTTTTGTGGAGATTTGAAAGCGCTGTCTCTCTCTGCAAGAAATGCTACCTGGTATCCGTTTTTATCAACAGCAAGGTTTTTAATGGTATTTGCACCACGGAATATGGTGTCCGTTCTATTTTCTGCAGTTCTGAAAAGGGATACCTGAGGTTTTATGTCTTTATCTTTTTTACTGGCTGTAGACACATACGCGAGCATTTTACCATTTTCACTCCAAGCATAATCACTTACCAGCTTAACTATTTTACGGTTGTTGGATAGTAAATCAATTACCACCAAATCTGTTCCTTCCTTTATTTGTCCGTTTTCCTCTCCTGTATTTTCAGCATCTTCTTCGAGAGCATTTTCTTCATCGCCTTCTTTTGCAGTCATTTTTCTTTTCTGTTTTTTATCTGGAGTTTGCTCAATGATAAGAGGAATTTTTCTTTTCGAAGTGTCGGAAGGTTTAGCAATGGCCGTATCTTTTTTCACTTTGGGCTTGGAAGTATCTGACAAAGACATGGCAGATAGGTAAGCAAGAAATTCATTGTTTTTTTCCGTCAATTTAAAAGAAGTAACAGAGGCAATTTTTTCTACGCTCAATGTTGATAGATTAATTATTCCCAAAGAATCTTTTGGAAAATCATCCGCTTTCTTCTTTTTGATTTTTGCATCACGAACATCTTTGTAGTTCGGCTTTATTTTAAACACTAAAAAATGACTGTTGCTCGAAAAATTAGCAGCATACCCTCTGGAGTATTCCAATTCGATCGATTTAGATGGATTCTTGACAATCAACTTGCCATCCCCTTCTTGAGGATCAACTGTAAAAGCAACCCACTGTCCATCGGATGAAATCTTCTTCTCACCGAGCGACTCCCAACTGTCGTACACAGAATGATCCAAGACTTTTTTTTGTGCGTTGACAGTATCGGATAATAAAAAAAGAGACAAAAAGAAAGCATACCAAAGAGAGCGCTGCTTCATATAAATAATTTGACTTGAAATTACGGATTTTATCAATCACTCATGGAAGCTAACTGGCGCTGGACTGGCGATAGACCCTGTATGTTTGTAACACTACTGTTAAAAAAATAATTAACATCCCAATATAAAAAGCGGTGCCAACTTCTTTGTATTCTTTGAAAAGGATGAAAGCCAATGCAATACCATACACAGGCTCCAGATTGAAACTTAAGTTTACGGTAAAAGGAGAAATCTTTGAGAGAGATCGAACCGATAGGTTAAAAGCAAGCACTGTGCAAAAAAGAGACAACACCAAAAGCCAGATAATATCAGTGCTTGATGGAATAATGTTAGGACTTTGCACAAATTGAAGATAAAATGGAACGATGAGGGTGAGCACCGCACATCCGCCTGCCATTTCATAAAAAGTGATGGTTTCCGGTTGATGCACTTGCATCATTTTTTTGTTGAAGATGGGGAAAAGGGCTGCCAGAAAAGAGGAAATCAAACCAAAGATGATCCCTGTTCTAAATTGTGGATCAAAATGGAACATCAACGAAAGACCAATTATCACCATACATCCTAGCAGCAGTTCTATCCATTCGAATTTTCTTTGAGATATGATCGGATCCATGAAGGAGGAGAAAAAACCGATTGCAGAAAAACAAACAAGAGAAACAGATACATTAGCATATTTCACACTTCCGTAAAAAAAGACCCAGTGCAATGCAATAATGGCCCCGATACCAATCAGTTGAGAAGCATGTTGATACGAGAGTCGAATAATTTTTTTTGTAAAGACGGAGAGTAATAAGAGTGCAATGGTTGCAAACAACATTCGGTACCAAACCAACATGGCCTCGTTCACGGAAATGAGTCTACCTAAAACACCTGTGAATCCTGCCAAGAAAATGGCAGCATGCAATTGCAAAAAAGCTTTTTTCATCCGGTGATAAGTTAGGCAGATTTTTTTATATGTCTTTTGTAACTACCGGATAAGTAATCCAATTGTAAAGAAAGAACTCCCCACATGGCCTCTTTTATAATACCCTTTGACATTTTGGAAGCTCCGAGTTCTCTATCCTGGAAAACAATAGGTACTTCCTTGATCTTGAATCCAAGATGCCAAGCAGCAAATTTCATTTCAATTTGAAAGGCATATCCCACAAATTTGATTGCATTTAAATTCATCGCCTTCAGTACGTTGGCAGAGTAGCAAACAAAGCCTGCTGTGGGATCTTTCACCGGCATGAAGGTTAATATGCGACTATACAATGAACCTGTTAAAGAGATGATTTTTCTTAACAAAGGCCAGTTTTTAAAGGCACCTCCCTTTACGTACCTCGACCCAACAGACATGTCTGCCCCATCAATAGAACAGGCATTGAAAAGTCGTTCCAAGTCGCGTGGATCATGAGAAAAATCGGCGTCCATTTCAAAGAGGTAATCGTATCCATTTTCGATCCCCCATTGAAAACCTCTTATATAGGCAGTCCCCAAACCAAGTTTTCCTTCCCTCTCAATAAGAAAGAGTTTATCGGAATGGATTTGTTGCAGATTTTTTACAATCGCTGCGGTACCATCTGGAGAATTATCATCGATGATTAGAACATGGTAATTGGCATTTAGTCCATAAATGGCTTCAATGATCAATTGAACATTTTCTTTCTCTTTGTAGGTGGGTATAATTACTAATTTCTTCAACAGGATTGGATCTTAGGAGAATTAATTTTTTTGTTTCAGCATGGTTCGGTTAAATATCTCGGTTAGCTTTTGTTTGGTGTGAAGGGCAAAATCATTTTTCATCATCCAGTCATAATACGAAGGTTCAATTTTTAGTAGTTCTTCTACGACCTTACCCTTGTGCTTGCCGAAATTGAAGACTTCTTTGCCGTTGACCATGGTCATTCTCCTGGCGAAATCTACGATTGGTTCATCTCCTATGACTTTGAGTATAGAATCTATGGAGTTTCCAAGTTGTTGGTACTTGCCTATCTGTGCCTGAAACACTTCCCAAGTTGCTGTAACATCTGTCTCTGCACTGTGTGCATTTTCCAACTCTTTGTCGCAATAGAATTTATAGGCAGCAGAGAGGTTTCTGGGTTCCATCTGGTGATAGATTTTTTGAACATCCAAAAATTTTCTCCCTTCAATATCTACCGATAATCCAGCTCTGAGGAATTCTTCTGCTAACAGCGGCCAATCAAATTTATTGGAATTATACCCTCCCAAATCTGTTCCCTCCATGAACTGGCGTATTTCGTTGGCAGCCTGCTTAAAAGTTGGAGCATCTTTCACCATCTCATTGGTAATGCCGTGGATGTCGGATACTTCCTTTGGTATGGGCATTTCTGGGTTGATTAATTTCCTTTTCATTTGACGCGAACCGTCGCTTGAAATTTTGAGCATGGCGATCTCCACAATCCTGTCCTGGGTAAAGCTAAGTCCAGTGGTTTCCAAATCAAGGAAAACGATGGGTTTCTGAAGGATAATCTGCATTTTTATAGAAATCTGTTGAGTTGGAGATCAAAATAGCACAAGTAAATTTAACAACCCAATAAATAAGGTGTTTAATTTCAATTTTTTATATTTGTAAATAACCCCTTTTAAATGAAACGTACTTTTTTACTTTTGGTGCTTGTTTCTATCGTTTTAAGTTTTACTTCTTGCATGAGTGCAAAAGGCAATGCCAAGGGGGGATGCCAGGTTAACAGAAATTTAGTGGGATACAAATAATTGAAGTGGAGCTGGTGGGATTCGAACCCACGTCCAAACATATTCCCGGAAAGCTTTCTACATGCTTATTTCAGCATTGATTGTCGGGATCTGGCAGGAGCTGAGCAAACCAACCTGATCCTTAGCTGTATAGTCTTGATCAACCGTCACAGCCTTCGGTTGAAGCATCCTTGTTTTTTTTGATTCAGCGGGGTGACTTGGCAAAGGAAGGCCCGTCAGCCGGCTATAATGGATGCGCTAATCACTGATTAGGCAGCCATGGCGTAAGTATTCTCGCCATTTATGGTTTTCGTATTCAGATTAAAGTGCAACATACGCAACGCACTGCATGCTTACTTTCAAAGATCTACGCTGTCAAAACCGGTCAGCCCCATTTTGATCCTGCAAAGTTATCAAAATTGTGGGAAAGCATTTGTTAAAAGCAAAGAGATGGGCTACATTTGCAAGCCCAAGCCCAGATGGCGGAACTGGTAGACGCGCTAGACTCAAAATCTGGTTATCGCAAGGTAGTGCAGGTTCGATTCCTGTTCTGGGCACAAGAGGTTATCATACGATAACCTTTTTTTATTTTATAAAATGTGCAGGTTCCCTGCCTGCCGGCAGGCAGGGATTCCTGTTCTGGGCACAAGAGGTTATCATACGATAACCTTTTTTTATTTTATAAAATGTGCAGGTTCCCTGCCTGCCGGCAGGCAGGGATTCCTGTTCTGGGCACAAGAGGTTATCATACGATAACCTTTTTTCATTTTATAAAATGTGCAGGTTCCCTGCCTG
>JAURIR010000053.1 GCA_030832645.1 Chitinophagales bacterium | reverse complement strand
ATTCAACAAATGCAGACTTGGGAGCTCGCTCCATTTGAGTTTTATGATAAGATGTTATTAAAAAAAGATTACAAATCTTTGGGCGTGCGTGCCGTTCCGCATGCAGTAGCCCGTTATGGAGCATACCTGGCGAAAAATGTAGTGTTAATGCCTTCTTATGTAAACATTGGTGCTTATGTTGACGAAGGAACCATGGTAGATACTTGGGCAACAGTCGGTAGTTGCGCACAAATTGGCAAGGGAGTGCATCTCAGCGGTGGTGTAGGAATTGGAGGAGTCTTAGAGCCCTTGCAGGCAACACCTGTAATCATTGAAGATGGATGTTTTGTAGGAAGCAGATGTATTGTAGTGGAAGGGGTAGTGGTAGAAAAGGAAGCCGTATTGGGTGCTAATGTGGTGTTGACAAAATCTACTAAAATCATAGATGTGAGTGGCCCCGAACCAAAAGAATATCGTGGAAGAGTCCCCGCTCGATCTGTTGTAATTCCAGGTTCTTATTCAAAAGAATTCCCGGCAGGAAATTACCAAGTTGGATGTGCATTGATCATTGGCCAGCGAAAACCAAGTACTGATTTGAAAACAAGTCTTAATGATGCGTTGAGAGATTTTAATGTGTCAGTATAAGGGAGGAGAGAGGAAGTGCACTAGTAAAATACATCCGAAAATATTTTACATTATCTCTAAAAATTAAAGAGGTATGACTTGTGCAATGTTGAAGTCGAATTGAATCTTGTTTCTTCTCCCTCCTCCCTTCCCCCTTCTTCCTCCTCCCTTCACCCTTCACCCTCCTCCCTAGCTTTATTCAAACCCAACTTCCCCGCTTCCACCATCATCAGCTCATAGGCTGATTCATAATTGTTGTCAATCACTCCATCTAAAATTGCTTCTCGAATAGCAGTTTTGATAATTCCAACTTCTCTACAAGGTTGAAGGTTAAACGTTGACATGATCAATTCACCGGTGATAGGCGGTTGCCAATTTCTGATTTTGTCTTTCTCTTCAACTTCTTTTAAGCGTTCGCGTACCAGTTCAAAATTTGATCTGAAGCGTTTGACTTTCGCTTCGTTTTTTGAAGTGATGTCGGCTTCGCATAAAGTCATTAAATCTTCCAAGTCTTCTCCAGCATCAAAAAGCAATCGTCGTATGGCAGAATCAGTAATGTTCTCTTTGGTAAGACTGATCGGACGAAGATGCAATTCAACAAGCTTTCTTACATATCGCATATTCTCATGCATCGGTAGCTTCAGTTTTAAAAATATTTTTGGAACCATTCTTCCTCCAACTACTTCATGTCCGTGAAACGTCCATCCCACCTCGTTTTCAAAGCGTTTGGTTGCGGGCTTAGCAATATCATGTAACAAGGCTGCCCATCTGAGCCAGAGATTATTTGTATTGGGACAAATATTATCAACTACCTGAAGAGTATGGTAAAAATTATCTTTATGTCCTTTGCCATCAATGTATTCTGCACCTGCAAGATCAACGAGAGCTGGTAAAATCAATTTTAATAAACCAGTTTTGTACAACAAATCCAATCCAACGGATGGTTTAGTCGACATCAATATTTTATTGATCTCATCTGTAATTCTCTCTTGTGATATAATTGAAATTCGATGTGCCGAATCATGGATGCCTAATAATGTATTCGGATCAATTGTGAAGTTGAGTTGAGACGCAAATCTGATGGCTCTCATCATGCGCAAAGGATCATCTGAAAAAGTTTTTTCCGGTGATAGGGGAGTACGAATGATTCCTTTTTCCAAATCATTTATTCCGTTGAAGGGATCAATTAAGTTGACAGTTGACTGTTGACCGTTATCTGTTAACTGTAAACTGTTAACTGCGAACGCTAAAGCATTAATAGTAAAATCCCTTCTCTCCTGATCGTCTTGCAGGGTTCCTGATTCAACAATTGGGTTGCGGGAGTGCTGTAAATAACTTTCTTTTCTTGCGCCTACAAACTCCACATCATATTCTCCAATACGAACATGTGCCGTTCCATAGTTTTTGAACCAAGAAACTTTGGGAGGAAAGGTATATTGTTTGCTGAGTGCCATCGCCAATTCATTGGCATCGCCCAGGCAAACAACGTCGATATCCATACATGGGCGATTCAATATCTTATCACGAACAAATCCACCTACGACAAATGCCTCCATCTTCAAATCAGAAGCGGCTTTTGCAGTATTGGAAATTATTTCAACTTCCTCCTTTGTGAACCTCAAATTCATTTTACAAAGATAGTATTCATTTGACGCCTAATCAATGGGAGTTAACAGTTAACGGTTAACTGTTAACCTTGTATTTCTTAAACCACGTAACCTGTCTCTTAGCATAGTTTCTGGTATGCTGTTTGATTTTTTCAATGGCTTCCTCTTTAGTATAGTTTCCATCAAAGTATTCAAAAAACTCTTTGTATCCAACAGTCTGTAATGCCGGCAAATTTTTGTAATCAACCAACGACCTAACTTCATCCTCCAATCCATCTTCAATCATTTTGTCCACCCTTCTATTGATTCTCTCGTATAGTTCTTCCCTGGGGGGATCTAAAATCTTGTATGTGAAAGTGATTTCTGAAATGTTTTGAGTTTTGGGTTTTCGGTTTTGAGTTACATCTTGTCCCTCGTCCCTTTTCCCTTCTCCCTTCTCCCTTTTATTGTAAAATTCAAAAATCGACCTACCGCTAAATAAAACAACCTCCAAGGCCCGCATCATTCGTTGTGGATTATTAATATCTCCATGATGCGGAAATGATGAATCATGATTAACCAATTCACTTCTCAGCGCATCAATACCTTTCTCTTTGTACAATTGAATGACCTGCTCTCTGATTTCATGTGGAATGGGAGGGATCTCATCAAGTCCTTCTACCAATGCTTTGATATAAAGCCCCGTACCTCCGCATACAATCGCTTTATCGCGGTCTTTAAAAATTTCATTCAAGTATCCTTTTGCTTCTTTTGCGAAAGATGCTGCTGTAATATTTTCTGAGATGGAATGATTGGCGATAAAATAGTGGTTGACTTCTTTTAGTTCATCTTCTGTTGGTCGGGCAACTCCAATATTCAACTCTTTGTAACATTGTCTTGAGTCTGCTGAAATAATAGAAGTAGTATAAAGTTTCGCGAGCCGTATAGCTTCTGCGGTTTTCCCTACTGCCGTTGGTCCGGCAACAATGATGCATTCTTTATATGTCATGCGATTGGCAGCTTATGGAGAACTGCAACCGATTTGTTTAAAAACTGCTTTCGTCTTCTGCACCTGATTCTTCGCCGCCCAACTCCTCGTCCTGATTTCCATCGTCTTCCCCTTCGTCAGAAAATCCTTCACCGATGGCGCTTAAATCATACTTCTCTTCGATGTCGGCAAACTTATCACCTAAAATACTCTTGATGCCATATTGGCTTGGTCCTATTCCTTCTTTTCGAGTGATGGCCGGATAAGTTAGTTTTGGATTCTCTTCTTTCGAAACACTGATCAATTGGATGTGAAATGTCCAGTTCTTCTTAAAGTCGTATACGTAAATAAACTTCTGTTCTGTATCCTTGATCTCTGAGCCAATGATTGTTTCTATCATCCCCAAGGGCTCAACCTTGTATTCAACACCTTCGTATTTCTCGAGACTGATGGCTCTTCCACTATGCCAATTGTCATTGCTCCTGTAAAAGCTTGCTTCGTGAATACTGTCAAATTCGTACCCTTTTAATATTGCCTGATGCAAATCATAAAATGTTTGGGTATGCTTGATGGCAACATCCCTGTAGATGGTGTCATCTTCCTCCAGAAAAACCCTGAATTTTAAAATGGCCATACGGCAAGTTACTGAATTTCAGAAAGCGATTAGAATTTGAAGCCAACGCTGAATATAATATTGCTATTTCCTGATTTGAGATACGCCGGAGCAAAATAAGCCTGTTCTAATCTGTAGGGGAAATAAGCGTTGTTCCAAATTTGGTAAATGTATGCAAGGTCAACAAAGTATCCTTTGTTTCTATATCCAATACCCGAACTGATATTCATTCTTTTATTGGTGATATCAGTCGAACTAAATGTATTGGTCATGTAATTGAATCCTGCCCTTGCCATCAGTGTATTGAATTTCAATTCACCTCCAATGCGAGCATTCAAGCCAGATTTGTATAGATTTTGAGTGGTGGTATTTACTTCGTCTAGATAATCACCTCCCGTTGAATATGCAGGATTAGTGGTAGTAGTAAAACGCGCGTTTTTATAATTTGAATACTCGATATCTGCAGAAATAAATCCTTTTTGTTTTTTCACATCTTCGTCTGCTCCAAATGTATAGCACATGCCCAGTAATACTTTCGAAGGCCTGGAGAATGTATACTGATATTCGCCCATGCTTCCATTGTTTAAATCCAATGAACTCTGTTTCAGCACCCCATTGCCCATGTATCCCTCTAAGTTGGTGGTTACCTTGGAAGAATACTGATCGATCATGTTATACATTACGGGGCTGTGATACGATAAGCCAATTCTATATTCTTTGATGGGCCTTGCGATGATTCCTAATTGAATACCAACACCCACACCTGATGTATATAAATATTCCTCGGCTTCAAAACTGCTGAAGTTGTTGATCTTCTTGGTAAGATCGGTTTCTTTGAATACACTGCTTCTCTCGTAGCTCAGTTTACTGAACAATATGGTTCCTCCAAAATAAAATTTATCGCTATAATTCGCACTACCACTTAAAAAGAAATCGCGAATACCTCCATTGGTTGTAACCGTGTTTTCTTGTGTGATGCCTGTTGCAATAGGAACCAAACTTCTGTAACCTTTGATGGTATTGTTTGGATTCAGCAACGTGTCAATTAGATACGTATTAAATGCAAGACTCGCACCGTACGGAAAATTAGTAGCCGCTTTGTTGGGATCAGTAACCTTGTTTTTTACAAGCTCCTCCAAATATTTTTCAGAGAAGGAACTTTGGTTGTTGGTGCCATTCAAATAAATCTTGTTGCCGAAATTTACCGGGCTTACCATTCCGATGGCAAAAGTGAAGTTGCTCCACTTGCCATTGTAAGTACCGCCTTTGGGTAACACGGCTCCGAAATTGTTGAAATCGGAAGATGATTTTTTTTCTTTATTACTAGAATTGAGATAATCTATTTTATTAAAGTTGAAATTGAACGACGGATTAAAAATCAATTCACTTGTTCTATACAAACCAAGACCAGCAGGGTTGATATACGCAGCAGACAAATCGCCGCCCAATGCTGTAACAGCTCCACCAATCGCTTTTGACCTTGCCGTTCCTCCGTGTTCAATCATCGAATACCGAATCGCATCTGCAGGTTCTTGAGAGAAGGCAGTAGAAGAAAACAATAAGAATAAAAAAAGGAAACGGCGCATGTTTGAAAGTTGACGGTTAACAGTTAACAGTTGTCAGTTAACAGTCAACCGTCAACTGTTCGATGTCTGTTTACTGATTTCCCCCTCTCGGGAAAGTTCTTACGGGAGCAGTACCGCTCGATCCGGAAGATGAATTGCTCGAAGGAGCATAGGTTCCGCCAGATGAATTGTTGTTGAATATTCTTGAGGACCCACCTGAGTTGTAATTGCTCTCTCTGTAATAACTATTATTGCTATTGTTATTATAGTAGGTGCCAGTTGCCCTCATGTTTCCAAATTTAGAATCGGAATACGTTGCACGAGGTGGATTGTAATTACTAAGGTTATAAACTCTTGGTCCACTATTTCTTGGTGCAACAGTAGTTTTAAACGTATTCAACACAACAACCGGTTGTCCGTAGTACATTGGTGAGAAGGGACTGTTGTAATAGCTCATGGGATTGAACAAAAATGGATTTCCCAATGACAAATTATTAAAGCCAATACTTCCGCTGTAAGAATAAATATCGAAGTATGCCCTGTTGTTCCAATACGGGTTGTTCCAATAAGAATAGTCCTCATCAAATGAGTTCCAGCGCGATCCGCCAAAGGTTTTCATTCTCAAGTACCTGTCTTCCATAGGAACTGCTTCTGCTCTATATCTCCCATTTCCATAGCCATCTTCATCATCTACAGCAACGTATTCTGCGCTATTTCTTTTAGGAGAAAAATACACGTCATCAGGTGTCTGTCCAGATCTATATGCTGCACTGCATCCCATTAAAAGGATTGCGACTGATAAAGCTCCCATGATCTTTCTCATAACAATGGATTTAAACATTACTACTAAGTTACTACATTTGCGCAATCGCGCTTTAATGATTAGACGTTTAAAACTCGTTAAAGTTGCTTTCCCCCCAAAAATTTCAAATTATGGGTAATGAGCTAACATCCAGATCAGCAGACTACGCACAATGGTACAACGACCTAATCCTCAAAGGAGGACTGGCCGACTACTCCGCAGTACGCGGATGCATGGTCATTAAACCCTATGGGTATGCGCTCTGGGAAAACATGAAGGATCAGCTCGATAAAATGTTCAAGGAAACGGGACATGTAAACGCCTATTTTCCTCTTTTCGTGCCAAAATCATTTTTAGAAAAAGAGGAAGGGCATGCAGAAGGATTCGCAAAAGAATGTGCCGTAGTTACGCACTACCGGTTGAAAAACGATCCGAATCAAAAGGGAAAATTAATGGTGGATCCGGAGGCAAAATTGGAAGAAGAGCTGATTGTTCGTCCAACGAGTGAAGCCATCATCTGGAACGCATATAAAGATTGGATTCAATCCTACCGCGATCTTCCTTTGCTCATCAATCAATGGGCCAACGTAGTAAGGTGGGAGATGAGAACCAGACTCTTCCTTCGAACTGCTGAATTTCTCTGGCAAGAAGGACATACGGCACATGCAACTTCTGAAGAAGCCATAGAGGAAGCAGAAAAAATGTTGCATGTATATGCAGACTTTGTAGAAAACTATATGGCTTTACCAGTTATCAAAGGAGTGAAAACCGCAAACGAACGTTTTGCTGGTGCGCTAGAAACCTATTGTATCGAAGCATTGATGCAAGATGGAAAAGCTCTGCAAGCGGGTACCTCTCATTTCTTGGGACAAAATTTTGCAAAGGCATTTGATGTAAAGTATCTAACAAAAGAAAACAAGCAAGAATACGTCTGGGCAACCTCATGGGGAGTTTCAACCCGTTTGATAGGGGCATTGGTAATGGCCCACAGCGACGACGAGGGTTTGGTATTGCCTCCAAAAATTGCTCCTTTGCAAGTTGTCATCGTCCCCATTTATAAAGGACCCGAACAAAAAGCATTGGTAGATGATAAAGTTGCTGGCATTCTAACGTCATTGAAGTCGGCAGGCATTTCAGTGAAATACGATGATGCAGACAATTCAAGACCTGGATGGAAATTTGCTGAATATGAATTGAAAGGCGTGCCTGTTCGAATCGCTATCGGTCCAAAGGACATTGAGAATGGAGTAGTGGAAATCGCGCGCAGAGACACCAAAGAAAAAAAATCGGTTCCTGCTGAAGGACTTGTTCATTACATTCAATCCTTATTGGAAGAAATACAACAAAATCTTTACAACAAAGCGCTTGCATTTAGAAACGCCAGTATCACCGAGGTGAATTCATGGGATGAGTTTAAAAAAGTGATTACAGAAAAAGGTGGATTTGTTTCTGCACACTGGGATGGAACAGGTGAGACAGAAGATAAAATCAAAGAGGAAACAAAGGCAACTATCCGTTGTATTCCTCTGAACAATCAGCAAGAAGCCGGTGTTTGTGTTTTCTCAGGGAAAGCCAGTAAGCAACGGGTTTTGTTTGCGCAAGCATATTAAAAGATGATG
The DNA here is from genome assembly GCA_030832645.1 of Chitinophagales bacterium. GTDB lineage: Bacteria > Bacteroidota > Bacteroidia > Chitinophagales > Chitinophagaceae > Pollutibacter. The sequence continues at coordinate 5,572 of JAURIR010000053.1, read as the reverse complement.
CGATTCCTTGCAATCAGGCATGCACCCATTACACTTGCATGCCCTCCAAGATTTGATAACCGCAAATTGGTGTCGTTATTTACCAAGGGGGTTGACAATTTATTCAATGCATTTTTTGCGGGAAGTCTTAAATAGTCGCCAGTTTCTGCCAAAGCTCCTCCAAGTATCAGACTTTCTGGATTGAAAATATTGATGAGCACAGCCAATGCCTTTCCTAATTTTTCACCCACTTCAGCGAGCAACTCGATCGCCAACATGTCCTCGTTTTTTACTGCCTGAATGATATCGGATAGTTTTATCTCGTCGATACTTTTCTGTTGTAATGCAGAAGAGGTGTGTCCGGATTTGATTTTTTCCGTGAATTTTCTTTTCAATGCAAAACCCGAAGCTTCTGTTTCAAGGCAACCTTTCTTGCCACAAGTGCATATGATTTCGTTGTCGAAAAATGGGCTATGTCCAATTTCACCACCGTAGCCCGACTTTCCATAATATGTTTTGCCATCAATAACAATACCAATGCCAATTCCGTAATCAACATTGATAAACAAGATATTTTTTTCTTTGAGGCTATCAGGGATATTCATCTCCGCAAGCACCATTGCTCTTGAATCATTTTCAATGAAAACAGGAATATCTATTTCTTTTTGAAGCACATCGCTCAGTGACTCATCCAAAAAATTGAAAAAGGTAAGAGGTCTGCCAGTTAAAGTAAGGGGTTTACCTATTTTGGTATTGGTTCTTCCAGGAAAGGAAATTCCCAGTCCTACAATTCTAAGGTTCTCTTCTTTAATTTTTTTTAAGAAATTCTTTATCTCCTTCACCAGGTTGCTAATGGTATCAGGAGTATTTTCAAATCGGTACTCTTTTTGTTCAACAGGCATTTTCATGCCCTTGTTTAAATCCATCACTCCAAATTCAATATGAAACCTTCCGATCGCAACGCCGATAAAGTGACATGCATCTGCATTCAAGCCAAAGGCGCTGGCCTTTCTTCCTCCTGTTGAATCTAATTTTCCTTGTTCTACAAGCAGCCCTGTTTCCACAAGGTCATTGATAAGGTCGGTTGTTTTAGGAATGCTGATGGTGAGTTCTTTGCTCAGTTCAGTGATCGTACAAAGGCGGTTTTGGTCTATTTTGTTTACGATGGATTTTTTCAGCGCGACATTTTTAGATGCCACTCCAGAGGACTCATTGCTATAGAAGGGATCGAAATTTATTTTTGTGATATTGGACACATTACTAATATAAGCTTTTTTTAAGATCCCTCCTCACGGGTCTTTTGTTGTTTCACTCATTAAAGCTAATTTTGCGATCAATATAAATTACTTACCATGGCGTATGACATATTAGTATTAGGAAGTGGTCCCGGTGGCTATCCTGCTGCCATCAGAGCATCCCAACTCGGTTTCAAAGTAGCAATCATCGAAAAAGAAAGTTTAGGTGGAGTGTGTTTGAATTGGGGATGTATTCCAACCAAAGCACTTTTGAAAAGCGCCCAGGTGTATGACTATATGAAACATAGCGCCGACTATGGTATCAAGGCCAGCAACGTGGAACATGATTTTTCTGCAGTGGTAAAAAGAAGTCGTGGTGTAGCAGATAAGATGAGCAAAGGTGTTCAATTCTTGATGAAGAAGAACAAGATCGATGTGATCATGGGATATGGTAAAATTGCTGGGAAGGGTAAAATTGAAGTAACCGCTGCTGATGGAAAGAAGCAGATGGTAGAAGGTAAATATATCATCATAGCAACAGGAGCCAAAAGTAGACAGCTTCCCAACCTTCCTCAGGATGGAAAGAAGATCATCGGTTATCGCGAAGCAATGGTATTACCGCAACAACCAAAATCCATGATTGTGGTAGGAAGCGGAGCAATTGGAGTGGAATTCGCCGATTTTTATAATTCAATGGGAACAAAAGTTACCATCGTTGAATTCATGCCACGGATTGTGCCAGTGGAAGACGAGGATATCAGCAAAGAGTTGGAAAAGCAATTGAAAAAGAAAGGAATTACTATTCTTACTTCAAGCGAAGTAACAAAAGTAGATACCACAGGAGCAGGGGTGAAGGCCTCTGTAAAGAGTGCTGCAGGTGAATCAGTTCTAGAAGCAGATATAGTGTTGAGTGCAGTGGGTATCGCTCCTAACATTGAGAACATTGGACTGGAAGAAAATGGCATCAAGTTGGAGAAAGGAAAAGTAGTGGTTGATAAGACCCAACAGACTTCAGTGGCGGGTATTTATGCCATTGGAGACTGTTCACCCGGACAAGCACTAGCTCACGTGGCAGGAAAGGAAGGCATCAATGCGGCAGAAAGCATCGGATTCTTGGAGAAAAAATACCACCACAAGCCAGACGCCATCGATTACAACAACATCCCAGGCTGTACTTATTGCTCACCAGAAATCGCCTCAGTTGGCTTTACCGAAAAGGCTGCCAAAGACGCAGGGTATGAGGTGAAAGTGGGTAAATTCCCCTTTATGGCCTCCGGAAAGGCCAGTGCGGCAGGAAATACCGACGGATTTGTGAAAGTGATATTCGATGCCAAATACGGAGAATTTTTAGGTGCCCACATGATCGGAGCAGGCGTAACTGAGATGATCGCTGAAGTAGTGGTAGCCCGTAAATTGGAGACCACCCACCACGAAATCCTCAACGCCATCCACCCGCACCCTACCATGAGTGAAGCGGTGAAAGAAGCAGTGGCAGCTGCCTACGGCGAAGCGATTGATATTTAATGAGTTAACAGTTGACCGTTAACAGACAACCGTTAACTGTCAACTGACAACAAAAATTTTGCCTAAACCAAGAAATTACGTAATTTCGCCCTCCCAAAAATTGAGATTATGGCACGAGTATGTCAGGTTACTGGAAAACGTCCGATCACTGGAAACAAGGTTTCCCATTCCAATATTAAAACCAAGCGTCGTTTTCTTCCTAACCTTCAGAAAAAGCGTTTCTTCCTTGCGGAAGAAGACAAATGGGTTACGTTGAAGCTTTCATCTGAAGCGATCCGAACTATCAACAAAAACGGATTGTACACAGTCGTGAAAGAATTGAGAGCTCAAGGGGTAAATATCTAATCTTATTAAAAGTTTGTTATGGCTAAGAAAGGAAATAGGGTTCAAGTGATTTTAGAGTGCACAGAGCACAAAACAACTGGACAAGCCGGTACCAGTCGTTACATCACTACCAAAAATAAAAAGAATACCCCGGAGCGCATGGAGTTGAAGAAATACAACCCCATTCTAAAGAAATATACTGTTCACAAAGAAATTAAATAATCATGGCAAAGTCAGCATCAAAGAACGCGAAGATTAAAGACGCAAAGGCTTCTGCTGAAGCAAAGAACTGGACAAAAGTGATCAAGGCTGTAAGAAGTCCAAAGACAGGCGCTTATACTTTTAAAGAGACCATCGTACACAAGGACAAGGTAAAAGAGTTCTTGGCTCAATAACATCATTTGAATTCAAAAGCAAAAGCTGTTCCGTATAACTTTTCGGGACAGCTTTTGTTTTAATAGCTATACCGTATGGGATTTTTTGACAAGCTATTTGGGAAAAAAGAAAAAGAACAACTCGAAAAAGGTTTGGAGAAAACCAGGGAAGGATTTTTTTCAAAAATTACCAAAGCCATTGCCGGTAAGTCGCAGGTAGACGAAGAACTGTTGGATCAATTAGAGGAAGCACTGATTACCGCGGATGTAGGAGTCGATACCACCGTTCAAATCATCGAAAAGATAGAGGCCCGTGTTGCAAGAGACAAATACATGAACACGGATGAATTGCACCTCATGTTGAAGGACGTGATCCGCAATATTTTGGTGGAAGACGAAAGTGATACACTTAAAAATTTTGAGCTCCCCGAAAATAAGAAGCCATTTGTGATGTTGGTAGTGGGTGTAAACGGGGTGGGTAAAACTACCACCATCGGTAAGTTGGCAACCAATTTTAAAAACGCAGGTAAATCAGTACTATTGGGTGCAGCAGATACCTTTCGTGCCGCAGCAGTTGATCAATTGACTATCTGGAGCGAACGCGCGGGTGTACCGATCGTAAAAAAAGAAATGGGCTCAGATCCTGCTTCTGTAGCATTTGATACAGTTAATAGTGCGGTTGCAAAAGGAGTAGATATTGTATTGATTGATACTGCAGGCCGCTTGCACAATAAAGCCCACTTGATGGAAGAGTTGAGCAAGATCAAACGCGTTATCCAAAAAGTGATTCCGGATGCTCCGCATGAAACATTGTTGGTATTGGATGGAACAACCGGACAAAACGCAATTGAACAGGCAAAACATTTTTCTGCAGCAACGGATGTTTCTGCATTGGCAATTACAAAATTAGACGGAACCGCAAAAGGTGGAATTGTATTGGCTATATCCAATCAATTCAATATTCCGGTTAAATTCATTGGCGTCGGAGAAAAAGCCGAAGACCTGATGGTGTTTGATAGGAAGGAATTCGTTGATAGTTTGTTAGGTTTTTAAATCAGTTGACAGTTGTCAGTTCACTGTTAACTGTCAGCCGTCAACCGTTAACCGTTAACATGAAAACAAAAAAACAGAACAAAGTAAACATCATCACACTCGGCTGTAGTAAAAATATGGTCGATAGTGAAGTCATGAGCGGTCAGTTGGCTGCAAATGATTTTGATGTAGTGCACGAAAATGCAAAACTCGATCACAACATTGTGATTATAAATACATGCGGCTTTATCGACAAAGCAAAGGAAGAGAGCGTCAATACTATTTTAGATCAAGTAGAACTCAAACGAAAAGGAAAGCTCGATAAAGTCTATGTTACAGGATGTTTGAGCGAGCGATACAAGAATAATCTCGAAGAAGAGATCCCTGAAGTAGATGCATATTTCGGAACCATGGAACTGCCCAGGTTGCTCTCTACGCTCAATGCAGATTATAAAGCAGAATTAGTAGGGGAAAGGTTGTTGAGCACTCCGTCGCATTATGCATACATGAAAATCAGTGAAGGTTGCAACAGAACGTGCTCTTTCTGTGCCATCCCACTCATGCGAGGCGAACATCGGAGCAAACCCATGGAGGAATTGATAAAAGAAGCAGAGCGATTGGTAAAAATGGGTATAAAAGAAGTTATGCTGATTGCACAGGAACTTACATACTATGGGTTGGATTTGTATAAAAAAAGAATGCTTCCTGAACTTTTGAAAGAACTTACAAAAGTAGAGGGACTAGAATGGATTCGCCTTCACTATGCTTATCCATCTAAGTTTCCATTGGAGATCATCGATGTAATGAAAGATGAACCCAAAATCTGCAATTACCTCGACATGCCTTTGCAACACGCAAGTGATAAGATGTTGAAGGCAATGAAGCGTCAAATTACCCAGCAGGAAATGAAAGACCTGATAGCAGAAATAAGGTCACGCATTCCGGGCATTTGCCTTCGAACAACCTTGATAGCAGGATTTCCTGGTGAAACGAGAGAGGATGTAGAGGAGCTAAAAAACTTCTTGCAAGAAATGCAGTTTGACCGGGTTGGGGTATTTACCTATTCTCACGAAGAGGATACATCTGCCTATGTTTTGAAAGATG
>JAURIR010000052.1 GCA_030832645.1 Chitinophagales bacterium | reverse complement strand
TACCACTGTGGGGCCTTTCAGTAAAATAGGAGGAGAGGTGAAAAATTCTGTAATTTTTAGTTATTCCAATAAGGGTCATGAAGGATTCCTCGGAAATTCTGTGCTTGGGGAATGGTGTAATTTGGGAGCAGGAACTTCCAATTCCAATGTAAAAAATACTGCTGGTAAAATCAGGGTATGGGATCATTCAACTAAGCAATATGAAACTGTAATTGATAAATTGGGATTTTCGATGGGGGATCATGTGAAAACTGCTATCAATACATCAATCAATAGCGGATCTGTTGTATCTGATTTTTCAAATCTTTTTTCAGAAAAAGGAATGCTAACTCCGAAGTTTATTCCACTTTTTTCTTGGGGAATGGACGATGATACTAAATACCGATTGGATCATTTACTAACTGAAATTTCCAGGTGGATGAAGATGAAAGGTGAGGAGTTGAGCGAAGATCAAAAACAAAAAATTATAACACTGTATAAACAACATCAACAATGAGAAAACAAATTGCTGCAGCGAATTGGAAAATGAACAAGACACTTTCTGAAGGCAAACAATTATTGAATGATATTTTGACATCCATCCCTTCCTTGTCAGACCACCAGGAAGTACTTTTCTCCGTTCCCTTTCCTTATCTGATACAGGCCAATGAAATCGTAGCAGGTAAGAAAAATATACATATTGCTGCTCAAAATTGTCACCATAAAACTTCGGGTGCGTTTACAGGTGAAGTTTCAGTAGACATGTTAACATCCATTGGAGTAGCCCATTGTATTGTTGGCCATAGCGAACGCAGAGAATATTTTGCAGAATCCAATGCTATGTTAGCAGATAAGGTCAATCTTTGTCTATCGGCTTCCATTACACCTATTTTTTGTTGTGGAGAACCATTGTCTATTCGTGAACAGGGCTCACAAAATAACTTTGTAGAAGTTCAGTTGAATGAATCTCTCTTCCACTTAAACGCAGAGGACCTTAAAAAAGTTGTTATAGCTTATGAGCCCATTTGGGCAATTGGAACGGGTAAAACTGCCAGTTCCGAACAAGCTCAGGAAATGCATGCGCACATAAGAGCTGTAATAGCCTCTAAATATGGGAATGACCTAGCAAATGACGTTTCTGTTTTGTACGGCGGTAGTGTTAAAGCCAGCAATGCAAAGGAGATTTTTTCTCAACCCGATGTAGACGGCGGATTGGTAGGTGGAGCATCGTTGATCGCAGACGAATTCCTGGCTGTTATAAAAGCATTGAAATAAGTTAACCTTTCAGCTTTTCCACTAATTGGATGTATTCTTTCATGGCATCCTCTGAGGATTTGCCTTTAAGAGCAAGCCAAGCTTCGTGTTTAGCTTTTTTAACAAAATCAAAAGGGTTATCAGGTGTTTCTTTCGTGTTGTCACCCTCTGTTGCCTGCTTGAACAGAGCATACAATAAGAGAAGGGTTTCGTTACTGGGCCTTTCGGTGAGCGATTCTGAATCTTTAACAGCTTTTTCGAATAATTCTTTGGTTTCCATAAGAGCTGCTAAAATACAATAATTGATTAACTTTGCACCCTCATTGATTCGGGTATTTTTCACCCAGATTGCTGATAATTTTCATGAAACACATAAGAAATTTTTGCATCATAGCTCACATCGATCATGGTAAATCAACCCTGGCAGATCGTTTGTTACAAACTACCAATACGATCAGCGAAAGAGAAATGATGGACCAGGTATTGGACGATATGGATTTAGAGAGAGAGAAAGGTATAACCATTAAAAGTCATGCCATTCAGATCAACTACAAGCACCACGACGGTCAAGAATATATTTTAAATTTGATTGATACTCCTGGTCATGTCGATTTCAGTTATGAAGTAAGCCGTGCGCTTGCAGCTTGTGAAGGAGCTTTGTTATTGGTTGATGCAACACAAGGTATACAGGCACAAACGATTTCTAACCTCTACCTCGCTGTCGATAATAATCTTGAAATTATTCCTGTTATCAATAAGATTGACATGGATGGTGCAATGATTGAAGAAGTAAAAGATCAAATCATTGAATTGATCGGTTGTAAATCCGATGATATTCTTTTGGCAAGCGGCAGAACAGGTATTGGAATTGAAGGCATTCTCGATGCCATTGTAAATAGAATACCACCTCCCAAAGGAGACGCAAATGCACCTTTACAGGCGTTGATTTTCGACAGTGTTTTCAATTCTTTTCGAGGTATCATCGTTTATTATAGAATTTTAAACGGTTCCATCAAAAAAGGAGAGAAGATTAAATTTCTTTCCACTGATATGGACTACGGCGCAGATGAAGTGGGAATTTTAAAATTAACGATGCAAGAGCAGAAGGAGGTTAAATGTGGGGATGTTGGCTATTTAATAACCGGAATCAAGAATGCAAAAGAAGTAAAGGTCGGCGATACAATCGTAAACGCAGTAAATCCGACAGTAAGTGCTATTCAGGGGTTTGAAGAAGTAAAACCAATGGTTTTTGCCGGTATTTTCCCTGTAAATACAGAAGATTTTGAGGAACTCAGAGATTGCATGGACAAATTGCAATTGAACGATGCTTCTCTGACATACGAATTGGAGACTTCCCAGGCATTGGGCTTCGGATTTCGTTGTGGATTTCTTGGATTATTACACATGGAAATTATCCAAGAGCGTTTAGAACGAGAGTTCAATCAAACTGTAATCACCACTGTTCCAAACGTAAGCTTCATTGCCTATAGTACCAAAGGAGATATAATTCCTGTTAATAATCCTTCTGAGATGCCGGATCCAACTCAAATGAGTAGCATCGAAGAACCTTTCATCAAGGCACAAATCATTACAAAACCAGAGTATATAGGTAATATCATGACTCTTTGCTTAGGCAAAAGGGGTATGTTGATTAATCAAAGCTATCTCACGCAAACCAGAGTGGAATTGATTTTTGAAATGCCGTTGACAGAAATTGTATTCGATTTTTACGATAAATTAAAAAGTCAAACACGAGGATATGCCTCTTTTGATTATCACCCAATAGGATACAGGGAAAGTGATATTGTAAAAATGGATATTCTTTTGAACGGCGACAAAGTAGACGCATTGTCTGCACTTATCCATAGAAGCAGGTCGCAAGATTTTGGTAGGAAACTATGTGAAAAATTAAAAGAATTATTACCACGTCAGCAATTCCAAATTGCTATTCAGGCTGCTATCGGTGCCAAAGTTGTTGCAAGAGAAAACATTTCTGCAATGCGAAAAGATGTAACCGCAAAATGTTACGGTGGTGATATCAGCAGGAAAAGAAAATTATTAGAAAAACAGAAAGAAGGAAAAAAGAGGATGCGCCAAATAGGCAATGTGGAAGTGCCACAAGAAGCTTTCCTAGCAGTATTGAAACTTGATGATTAATTACCCTTCTTGTTTGTTTTCCTAACAGGAAATTTCGATTCCAATACCGGTTTTTCTATTGGTGCCTGACCATCCTCCAATGTAAAATTGAAAGGCTTCTCCATGTGAACCCATTTCCCATTCAACCATTTGAATCCCTCGTAATCACCATCAGGAATATAGGTTTCAGGTCTTTCTTTTTCATTCGTCTCTGAAATCAAATGATCGTAAACAATCATTTTTAAATCGTCGTCGTACTTAATACTAACAGCTACATTTTTTTTGTATTCTAGCCAAAAACGAGACTGTACGGTGCTATTTTTTGAATCTTGATTGAAAACAAATAGGGGAGCACCAAAAACAGGTTTTTGTTGATCATTGAAATATAAAATTTCAATTCGTTTTCTGGTGCTGTTCCTTGAGTATTCATCATATCCCAAGAGGGTATAGTAACATTGATTATTGTATTGATTCTTCAAAATTTTATAATATATAGAGCCGATCCACCATTCATTATTTGATACAGTGTCTTTCTGGTTAACAATCAAATTTGATCTGTCGATCAAGGGGAAAAGCTTCAAACTCCCATCATTTGTATTCATTTGTATTGCTCCGTGTCTTCGATATACATTTTCGTCTTTGCTAACCTGCCAGGTAAAGATCCTGAAACTGCTATCTGGACTATACAATCTAGAAATCATGCCCAATGAGTCAAATGCGTAGTCAAATGAATAGGGTAGTTGCAGTGCTCTTACCAGTACACGTGTAAAATGACTGTCTGCTCTAAAACGTTGCTCCGCAAATTCTGCATTCACTATTTTGGATCCCAATAACTTCAACGTATCTTCTTTTGAAGATAAACTACTGCTTAATTTTTGCGCATTAGTATTCAAGGAAAAACTCGAAAAAATTAAAAAGTGACTGATGAGTAGTAGGGCTCTATTCATTGAATCATTTTTGAAAATTCATACATACTATCTACTCTATAATCAATCAATTCATGTTTGTTGAGGTGCGCATGTTTTTCATCTACCATTACAGTTATCATTCCTGCTCTTTTGCCAAATTCCATATCACTTAATTTATTACCAATCATGATCGACTTTTTAAAGTCAATATGTTTAAAATCGTCTTTGGCATTCAGGGCCATTCCAATATTCGGCTTCCTGCTTGGATCATCATCGGAAAGAGCAGTAGAAAAATATATCCTATCAATCCTTCCCTTATTAATTGTAATTTCCTTCACCATCCTATCGTGCACATCATGTAAGTTGTCTATTGTCATGATACCCTTACTCACGCCCCGTTGATTTGATACTACAACAATTGTTTTAAAAAGGTTGCTGAATATTTCCAATGCGGGTAGGGCATTGGTGCAAAAAACAAATTCATTCCAATTTTTTACGTAATCACCTGGTAATTCCACGTTGATCACTCCGTCTCTATCAAGAAAAAGTGTCCAGGTAGGATCTATTTGTAAGAGGTTGATTTCATTCATACTATAGTTGGTAATTCATTTTGTGCTTTTCTGTAATCTTCTGGAATACCAATATCAATGAAATATCCCTCAGAGATATACCCCATCATATTTTTGACTAGTGTACTATTTTCTAAATAATCTTTTTCAAACGAGAATTTAAATGGAAGCAAATGGTGTAGAAATTTATTTCTATTGATTAGATAGACTCCTCCATTGATCAAGCCGGATTCACAATATTTTTTCTCGTTGAAGCATTCAATATGGTTATTACTATCAACTGTAACCGAACCATACCGTTCAAAATGACTCATTGGCTTAAGTGCTATTGTGCAATCGACGTTGATATGTAGTTTTTTCATCTCGTTTATATCTACATCGAAAAAAGTATCTCCATTTGTTATGAATACATTCTCATCCTCAATAGATTGCAAACCCAATTGAATTGCGCCGCCGGTACCCAATTGATCCTTTTCAATGACGTAGTTTTTGGGTAAATCAGAGAAGTTGTTATCGATATACTGAATAATCAAATCACTTTTGTACCCTAGTAAAAAAACAAACTCATCAATTCCATTCTTTTGATAATGCTCAATTATATAATGAATAAAAGGCTTGTTTTCTATTGGAGCCAATACTTTTGGGAGTTCAGGCAATGCTGACTTCAATCTTGTTCCTAAACCGCCTGCAAGAATGAGAAGTTTATTCATTGGGGTTGGTAAATAATGCTTTTTCTGTTAATTCACAGATGATATGTCCTATTAAAATATGCATTTCCTGTATGCGTGGGGTATCGGTTGATGGAACGTTGATTAGAAAATCTGCATTTCCCATTTTACCACCGGTTGCTCCTGTTAATGCAACAGTCACTACTCCTATTTCTTTGCTTTCAGTAAAAGCATTTATAATATTAGTTGAATTCCCCGAGGTGGAAATACCAATTAAAACATCTCCTTGGGATGCCACGCCTTCGATCAAGCGAGCATATACGTGCTCGTATCCATAATCATTTGCGACAGCAGTTAAATAGCTTGTATTGCAGTGTAGTGCCTCTGCTGGTAGCGCTTTTCGGTCTATGTAAAATCTTCCGCTGAATTCAGCGGCCAAGTGTTGAGCATCGGCAGCACTTCCTCCGTTTCCACAAAACCAGATGCGATGGCCATTTTTGAGACAAGCCAATAGCAAAGCGACGACATCTTCAATTGTTTTTACAAGGGTATCATCTGATATCAACTTTCCTTTGAGCTGAATCGATTCTTCAATGATACTTTTTATTTTGTCTGTCATGTTATTTCTTTGAAGTCCAACTGGTCAATCCGTATTTGTTGAAAGAATAATCAACTACTTTACCTCCTTGTTCGGATAGTTTTTCGATGACATTGTATCGTGTTGTACCAGGACAATAAAAAATCATAAAACCTCCACCTCCGGCTCCAGATATTTTACCTCCTGTTGCACCAGCTTTAACTGCAATGGAGTAAATTTCTTCAATCAAAGGATTTGTAATATTGTCTGCCATTTTCTTTTTTTCCTTAAATCCAAAATCCAGCACTTCACCAATTTCGTCTAAATTTCCCTTCAGTATAGCTTCTTTCATTAGCTTACTTTGTTCTTTAAGCTTGTGCATTGCATCTATAGAAGAGCTTTTATTTGTTTTTACATTTTCCTGTTGTTTTTTGATAATATCGGCAGATGCACGGCTAGTAGAAGTAAAAAATAATACCAAGTTTGTTTCCAGCTCTTGAATGTATTCTCGTCTGATGCGAAGTGGATTTACAATTACGTGATCATTTTTATAGAACTCCATAAAATTAATACCTCCAAAAGTAGCAGCATATTGATCTTGTCTGCCACCAGCAAGATTCAATTTTTCTCTTTCAATCTTGTAAGCATATTGAGCAATATCGTATTCGCCTAATGGCAATTTCATCATTTCAGCAAAAGCGCCAATCAATGAAACAACAAGGGTAGAAGAAGTGCCTAAACCAGAACCGGCAGGAACATCCACATGGGTTGTGATTTTAAGTCCACCCTCTATAGTACCGAAATCCTGGACAATGGAGTGGTAGACTCCGGTTAATAATTTGAGCTCATTGTCGTGATCGATGGTTTGATTCTTGTCAATAATGAGAGTTTTTTGCTGGTCAATCGATTTAAAAATTATCTTATTCTCATCTATTTTTTCAATGTGCGTATTTGCATAGAGTGAAATGGCAGCATTCAATACTGCGCCGCCATATAGGTCGCTGTATGGACTCACATCCGTTCCTCCTCCTGCAAAACCTATTCTTAAAGGTGCTTTACTTCTGTATATCATTCGCCAATGATTGAATATTCTTCGTAAAGTTATACCAACTAAACTTCGTCTTTTCTTTTATTAATGATGGAATAAAGAATTCTTCTCCTTTTTGAAAATAATTAACAATTTGATCAGCAATTGATTCAGGATTGGGCTCACATACCAATCCAGTTTCCCCGTCAACTACCATACTTGGTAGCCCGCCAACGTTTGTTACAATCATTGGTTTTTCAAAATGATAGGCGAGTGGAGTAACACCGCTTTGTGTTGCATTTTTATAGGGCTGTACTATAACATCAGCAGCACAGCAGTAATATCTAACCATTGAATCAGGAATAAAGTCGTCAACAATTTTTATGCTCCCTTCCAATTGCAATGATTTTATCAAATCGAGATAGGGTTGTTTATCTTGGTAAAATTCTCCTGCAATTAATAGAAGGTGGTTTTCTGATTTTATTCTTGTATCGGCCATTGCTTTTATCAATAAATCAAGCCCTTTGTAGGCTCTTATGAATCCAAAAAAGAGAAGTATTTTTTTTGATTTATCGAGGTTTAATTTTTCTCTTGCAACTTCTTTCGATATCAGCGATCCAAAATTATCGTAGAGCGGGTGAATGGCATGCTTAATCGGTTTATCAGAATGGAATTGAAGTAAATCGTTGGTTACTTTATCACTCATTGTGATAAACCCATCTATAGGTTTAATAAAATAATTCGTTAATAGTTTGTCTGCTAATCTCTTTTCGTGTGGGAGAATATTATCTGCAATGCAAAGAATCTTTGTGAAATTATTTTTTCTGATAATTCTTGCTATAGTACCAAAGCACGGCGACATAAAAGGTATCCAATACCTGAATATTACTATGTCTGGACGGATTTTTCTGATTCGATTTCCAACACCAATCCAATTCAACGGATTTATTGAATTTATTATGGAGTGAATTTCTATATTTTCTGGAGGTGGTTCTGTAGAAAATTGAGTTTTTCCAGGAAAGAGCAAGGATGGATATTGAAGGGAGAAGGAGAACAACTGAACTTGATTGTTATCCTTCTTTAATTCCAATGCCATTCTTTCATTGAAACTAGCCAATCCTCCTCTAAGAGGGTGTGCTGGGCCTATGATTATGATCTTTTGCACTAATTAATTGTTGAATCCTACTTGGGTTTCAATGTTGTAGTTATTTCTATCCGGAGCTCCGCGTGAGATCATCTCGCTGATAAAGCCTGCAAGAAAGAATTGTGTTCCAATCACCATTGAAGTCAGTGATATGTAAAAAGCTGGTCGGGTTGTTATAGAATAGTCAAAATCAATCAATTTGGAGACGATTAAATACCCACTGGTGATAAATCCTATTAAAAAAGCAATTACTCCGATTAATCCGAAAAACTGCATTGGTTTCTTTCTGAATTTTCCTATAAACATGATCGTAGCTAAATCCAGAAATCCGTTGATGAATCTTTCCCAACCGAATTTTGTGTATCCGTATTTACGAGCTCTATGTTCTACTTCTTGTTCTCCAATCTTTGTATATCCTTGCCATTTTGCTATGACTGGGATGTATCGATGCATCTCTCCGTATACTTCTATGGCTTTAATTACCTCGTTTTTATAAGCTTTTAATCCACAATTGAAATCGTGCAAATGAATACCAGACATTTTTCTGGTAACTGCATTAAAAAATTTGGAAGGAATATTTTTGGTCAAAACATTGTCGTAACGCTTCTTTTTCCAGCCACTGACCAAATCGTATTGTTCTTCCTTTATTTTTGAATAGAGGGAGGGGATTTCATCCGGACTATCCTGCAAATCGGCATCCATAGTAATAACTACATCGCCTTTTGCTTCGCGAAAGGCAACATTCAATGCTGCTGATTTTCCGTAATTGCGTTTGAATTTTATTCCTTTGAATCGATGATCGTTGTTAGAAATTTCCTGAATAACCATCCATGAATCATCTTTACTACCGTCGTCTACCAATATGGTTTCGAAGCTGAATGAGTGATGCTCCATAACACGTTTTATCCACGCTGTCAATTCAGGCAATGATTCGGCTTCGTCTTTTAGTGGTATAACTACAGTAATATTCATCTTAGAATTCTAATTCAGGTTTTTTCTTCTTGATGATCGCAGCAATAATCAAGGCTTCAATAAAATATAAAATGCAGGCATAGGCAAAGGACTTAAATAGAGATCCTGCCGAGAAAAAGTCTTGTTCGGATATTTTTTCCATCGCTTTCTCCATTTCACTTTCTGGAACATTGAATTTAGCCATGGTTTCCTGGCTTTTTTCAATAGTTAATTGTTTCATTCTTTCTGCAAAAGCAACGTCTAGATAATTAAAGATAAAAAAAGACACAATCGTACTCACAATACCTGTTAAAACAAAGACACCGAATATTACTTTTAATGCTTCATTGAAGTTCAAATAACCATTATTTTTTTTCTTAACCTGTAATGCTCCTATGACTGCAAATAGAATCGGTAAAAGGTAAGAGGAAATCCATGCAACTGGACTCATGAAATATTCCGCACCTAGAATATAGAGCACTACGAAGATTAACACGGCAGAAACTGCAGACATGGCTCCGTATTGCAATGTTTCTTTATTGTGTAACGATGAAATTTTTTCCATAAAATTATGCCTTAATGAATTTGTTCTTTAGCATAGTTCCAATCACTTTCCCCTTTGTTGGCAATCCTAGATAAGCTGAGTTAGAGGATTTTGATTTATTCTGATTCGCATCAAAGGTAGAAACCGGCCCAGGGTCAGACAACGTAAGATCCGCTTTTGATCCTATTTCGATAGATCCTTTTATATCAAAAAGTTCGCGTGGTTTGAAACAGATTGCGTTTAGAATTTCGTCCTCTGATAATCCAACAGTTCCTAATACACCGTATGCGGCTTCTAGTCCCAATGTTCCATTACCTGCATATTCAAATTCGCACACTTTGGCGTCTTTGTTCTGTGCTGTGTGATGTGCGCTGATGCAATCTATTACACCGTCTTTGATTGCTTTGATCAGTGCCTTGCGATCCTTCTCCGGTCGTAGAGGAGGATTCACTTTTAAATTAGTGTTGTAGCCAATTAGGTCTTTGTCTGTAAATACCAAATGATGCAGGGTAGTGGAGCAAGAAATTTTTGCTCCGTCTTTTTTTGCTTTTTTGATCATATCTACTGAACTAGATAAACTGACTCCAGTGATGTGCACATGTGATTGAGTATACTTTGATAGCTCGATATCCCTTGCTACCATTATTTCTTCTGCAAGTGCAGGCTTACCAGGCAATCCGATTTGAGTAGAAACAATCCCCTCGTGCATTTGTCCATGAGGTGCAACCGAATGATCGTCTGGAATTTGAATGATGATGCCATTGAAAGCTGAAACATATTGAAGGGCTTTGATCATTAAACCAGCTGATTGAATCGACTTCACGCCGTCGCCAAAAGCAATGGCACCTGAGGCATGCATATCATACATTTCAGTCAGTTCTTTTCCATCCGTATTCTTTGTTACAGCACCGATGGGGTGGATAAAACAAGGCAGTTGCTGACTAGAAGATAAAATGTATTCTATTCCGGTTTTGGATTGAGTGACAGGACTGGTATTGGGACTCACAAAGACATGCGTAAACCCACCTGCACAGGCAGAAAGGGATAGCGAAGTCAAGTCGTCTTTGTATTCAAACCCTGGATCGGTACCCACTGCAAATACATCAACCCATCCTGGAGTGATTGTTTTTCCATTGGCTTCTACCATTTCATCAGATGTTGCTGAGATGGATGGAGAGATTTCAGAAATGACACCGTTGGAAATGAGAATATCCTTTACAGTATTGTTGTGCGAAGAGTGGTTGTCCTTGATAAGTGCTTGACGGACAAGTATCGTCATAATCGATGAATTACACAAAGATAAAGTATTGCATTCAAATAGCTCAAAAGGAGCTGTTTAGGGTGATTTTTCGTAAATTTGCCCTCCATTCGGGAAGTGGCGCAGCCCGGTAGCGCACTTGTATGGGGTGCAAGGGGTCGCCAGTTCGAATCTGGTCTTCCCGACTGATAGAAAGTCCTCTTTTGAGGACTTTTTTTATTTACAAAAATGGAGTTAAGCATGTAACTTCATAAGAATAATTAAAAACTTGATTTTTAATATTTAATAACAAAACTGCCAAATGAAAAAGAACAATTCCGCCTCCAGAAGAAACTTCCTCCATCAGATTGGTGCAACCAGTTTGGTGGCTGCAATCTCACCGTTTAGTTCACTTTCCGCACAAGAAAAAGCTGAGGAACGAATCCTTCGTTACGATAAGAAAATTTCAATTGGTGATAAAATTAGATTGGGTGTTATTGGTTTTGGAATTCAGGGACACGGAGATTTGAGAACAGCTCTTCAAGTTCCGGGTGTAGAATTGGCAGGCATCTGTGATCTGTATACAGGCAGATTAGAAAATGCCAAAGAGATGTATGGGAAAGACCTCTATACAACAAGAAACTACAAAGACTTACTCGATCGTTCAGATATTGATGCAGTTATCATTGCCACTACAGATGTTTGGCATGCTAAAATAACGATTGACGCATTGGCCAAAGGCAAACATGTCTATGTTGAAAAACCAATGGTGTATAAAATAAAAGAAGGCTACGATGTAATTGCTGCACAAAAGAAATATGGAAAAGTATTGCAAGTAGGTAGTCAACGTGTTAGTAGTATTGGACTGGCAAAAGCAAAAGAATTGTTGGCAGCAGGTGAAATTGGTAAACTAAATATGGTGAATGCTGTCTACGACAGACAAAGTTCTATTGGAGCATGGGAATATACCATACCAAAAGATGCAGACGCCTCAACAACCGATTGGGATCGTTTTACAGAAGTCACTCAAAAAATGGCATATGATTCCAAGAAGTTTTTCTGGTGGAGAGCATTCAAAGAGGTAGGAACTGGAGTAGCTGGAGATTTGTTTATCCATCTCTTGAGCGGTACGCACCTGATTACAAATTCAAATGGCCCAGAAACCATTTACAGCACTGGTCAATTCAGTTACTGGAAAGATGGTAGAAATATGCCAGATGTTATGTCTGGAGTTATGCAGTATCCAGATTGTCCTGAACATCCCGCTTTTCAATTGACTCTTCAAGTTAATTTTATAAGTGGAACTGGCGGACAAGAAGTTACTCGCTTTGTTGGTTCCGAAGGTGTGATGGACGTAAGAGGAAATAATATTACCGTTAAGCATAGCATTTTACCAGAAGCACCAGGCTTTGGAGGATACGATTCATTGTCAACTTTTTCCAAGAGCATGCAAGATGAAATGCAGAGAGAGTACGATGCTAAATGGACTGAATCACAAAAGAAAAGAAAAATCAAGGAGGATGTTACCTTTAAACCACCTGTTGGATACAGCGAGCATCTCGATCACTTCACTAATTTCTTCGACGCTATCAGAACAGGAAAACAAGTAGTAGAAGATGCTACTTTTGGATTCAGAGCAGCAGCTCCTGCCTTATCATGTAACGAAAGTTATTTCTCTAAAAAAATTATTCACTGGGATCCAGTGAACATGAAATTGAAATAAATTTCTCTTTAAACAACTCCATGCAAACTACCGCCTGAAGAAAACAGCCTGTCTGTTTTCTTCAGGATTGCTGGATCAAGTTCAACTGCTGGAGCATGGTGTGGCTTTATCCTTGCGTCAATAATCAAAGGACCATTGCATCCCCAGTGTTTATTTTTTATGAAGGAGTCAACCCCATGAATATCGTGAGATGGATTGGAACGGGTGAAAGTTACCCATAAAAAGTTTTTTATACTGTCCGCTACGAATGTTGCATCATCGCACAAAACTATCATGACTGTTCCATTCAATTCCTTGCATTCATTTTTCAGTTGTTCATTCAGTGCGGAGATTTCAATTGCCGCATGATCCGCGTTTTTGTATTTATTTATCTGAATGGCAATAATACCAGGGGAAACCAATTGAACATCATTGATTCCTTTGAGTTCTTTAATGGTAGAGGGTATTTTATCATTCAAAGTACGAAGAGGCTTGCCATATGCTGCAATTACAACCTTGCTTCCAGTATTGAGTCCATCTCCCGAATAGTCTAACGTATCAATTGTAGTGTTCGTATAAAAATGTATATCACGGGTTAAGTCAATTCGCTCTAGAATATAGGTAAGATAGGAGGGTATATTGGAGGTCGAAAGTTGATTTGTTTCATCGGCTGTAATAAATAAAAACTTAGCCAAACTCAACTGACCTGTTCCTAAAACATGATTTGCAATGGTTAAGATTTCAGCAGGTTGTTTAGTAGGGATATAGGGAGTGTATCTTTCACTTCCTATTGCAAGTAGCAACGGATGAACACCTGCAGCATCAACTGCATGCACTTCTTTTAGACCGGGTATTTCATTTGGAATAGCATCACCGGTAATTTCATGAATCAATTGTCCAAAACTGGTATCTTCTT
>JAURIR010000051.1 GCA_030832645.1 Chitinophagales bacterium | reverse complement strand
TGCAATGGAACCCCGTCACCTTGGTGTTCGTGTGGTATTGGTAAAATCATTTGCGCGTATTCACGAAACCAATTTGAAAAAGCAGGGAATGTTGGCATTGACTTTTGCGAACAAAGAGGATTACAATAAAATCCAGGAAGACGATACCCTTGATGTAATTGGATTGACAAGCTTCACTGCTGGTAAGCCATTGGAAGTAGTTTTGAATCATAAAGATGGTACTTCAGAGAGCATACAAGCACATCACAGTTACAATGAACAGCAAATTGAATGGTTCAAGGCAGGTGGTGCGTTGAATGTAATCAGGGCTGGTGTAAAATAACTGAAATTATTTCTTGAGATAGTCCAGGGCCAAAGCATATCCGTCGAGGCCCAAACCAGAGATGGTTCCCTTTACCTTTGCAGATATGTGAGATATCTTTCTGAAATCTTCTCTTGCTTGCACATTAGAGATATGTACTTCTATAACAGGTGCAGTGATGGATGCGATCGCATCTCCTAACGCAACGGAAGTATGCGTATATCCACCAGGATTAATAATAATACCATCGGATGAGAATCCTGATTTTTGAACGGCATCAATCAACTCCCCTTCAATATTACTTTGAATGTAATCGATCTCAACATTCGGATTGTTTTGACGCAATTTATCCAAATAGCTTTCAAACCCTTCGGATCCGTAAATAGCAGGCTCCCTTTTGCCAAGCAAGTTGAGATTGGGTCCGTTGATGATGGTGATCTTCTTCAAGAGAGTAAAGCTAGTTATTATTAATCAATTGGATAAAATCATCAAACAAATATCGGCTGTCGTGCGGACCAGGAGTGGCTTCTGGGTGATACTGCACTGAAAAAGCTGGACGATCTTTCAAACGTATGCCTTCGATGGAATCGTCGTTGAGATTTACGTGTGTAATTTCAACTTTATCGGATTTTCTCACTGCATCAGGGTCTACAGCAAATCCATGATTTTGTGTTGTGATTTCACATACACCGGTCATCAGATTTTTTACGGGATGATTTAATCCGCGATGGCCATGGTGCATTTTGAAAGTTGGTATTCCGTTTGCAAGTGCCAATAATTGATGGCCCAAGCAAATTCCAAAAACCGGCTTCTTGGTTTCAAGTATTTTTTTAACAGTGGCAACTGCATAATCCATTGTGGAAGGATCACCAGGACCATTGGATATGAAGAATCCGTGTGGTTGAAATTCTATCAACTCTTCAAAAGATGTTTTTGCAGGATGTACACGAACGTATGCGCCCCTATCTGCCATGCATTGAATGATATTTCTCTTTACACCAAAATCAAGCACTGCGATTCGAATAGCAGCTGCCGGATCTCCCATGTGGTATATTTTCTCGGTAGTAACTTTTGAAGCAAGCTCCAATCCATCCATGGAAGGAACTTCCTTGAGCATTGACTTCAATTTTTCAATATCGGTATGTTCTGAGGAGATGATGCAATTCATTGCACCTTTCTCGCGGATATGGGTCACCAAAGCACGCGTATCAACATCTTCGATGGCAACAATATTTTGTTCGAGTAAATAATGTTGGAGAGAATCGCTTGCCATGAGGCGACTGTATTTTTCTTCGAGGTTTCTTCCAATCAAACCTTTGATTTTAACAGTATCGCTTTCTACGTCCTCTGGTTTTACTCCATAGTTACCGGTATGAACATTGTTCATGATGAGAACCTGTCCGTAATAACTGGGGTCAGTGAAAACCTCTTGATAGCCCGTCATTCCGGTATTAAAACACAGTTCTCCAGAAGTGGTTCCTATCATTCCAAACGATTTTCCGTGAAACACCATTCCATCTTCGAGCACCAACACTGCGGGAACCGGATTTGAGTCTTGATTGGGCATTGTATAATTTTTTACAAAATAAAAAAGGCAGGATCAAATGACCTGCCTTTCGTATGATATTTTATCAACATTTTCTTATTCTGATGCGGTTGTTTCTTCGGCAGCAGGTGCGACAGCTTCAGCAGCTGGAGCTTCTGTAGCAGCTTTTTTCTTTGCAGCGCCACTTCTTCTTGTTTTCTTGGCAGGTGCGGCAGCTTCTCCTTTGCCTTTACCGTAGATTTCGTTGAAATCAACCAATTCAATCATCCCTCTTTCGGCATTGTCTCCTAGACGAATACCAAGCTTGATGATGCGGGTATATCCTCCAGGACGACCGGCTACTTTTGGAGCGATCGTAGTGAAGAGTTCTTTTACAGCTGTTTTATCTTGCAAGTAAGAGAAAACGATGCGGTGATTGTGCATGATTTGCTCTTTGCTGTCTGCTTTCTTTGTCTTGGTGATCAATGGCTCAATGTATGTTCTCAACGCCTTTGCTTTGGCAAGTGTTGTAACAATACGTTTGTGCATGATCAATTGACTCGCAAGGTTGCTCATGAGGGCCTCGCGGTGTGCCTTTTTACGGCCTAGGTTGTTGATTTTGTCTCCGTGACGCATGACTGTTTGTTTTAAAGCTGTACCGTGTCAGGAATTACAGCCTGTTTATAATAGTTAAATTAAAACTCATCTACATCGATTCCCAACTTGGCAAGATCCATGCCGAAGTGAAGTCCTCTTTCTTGCAATACTTGTTCAATTTCAGAAAGAGATTTTTGTCCGAAGTTTCTAAACTTCATCAAATCTTCCTGTTCGTATTGAACGAGTTGGCTAAGACTGTTGATTTTAGCAGCTTTCAAGCAATTGAAAGCACGTACGGAAAGATCTAAATCTTCCAATGGCGTCTTCAATACTTTTCTGAGTTGCAAGGTTTGTTCATCAACCAAGTCTTCTTTCTTTTCTTCTTTGTTATCAAACGTGATGTTCTCATCGGTGATGATCATCAAATGTTGAATCAAGATTCTCGAAGCTTGCTTTACTGCTTCCTCCGGATGAATGGTACCGTCTGTAACTACATCCAACACCAATTTTTCGAAGTCGGTACGCTGCTCAACACGTGTGTTATCGATTGCGTACTTAACGTTTTTGATGGGAGTATAGATAGAGTCGATGGGAATATATCCGAATGGAGCTTCTTTGATTTTGTTGTCTTCAGCAGGAACATATCCTCTACCTTTTGTGATGTAAAGTTCGATGTTCAATTTTGCTGAAGGATCCATGCTGCAGATCAATAGTTCTGGATTCATTACTTGGAATGTACCAGTAACTTCATCGATCATACCAGCAGTGAACTCAGATTTGCCCTTGATAGACAAGGTCAATTTTTCGTTCTGCACATCATGATCAAGAATTTTCTTGAACCTGATTTGCTTTAGGTTGAGGATGATTTCTGTTACATCTTCCACAACCCCCTTCAAAGTAGCAAACTCATGGTCTGCACCTTCGATGGCGATGCCTGATATAGCATATCCTTCCAATGAATTCAAAAGTACTCTGCGCAATGCGTTACCAATGGTAACACCGTATCCAGGTTCTAATGGTTTGAACTCGAATTGAGCTTCAAAATCAGTTACTTTCTGAAGTACGATTTTTTCCGGTTGTTGGAAATTTAAAATGGCCATATTTAAATTTCAGTTTTACTTGTTAATCTCCTGGTGTGAATCAGGAGGGTGATATAAAAACCCACTGCCGAGCTATCGGCGAGGGTAGATTACTTAGAATACAATTCGACAATGAGCTGCTCCTTGATATTTTCAGGAACATTCTCTCTTTCAGGGTAAGTTACAAACGTTCCAGAAAGAGAATTTTCATTGAAATCAACCCATCCAATTTTTGGATTCTTTGGTCGCATCAATGCTTTGAATGACTCACTTTCTTTGCTCTTGCCTGCAACAGTAATAACATCACCCGGTTTCAATTGAAACGAAGGGATGTTAACCACTACATCATTTACCATAATGTGTTTGTGAGAAACCAACTGACGTGCAGCAGGACGAGAAGCAGCAATACCCATGCGGTACACGGTATTGTCTAAACGTGCTTCCAACAATTTGATGAGGTTTTCACCTGTAACACCTTTCAAACGTGCCGCCTCTTCAAATGTTTTACGGAACTGGCGCTCCAATACACCATACGTGTACTTCGCCTTTTGTTTCTCTTTCAACTGAATAGCATATTCTCCAAGAGACTTACGCTTACGAGAAGCGCCGTGTTGACCAGGAGGATTGCTGTTTTTGTCGAGGTACTTTCCGTTACCCAAAATAGGTTCACCGAAAATTCTCGAGATTTTTGTTTTTGGACCAGTGTAACGAGCCATAGTTTTCTTGTTTTGATTTTTTAATTCAGAGGACAGATTATGAAAAAATCAAAAAACTGAATCTGCCTTCCTTTATTGTTTAATAATTATACACGACGTTTTTTCGGAGGACGGCATCCATTGTGTGGCAATGGAGTAATGTCCTTGATCATTACAACTTCGATACCAGAGTTAGCAAGTGCACGAATGGCACCTTCTCTTCCAGAACCAGGACCTTTCACGTACACGTCAACTCTTTTTAAGCCTGCTTCGAATGCAACACGAGCTGCATCTTGAGAAGCCATCTGAGCGGCATATGGGGTGTTCTTCTTAGAACCTCTGAATCCCATTTTACCTGCACTGCTCCAAGAAATTACTTGCCCGGATTTGTTGGTTAAACTGATGATGATGTTGTTGAAAGTAGCGTTGATGTGTGCGTCTCCAAAACTGTCCACTTTCACCACTCTTTTTTTCGCAGCAGCTTTAGCGCTGGTTTGTTGTTGTTGTACTTTGGCCATAATTTTTTAAAATAGGTACTCTAAAATTGTGTCAGTCTTTTCAGACCCTGCTCAACCCTTGCCTGCACCTGGTTTCTGGCATTGAACAGTTAAATGGTGCATATATAAATGAGAAGCGTTACAACGCTTCTCTATTTATTATTTCTTAGGTGCCTTCTTTTTACCGGCAACTGTTTTTCTCTTACCCTTTCTGGTACGAGAGTTGGTTTTGGTTCTTTGTCCTCTTACAGGCAACCCTTTACGGTGACGCAATCCACGGTAACAAGCAATATCCAGCAAGCGCTTGATAGACATCTGTACTTCAGAACGAAGCTGACCTTCAACTTTCAATTCATTGGTGATGATGTTTCTGATAGCATTCAATTCATCATCGTTCCACTGATTCACTTTCTTGTCTAAATTGATTCCAGCTTTCTCTAGAATGTACTGTGCGGTTGCACGTCCAATTCCATAGATGTAAGTGAGACCAATCTCACCTCTTTTGTTCTTTGGCAAATCTATACCTGCAATACGAGCCATATTTCTTTATTGTGTTTTGCTTTTTAAATGTTGATTACCCTTGGCGCTGCTTGAAGCGAGGATTTTTTTTGTTGATTACATACAACTTGCCTTTGCGACGTACAATCTTGCAGTCTGCACTACGCTTTTTGATGGATGCTCTAACTTTCATATCTCGTTTTTTACCTCCGAAGAGAGTTTGTTTACTTGTATCTAAAAATGATCCTTCCCCTTGAAAGATCGTACGGACTCATTTCTACTCCTACTTTATCTCCAGGAAGAATTCTGATGTAGTGCATCCTCATTTTTCCAGAGATGGTAGCCAAAATTTCATGACCGTTTTCCAATTTCACTTTAAACATAGCGTTGCTCAACGCTTCTAGAATTGTTCCGTCCTGTTTAATGAGATCCTGTTTGGCCATAGTTTTTGGGAGCGCAAAGATAAGTAAATCAACCGAATTTGAAAAATTAGTTGCCAATATTTCGCCCCTGTTCAGCCAAATTGTCTTTAACGATACAAATAACTGAAAATCAATTAGATAGAATAAATACAGGGAAAGTCAGTGTAGTGCTCCTACATTCCAGGGAAAAGTGGCCTTCCTACTTCTCTAAACGGCCAGGGTATTGCCATTAATATGAGCACCAGCGCTATCATGAAATATTGAAACGCTTTTTTGTACTTTTTCTCGTCTTCAACAGATTTTTTAGCCATGCCATAGCCCAAGGTTATGAGGAGGATGGATACTATCATCATCACCGGATGCTCCATCTGGTAAAAGCGTAAAGTTGCATTCTTCATCATGGAAACACCTTCGGGTTTTACATAGGTAAGGAGTCCAAACCTTCCTAAAATCCACTGATAGAGTCCCAAGATCAGCGTAATGTGTGATGCTATCATGGTAAAAAGCCAGATTTTTTTATCCTTAGAGGAAAAAATCCGCTTGGATTTCCAACCGGAATAGGATGTTACCATCGACCAAACCAACAAAACAAGAATAACCCAACGAAGTAAATTATGTAAGTGCAACAATCCGGTTTCCATAAACGTAGTTTTGATCTTATCAAATGTAAAACAACCTGATCAATTTTGATCATGCATTCTTTTTAACTTGCAGCATGCCCCCACTCTCATTTCAATTAGAGAAAAAAGATACACATACTCAAGCAAGAGCTGGAACCATCACAACCGATCATGGCATGATCGAAACACCAATTTTCATGCCCGTTGGTACAGCAGGTACGGTAAAAGCAGTTACACAACAACAATTAAAAGGAGATGTAAAAGCTGAGATCATCCTTGGAAACACCTATCACCTGTATCTACGACCGGGGTTGGAAGTTTTACAATCTGCAGGTGGATTACATCGTTTCAATGGTTGGGATCGCCCCATTTTAACGGACAGTGGCGGATACCAGGTTTTTTCGTTGGCATCCAATAGAAAAATAAGTGAAGAGGGGGTGGTTTTTCAAAGTCATATCGATGGATCTAAACATCTTTTCACACCAGAGAAAGCAATTGATATACAACGGGTGATCGGAGGAGATATTATTATGGCCTTCGATGAATGTCCGCCCTACCCCAGTGAGTATAAATATGTGAAAGATTCTATGATGCTTACGCATCGCTGGCTGGATAGATGTTTTGAACAATTTAACAGAACAAAGGGACTTTACGGATACGATCAAAATCTGTTCCCTATCGCACAAGGTGGTACAGAAAAAGATTTAAGAAAAGCATCTTGCGAATATATCGCCTCAAAAAATGCCGTAGGCAATGCGATCGGTGGACTCAGCGTAGGAGAACCGACTGAATTGATCCATGAAATGTGTGCATGGTCGTGCGAACACCTTCCGGAAAACAAGCCGCGTTATTTGATGGGAGTCGGAACACCAACAGATTTATTGGAATGCATTTCATTGGGAGTAGACATGTTTGATTGTGTCATGCCTACCAGAAATGGAAGAAATGCTATGTTGTTTACCACCCAAGGCGTTATACACATCGACAATAAAAAATGGGAATTCGATCATTCCGTTATCGATGCACAACTCGACAATTCGGTTTCAAATTTTTATTCAAAATCGTATTTAAGACATCTGATCAAAAGCAAAGAAATTTTAGGATTGACGATCGCGAGTATTCAAAATCTTTCTTTCTATTTATGGTTGGTGAAAGAAGCAAGAAAACAACTGTTAAATGGAAACTTTAAAACCTGGAAAGATGATATTCTTCCCATCATTGAAACACGTTTATAATAGTTCGAATTTGATTACATTCATAAAAAGTTCACGCCAAATGAAAATCCCCTTCTTTCTTGTATCCTCATTGATCACATTACTGTCTCTTTCGTCTTTCTCCCAAGACAAAAATTTATTTGAGAAGCAACTGTTTATTTCCGGTGAGGATACCCTGCCCTGCAGAATTCTTACACCCATCAATTTTGACTATACCAAAAAATACCCGCTGGTAATTTTCTTACATGGTGCGGGCGAAAGAGGAAACGACAACGAATCGCAATTGACGTGGGGAGCAGATTTATTTCTAGATTCTCTTAACCGTATCAAATACCCTGCAATTGTAGTTTTCCCCCAATGCCCTGCCAATGATAAATGGGCAGAGTACAACAAAAATTCGTTGAAAGACAGCACCGGCTATGAATTCTCCGATGCAGCCACCATCAGAAAGCCATTGAAGTTAGTGAGCGACTTCATTGATACACTTTTACATTCCAATCAGATTGATAAAAAGAGAGTATACATCGGTGGTCTTTCTATGGGAGGATTTGGAACGTTGGAACTCTTGTGGCGCAAGCCCCAAACTTTTGCTGCTGCTTTCCCAATCTGTGGCGCAGGAAATCCCAATAAAATCAAAGACTACCGAAATAACTTACCCATTTGGATTTTCCATGGAGAAAAAGATGCAGTTATCAATGTAGCCAACAGCAGATTGCTTTTTGGAATATTAAAAAAGACAAATCAAAACGCGAAATACACTGAGTATCCAGGTGTCAATCATGATAGTTGGAAAAACGCTTTTGCTGAGCCTACTCTATTACCCTGGCTCTTTACTCAAAAATGGACAGGAAAAAAATAATTAAAGATTGATTACTACTCCCCCCTGAACATTCCTGGTGGGTGACGCATTGTAAAATCTGTTGCCAAAGGCATTTATATCGTAACCGAGAGAGTACTTTTCATTTCCGATATTATCCAACAAAAAGAACAGTTCAACAGGTAGTTTTCGGCTGTTTGATTTCCAGCCACACCTGCTCTGCCACAATCGATATGCATTGCCATAAACAGTATTTGCATCGTTCAATGGACTCTTTCCAACATAATTGAATTGGAGATTCAAGTAGAAGCCTTTGACGAAGTCTATCGAGAGGTTCGAAGCAACCATTTTATCCGGCACACCTGTCAACTTATTTCCAGCAAAACTGGTAAGATTGTTTTTATAATTGATGAATCTATAATCATTAATAGTCAAGGATTGTGCCCAGCCAAGCGAACGTATAAATGAATTTTTAGGCAGATTGGCCATCGTATAACGGTATTCTATTTCAATTCCCTTTTGCTTCACATCTCCTTGGTTCATAAAATATTCTGCACCGGCACTGTTTACTCTACGAACAATGGCATCTCTCAAATCGAATTGAAAAACAGTAGCAGTGAAATACAATTTATTTCGCAGTGCAGACATCTTCACACCGAGTTCTTTGTTCCACCCGTACTCGGCTTGCAGGCCTGTGTAAACGCCGCCTGCAGAGGGCCTGATTTCAGCAATGGAAGGCGATGAATATCCCTTGGATATTTGCGAAAAGAAAGAAATGCTTTCAATTGGCATTACAACCGCAGCTACACGTGGTAAAACCTGTCGATTAAAATCCAATGTTTGTTTGCCCCTGGTAGGTAGCCCAAGGGTCCGTTGAATAGAATAATTGAATCGATTCATACTCAGACCAGCCTGAAGCAAAAAATACTTAACTGGCTGAATATTTAATTGAGTGAATGCGAATCGCTGTTGAGCAACAACGACATCCGTAACCGTTTTTCCATCAGACACACCTTTTGCATTTCCACTACTATCGATCGTGTAATCTCCTTTTTGCACTTCAAAGCCAGTAACCCATTGAAATGATATAGGCAATGAATTCTCGTAAACAATTTTTGATCGGAGTCCGAGATTAATCTCTTTTCTTTTTTCAAAATTGGTGATGAATGGATTTTTAAACCAAGTGAGGGAATTGGTGATTGAACTCACTGTTTTCCAATTTTTACTGATGTTGTATGTATTGGAAACGCCGATGAGAGCAGTCTTATTAAAGATGGCAGTTTTTTGATCTACCACGGAAGGTAAAGTAGGTGTTGCAGGCCTTGCTTGCCGTGGGTTTGCAGTGTATTGAGCCAATGTGAGTCCACCAGGTGTTTGATAATTCAAGTCAGCATATAGCAATAAAAAATCAGTCGAACTGTTGTCACTGCTTTTAACTCTCGTATTCAATTGAATATAATCTTTTCGCATTCCACTCTGAACCCTGTATCCCTTGGATTGAAAATGTCCTTGAACAAGGTTGAGTGAAAGTCCTTTCTTATTTTGCTGGTATTGAACAGATTCATTGAAAGTGCCAAAACTCCCTCCATTCAATCGCACGGTTAGAGCCGAACTGTCTTTCCATGTAGAGAATCCATTCAATAAAACAGCACCCCCTGTTCCTGCTCCATAAAGACTACCTGCCGGACCTTTTATCAACTCCATGCTATTGATAGAATGTATATCGAGTAAATTAAAGTAGGTATTTCCTCCTGCATCAGTAAGTATGAAATCGTCGTAGTAGATTTTTACATTTCTGACTCCAAAAGGTGATCGCAATAAACTGCCGCGGATGGATAAACGATAACTTCCTGGAGAACGTTCCTCCATTTTCACTCCAGTTATATTATTGATTGCAGGCAGCAACGAATAGTTGGATGTACTGCTAAGAGATGTTTTATTTATGGTGGAAATTGAAGCAGGAACCTTCAATAAAGAGGCATTGGACTCATACCCTTTTATGGTGATTTGATCCAATACTTTAGTGGAATCTTTTTTTTCCTGCGCGCCACAAAATGAGGATGTAAGAATTGAAATGAAAAGCAGTGTTCTTTTCAAAGCTTTCAATTATTTATGGAGATACATCACTTCCTTTACCAACTTCACAGTGCGTGAAACATCAGGTAAATAAGCTGCAACAAGATTAGGCGCATAGTGCATCGGAGCATCAGCAGCGGTAATTCTTCTGATAGGTGCATCCAAATAATCAAACCCTTCTTTCTGTATGCGATAGGTAATCTCAGAAGAAACTGAGGCAAATGGCCACTCTTCTTCTATGATAACCAAACGATTGGTCTTCTTCACACTTTCAAGAATAGTCATCCAATCCAACGGACGAATGGTTCTTAAATCAATTACCTCAGCACTGATTCCCTCTTTCTCCAATTCTTCGGCAGCACCCAATGCAACTTTCATCATTTTATTAAAAGAAACAATGGTAACATCTCTACCCGCTCTCTTAACATCTGCCTTACCGATTGGAATAAGATATTCTTCCGCAGGAACTTCTCCTTTGTCGCCATACATCACTTCGCTCTCCATAAATACAACTGGATCATCGTCTCGGATAGCACTTTTCAATAATCCCTTGGCATCGTAAGGATTTGAAACTGAAATAACTTTCAAACCAGGAATATTTGCGTACATGCTTTCAAAAGCAGTTGAGTGCTGGGCACCCAATTGACCTGCTGAACCGTTGGCACCACGAAAAACGATCGGACAACCAACTTGTCCACCACTCATCGCCAACATTTTTGAAGCAGTATTTAAAATTTGATCAAGTGGCAATACCGCGAAATTCCATGTCATGTACTCAACAATTGGTCGCAAGCCATTTTGTGCTGCCCCAACTGCAACGGCAGTGAACCCTAATTCGGCAATCGGAGTGTCGATTACTCTCTTTGGTCCGAACTCGTCGAGCATACCCTGACTGACTTTATAGGCACCATTGTATTCTGCAACTTCCTCACCTAGGAGAAAAACTTTTTCATCCCTTCTCATTTCCTCTTGCATGGCTTCTCTAAGTGCTTCACGAAATGCTATGATTCTGGACATATTTTCTGTTTAAAAAGAGATGCAAAAATATTGCAGAATAGGGACTTCTACAAAAATTGTATCCTGGGTTTTTCGCAAAGGCTATTTTTGGAAGAGAATACAGGCTGAGTAGGGATTTACATTGATTTTACTCTGGAGGTCAGACTCACTCCCTTTCACTTGATTGTTTAGCACAAATGCTTCCCACTTGCCCCCAGGAATTTTTATCTCTTGTTCTGCATCGTTGCCATTTAATACCACAAAAACCTTCTTCCATTCGTCTCCCACTGCTTCTCCATTGATCTGAAACGACACCACTCTGTCTTCTGCGTTTTCAAAATGAATCAGGGCAGCGATTTCTTTTTGTGTTGTCAATCGGAATGCAGGATGTTTTTTTCGCATCCCGATCAAACTTCTAACATACTGGTAAACATCCATGTTATCGGCTTTGTCAAACCAATTGATTTTGTTTATATCATCGCTTGAGTTGAACGAATTTTCTACTCCTTTTTTAGAGCGTAAGAATTCTGTTCCTGCATGCAGAAAGGAAATGCCCTGTGAGGTCAATACAATACTCAATGCCAATTTGTGCATGTCGCGTCGCAACGATACCGTATCGCTTGAATTGGAAATTGCCAATTTATCCCACAGTATATTGTTATCGTGACAATCCACATAACTCATTACCTGCGAAGGACTTTTTGCATAAGGAGCTTTGGAATAATTAACTTTTGAATAATCAACCTGAGGATGTTGGCATGCTGCCGTGATACCAAATTTGATGGACTCTTCTAATCCACTTTTTCCGGTTGCAAATCCTTTGTCTAATTTTTCAAAAACACTCCCTTTAATGGCATCACGCAAGTCGTCGCTGAAAACTGCAATATTTGATAATTGATATGCATTTTTCTTGAGGGCGCGCAAAGAGTCAGGAACAGGCGAGCTGCCTGCAGTCCAACCCTCACCATAAAGTAGAATGTCTGGTTTTAATGCACGAAGTTCATTGGAGATCCTATTCATGGTTTCTATATCGTGTATCCCCATGAGATCGAATCGAAAACCATCGATGTGATATTCTTTCACCCAATATTTGAGCGATTCAATCATGAATTTTCTCATCATGGGACGCTCGCTGGCAGTTTCATTACCACACGCAGAGGCATTTGAAAACGAACCATCTTCTTTTTGTCTGTAATAGTATCCAGGAACCAATTGATTGAAATAGGAATTTTCGGTGAGCATAGTATGGTTGAATACGACATCCATCACTACACGAATTCCTTTATTATGAAGGGCCCGGACAGCTTCTTTAAATTCTTTGATACGCGAAATTCCATCATCTGGATTGGATGCATAGGAACCTTCGGTTGTGTTATAATTCAACGGATCGTATCCCCAATTGTATTGATCACTGTCTTTTTTACTTTCATCAATACTATAAAAATCATAGATGGGCAAGAGGTGTACATGTGTTACTCCTAATTCCTGTAAATGATCCAAGCCGGTTTGCACGCCAGCTATATTCATTGTAGCCACCTCAGTCAATCCACTGTATTTTCCTCTTGCTTGGATACCGGATTGCCTATCGATAGTGAAATCTCTAACATGCAACTCGTACACAATAGCATCCGTTGGCAGCCCGCCAAGATTTACAGGGAGATTTTTTCTGGAACTGAATACAGGAGATTTATCGAGTTGCCATCCAACAGGATTGGTTTCTTTCAGATCTATTACCACCGCACGTTTGCCATTGGTACCAACCGCCTTTGCATAAGGATCGGGCACTTCGTTTAACCACTTCCCGTGTGAGAAAATTTTAAAAACATAATACACTCCTTTCAAATCTCTGGTAACGGTTTTGGTCCAAGTACCTTGAGATCCTCTCTCCATCTGGATTTCTTCAATAGGTGCACCACCCAAGGAAGTTCTATAAAGCAATAACATTGCTTTATCGGCAGTTGGACTCCAAATTTTAAAAGTAGACGAAAAGGCAGAATACGTTAGTCCCAGATCAGTTCCCTGGTAAACGGGATATTTTTCTGTGTTGAAATACTGACTGAAGCCAAACATTCCTTGAATCATGATAAAACAGCTAAAAATTAATTTTTTCATTGCGGGCATTTGACAAAGACAATCAATGAATTTCTGGAGCGAGAGACCAATGTTCTGGAGAACGCCACAAACCAGAAAGCAAAAGTTCGCGCATGAAGAAAAATTCTTTCGGCAACTTATCAAACATTCGTGAGAATAATTCTTCGTGTGCAAGAATTTCATTTTTCCATGCCTCACGATCAACTTCCATTACAGCATCGTATTCTTCTGGAGAAAATTTCATTTCCCCCCAATCAATGTCTTGGTACTTTGGCATCCATCCGATAGGACTTTCAATGGAGGAGACTTCTCCGTTTACTCTTTCCACAA
>JAURIR010000050.1 GCA_030832645.1 Chitinophagales bacterium | reverse complement strand
CAACATTCTCCACGCTTCTTTTGTATCGGGTGTTGCCCAGAAGCGGAAAGGTTTTTTCATTTGATGTGAAACTTCTACCACTTCCTTCATTTTCTTTTTCTCTTCTTCTTTTATACTCCCTTCTCCTTTCCACAAAGAGAATTTATAAAATGCTTCGCTGATGAGAGCAACTTTTTTCAATGCTTCCTTGCTATATGTTTCTGTTGGTCTTCCATCAAAATAAATAAAGGATGGGTAGGCTGCATATTTTTTTGGATCGGGGCGATTGCCGCTGACGGCGATCATGATACGTTTGTTATTAATGATGGCGGGGTATTGTTTTAATACTTCTATCAATGCAGATAAACTGGAAAGCGCCTCTGTCTTGATGTCTATCAAGAGTTGAAGTTGGCGGCCATGAGGATAAATAGCTTTGTTCAAGCGTAAAATACTGTCGATGGGTTGCAAATACAAAGCAGCCAACGTTCTGCTTGGGCGAATATCTTTTGCATCGTGTGCAACAAAAATATTTCCATCCTTTAGCCAAATATCTGCTTCGATGGATCCAAATCCATGTTGATACGCCAGTGTAAAAGGTTGTGCTTGTTCGTAATCATTATGAGAATGTGTATTACCACTCGTATATTTTTTCTGTGCCTGTATGCTCAGTGCAGAAAAAAAAAGTAGAACGCCAAGAAATTTTTTCATGATTATCTTTTCAAGGAGGATGTATCTACTCTGGTAGGTGTTTCGGTGCCTGCAACAATTCCTCTGGAGCTTAGTGCGATTGCCTTGATAATTTCATTCATGTTTTTCAGATCCAGTGTTCCTATTTCATCGCTTGCTTTGTGGTAATTAGGCTCGCTGTCCATTTTGGAAGTCGAGATCGTATGCGCTGGAACACCCAATCTTGCAAGTGTGGCATTGTCGGAGCGATAGAACAATTGTTGCTCGGGGTATGGATCGGCATGAAATTCAAATCCGGTGCCTGTCAAATTTTTTTGAAGGATTTCACCCATGGACGTTTTATCAAAGCCAGTGATGTATGCAGAATTTTTTCCCCACTTGCTTTCTGTTCCGATCATTTCAATGTTGAACATGGCAACCACTTGTGCAGGATCGAATTGTT
This sequence comes from Chitinophagales bacterium, assembly GCA_030832645.1. Lineage (GTDB taxonomy): Bacteria > Bacteroidota > Bacteroidia > Chitinophagales > Chitinophagaceae > Pollutibacter. The sequence continues at coordinate 12,876 of JAURIR010000050.1, read as the reverse complement.
TTGAAAAATAGGTTGCACCAAATCCACCCATTTCTTCTGCATTAAACGCTGCGAACACCAGTGTTCTTTCGTTGTTATTGAGTTTCTTAAAATATTTTGCCAGCATGATCATGGCTGTAGTGCCCGCTGCATCGTCGTTTGCGCCGTTGAAGATACTGTCGTTGTTCTGGATGTTTCGTGTACTCATACCGATATGATCGAAATGTCCGGAAAAGATTACATATTCATTTGGCTTGGATTTTCCGGGAATCACACCTACAATATTTGAAAGTTTTACCTGCTCTCCCTGTTGAGTAAGATCAAAAGTGTAGATGCTGCGGTTGTTGGCATTGGTTTTTTTCACCATCGGAAATGTCTGCAAATAGCTTTCTCCGTCTTTCCATTTTTGGAGTCCAATTTTTTCAAACTCACTTGCGATAAAAGCTGCAGCTTTTTCATTGGCGGGCGAAAAGGCTCTTCTACCCTGCATATCGTCTGCAGAAAGTATTGTTTCAATACGTTTGGTTTCTTTGATGCTGATTACTTTCATTGCTTTTTGAGCGGAGACATGGATACTGCATACTACAAGAAGAATCGGGAATAGTTTTTTCATGATTTTATTTTTTCTTGGTTAACCGTTAACTGTTAACAGTTGACAGTTATGTTTCAAATTGCTGTAATTGTTTTGAGTTGTAAGTTATTTACTAAAATCCTGTAAACCGTCAACAGTTAACTGTCAACTCCTTTTATTATCCCCCGACAATTCTCCGCTCCACAATTGCATTGAAAAGGCTCCATGGTTTTATCCAAGAAATACGCATAATCCAATGTTAGCTCCTGATTCTGCTGAATATCTCTCGCTGCAACCATGTTCAATCCTTCCATTGCACAGTTTGCATCGCAGCTATGGTTTTGGGGCGACCACTCCTGAGGTTCTTCGTCCCAAATTGCATATTTGTCTCCACCCAAGGGATAGGCATATTGGCGGAACCATAATTTATTGTGTTCATCCCATTTTTGATCTACATATCCTTTCGAAACAATTCTTGTGGGACGCTCTTCGCCTCTGTATAAAATTTCTCCTTTTTTAATGAACCGTTTGGCATAGATGCCGTAACCGGCAATGGAGTTGCCCCTCATTTCATAAGCCTTTTGCTTACGCTCATGTCTGGCTATCCCCTCTTCAATGATATGTTTCAGAAATCCAGCTTGTCCGATTCCATCAAACTTTAATATATAATCTGCGGAACCTTCGTATCCATCTGCATAAAAAACGGAGCACGTAAAATTGATTTCCAGAAAATAAATTTTTCCTGTTTTATCTACACGAAAATCCATTCTTGCGTATCCCTTACCACTGAATCCTTTGAATATTTTTTCTGCAGCTGCTCTCAATTCTTTTTCGATTGCTGCATCGTTGCAGGGAATGTTCGCGCCCGGATGCAGTTCAGAAGTTTTAAGTGCATACGTTTTGAATGCAAAACCTTCCGGGAAAATATATTCAACGGGTTTGAATGATCTGCATGTTATACCATCGGCATTGGCGGCGACCAGTACCGTGAATTCTCTTCCATCGATGTATTCTTCTGCCAATAGAACCGGAAACTCATTTATGATGGAGGAAACTTTTTTTATCAATTCTTCGGCATTGTGAACCAGCGAACCATGATCGATTCCGAGGCTGTCGCCTGCTTTTGCAGGTTTAACAAACAACGGATACCCAGCAGTGGTAGCTATTTTGCGAGCATCGTCGATTGATTTGATCTCGTGATAGTGAGGTGAAAGAACTCCTTCGCAATACGCCAGGTATTTCATCAAGGTTTTTGGCGGATCGTATAAAGTGACAGTGGGACCGGTATAAGGAAGGTTCAATAGATCGAGTGATTGAATTACATCAATGGAAGGCACTTCCCATTCGAGGTATCCTTCGCAGAGATTTACATAGATATCATAATTTTTTTTGGAGCACTCCAGCAGTTGTTTGTAAGTAGTGAGTTTGTTCAACGAAACATAATCAACATTTGCTTCGGGCAGAAGATGGGAAAGTTGCCGAGGAGGGTCGTAATACTGATAATCTACTGCGGAGGTTGAATAATCAGGCTGTAAAACACAAACCTTTAATCCCATTTTATTTTTTTTCTGGTGAAGGCATCGCGCAACACCTCAAGTATCATATCCTTGAAACTTGTATTGTTTGCTTTTAATATGGCTCCGATGGATGTGTAATCTTCGTCTTCGCTCAATCCACATTGTGCATTCACTTCTAAAATATAGAGTTTACCCGTAAGCTCGTCCATTCTGATGTCTACTCTTGTATATCCTGTTCCTTTCACAGACTTGTATGCATCCAAACTTATTTTCTTGATTTCTTTTGCGAGTGATTTTTCTACTGCATTGTATTCGTAAAAATTTTCATTCGAAGGCATGGGTGTTTCGTCTTCGTATATTTCCCACAAGCGATCGAAGGAAAGAAATTTTTCTTTTTCTGGTAATGAAGGATGAAAAACTCTTTCAACAGGATCGTATACCCTGCAAGTGCTGGGGTATTTACTGGAACCTGTGATCATTGTAGTGAATTCTCTGCCCTTTATGAATTCTTCTGCGATGATGCCATCAATGGAAAGATCCCATCCACGGTATCCATCAAACATTTTTTTCAACTGCTTTTTCATGGCCGTTTTATTGCTCACAACATTCTTCACACCTACACCCATGCTGCCGCCAGATACAGCAGGTTTTAAAATCACCGTTCTGCCAACGGTTTCAAACATATCGTCTACTGCATCGTTTGCAGATTGAATCATTTTCCATTTTGCGGTTGGAACATTGTATTTATCAAATGCCTTTTTCATCGGCACTTTCGATGTAGTGATGTCGTAAAAATATTCTTCGGCACCAGTATAAATCAAATTCAGTTCTTCCAGTTTTTTCAACACAGAAATTCCGGGTGTACCGTTTATTTCATCACCATCACAGAGGTTAAGAAAAACAGGCGTACGTTTTGATTTTTTGTTTGAAACAATACCATCGATGATGGATGAAAAATTTTTCATCGTCACAGGTTGCCATTGCCATGATGCATTCAGTTGCTTGAAGATTTTTGTGTACTCTTCGATGCTTTGTGTGAAGTCGTAATAATAATTAATGTTGTCGTCGACGGTTTCTAAATAAGGAGCGAGGACGTAGATTTTTATTTTTTCGAAAGCAATATCAATTGAAGGAGGGACGAGGGACAAGGGAGGTGTTATTCTCCTTGAACGGGTTGATACATTGATATTGGGCATAGGCTGTTGTAGAGCATATGCTTTGGCAGAATTAATGGGCATTCATAAAATTATACACATATTTATAATTATGAAATATTTATGCCATAATTATTTCAAGCTACAACTTAGGAATGAAGCGACCCACCTTCTTTTGATAGTCTTTGTAGTTGGGGTATTTATTGGATGATATCTCTTCTGAAAAGTCTGAACTTCCTTTGAATAGAATAATCAATAAGATACAACCTGCGATCGTCCAGTTGATCCATTCTCCCGTTGCATGTGCACCCAACAAATAGAATACAATCCAGATGGATTGTTCGGCTGCATAGTTGGGATGGCGGACTTTCGACCATAAACCGGTTGAAACAAATCCATCCGCATAATGGTCTAAATCCTCGCCAGCATTGATTCTTCTGTATTTCTCTGTTTGAAAATCGTATTGCTGCTGATCGGCCGTATACTCTATATATATCAACACTACCACTACCCCAGCGAGTATATAATCTATCGCATTCAAAGGGATGGCAGCTGACGAAACCGAGGTGAGAATGGGTAGTGTGAAAAGAAAGATAAGGGCGTTTTGGTAGAAACAGATGAAGAAGAGATTAAAGAGCATCCAAATGAAAGGGTTACTGAATCCGGGTCTTTTTCTCAATATTTCCCATCGATAATCTTCTTCGCCTTCCCAAAACTTCCATTTATAGGCTCCTCTTCTTGCAAAGTTATACGTTAAGCGCAGGCCCCATGCTGTTGAGAGAACTGACATCACTACCATTCTATCGTTCCAACCTGCTTTGTATGTCATGTACCAGGTGTAAACAATTGGAACAATGCTCCATAATTTATCTACCTGAGAATTATTGCCTGTTAATTGACCTACAATAAAAGTATATGCAATCACACCTGCAACGATATAGGCTGTTTCTTTGAGAATACTGATTTGAAGTTCATTGGGCGGAGTACCCAAGAAGTATGCTGCAATCGGAAGTAATACAACAGTTGCGAGGAGGAAGTTTACTGTTTTTTTCATATTTATTTTTCTGTTGACTGTTAACGGTTATCTGTCAACCGCCAACTGTTTAAGATTAGAAAGTTATGAAAAAATTTATCAGGTACAGCAATCCAAATACCAATAAAAGAATGCATGCTGCAATCATAGGAATTCTCTTAAATCCAGGCAGGATAAGGTTTTCCTTGATGTAAACGTATAGAAATCCACCGGTTAAAATTGTAACGAACAACCAAACTACGAAGAGGGTGAAGTCGAGTAATATTTCATAAGTACCTGTAATTACCAGCATGGTTTGAAATACAAAAATGATCCAGAAGGCGGTAACGGGTATCTGTTTCTTGTTTTTGAATTTCAAAAATGCCGGAAGCATTTTTTGTTCTGCGGTGCTTTGCATCAAACGAGAGGAGGAAATTAAAAACGCATTCACACTGCTCGAAGTGGATATGAGAATCAGTATCGTGACCAAGCCCGGCGCCCATCCTCCCATTACTTTTTCGAGTGCAGTAACTGCCACCATGTTGGAGTTCGCGATTTCTGAAGGAGTCAATACAAATTGATATGCAAAACTCGTTAGAAGATACAGCATCATGCAAATGAGGAGTCCAACTACTATTGATCTGCCTACTGTTTTTACACCACCTTTTACTTCGGGGGTAAGGTGACTCACCAAGTACCATCCGTCGAATGCATTCAATGCTCCTGTGGAAGCGGCAAAGAATGCACCGATAATTTTTAAGGCATTCCAGTTGACGGTTTCGTTCATTGAAAAATGTTGGATGTTTCCTTTTGCGGGGATGAGTAGGAAAAGGACCAGTACGATGATGGAAACAACTTTGGTTCCTGTAAATACAATTTGAAATCGATCGGCTATTTCAACGTTGAATGTATTGATGATCGTAAGTATGAGTAATAAAGAGATCGTTGCGATTTTAATACCAAGGGGATCGAGCGGGATAAAATATCCAAGGTATTCAGCAAATACAAAACCAACGACTACTGTTCCGAATGGATTGATGATCCAATTCGATCCGATGTTAAATAAATATCCCACCCATTTTGGAAACAGCATGTTATAGTAGTCGAGTAAATCGCGTGCATGCGGAAACGCAGTACCCATGCCGATTACAACCAATCCACCAATAATGGAAACAACTGCCGATACAATCCATACAATAAACAAAAGCATGGGCGATGGCAGTGCTTTGATCATGATGGATGGCACCATAAAGATGCCACTGCCGATGATACTGCCAACGACAATTCCGAGGCAGCTGATGAAGGAGAGTTGGTATGAATTGTTTTTTTGCAAGTTATTCAAGTAGTTAACAGTTAACTGTCAACTGTTAACTGAAGTTTAGATGTTTCGTTTCTTCAACTCCCCTACTGCATAATCCACTGCGCGGGCGGTGAGGGCCATGTAGGTGATGGATGGATTTTGACATGCAGAAGAAGACATGCATGAACCGTCTGTGATGAATACATTCTTAACATCGTGCATTTGATTCCATTTATTGAGGACGGAAGTTTTGGGGTCGTTGCCCATTCTTGCTGTTCCCATTTCGTGGATGCAAAATCCGGGTGCTGGCATGTTATCGTAGGTCTTTACATTTTTTATTCCTGCTGCTTCCAACATTTCTGCACCGCTGTTCATCATGTCTTTGCGCATGTTGAGTTCGTTCTCTTTGAACTCGCAATCGATATCCAGTGTGGGTAATCCGTATTTATCTTTTTTGTCTTTATTCAGTGTTGCTTTGTTTTCGTAGTAGGGAAGATGTTCGCCCCATGATCCCCAACCCATCGACCAGTTGCCAGGTTCTGTAACAGATTCTTTTAATGCAACGCCGATTTGATCAGACCATTGTCTGTTTCTGGATGCGCCGCCTTGGTAACCGAATCCTCTGAGGTATCCCGCAGATGAGCCACCATCAAGGTTTCTGAAGCGTGGCACATAGACTCCGTTGGGCCTTCTACCATATGTATACTTGTCTTGGAATCCATCGAAATCACCATAAGCGCCCACACCATAATGGTGGTCCATTAAATTATGTCCAACTTGTTCTGATGAATTTCCTAAACCATTTGGAAATGCATCCGATGTTGAATTCAGTAATATATGTGCAGTGCCCAATGTAGAAGCGTTGAGAAAAATAATTTTTGCAAAGTATTCTTCTGTCTTCATGGTTTCGCTGTCGAGGATGCGTACACCTTTTGCGCGTTTTGAATCTTTATCGTATATCACTTCTATCACAATCGAATTCGGACGAAGAGTTAGAAATCCTGTTGCAGCAGCTGCTGGGATGGTTGCAGAGTTGGAACTGAAGTATCCGCTGAAGGGACAACCTTCGTGGCATTTGTTTCTGAACTGGCAGGGTCCGCGGTTGCCTACTTTAGCAGTATGGTTGGCAGATCTTCCTATGATCACAGCTCTGTTCATTTTATTTTTCAAGGTGCTGGCCACCATTTGTTCAACGCAATTGAGTTGCATGGGCGGAAGAAATTCTCCATCCGGAAGTTGAGCAAGGTTTTCTTTTGATCCGCTGATGCCAACAAATTTTTCTACATAACTGTACCAGGAAGCGATGTCTTTGTAACGGATGGGCCAGTCTGTTCCGAAGCCATCTTTTGCATTGGCTTCAAAATCGAGGTCGCTCCATCTGTAACATTGTCTTCCCCACATGATGGATCTTCCACCAACGTGGTAGCCCCGAATCCAGTCGAATGGTTTTACCTGGTTGTATGGATTTTCCTTATCGTTTACAAAGAACTTACCCGAAACTTCGTTGTAGGCATAGCATTTACTCTGTATGGGTGAGTTTTCGTGGTCGGAATTGGCATTTTGACCTCTGTGGGGGAGCTCCCAGGGGTCCTTTTCAGTATTAGTATAATCTTTAATATGTTCTACATTTCTTCCGCGTTCCAATAATAGTGTATGGAGGCCTTTTTCGGTGAGTTCCTTGGCAGCCCAGCCCCCGGAGATGCCTGAGCCTACTACAATAGCGTCGAAAGTGTTCATAGTCAATTAGTTATATGTTATAAGTTGTAGGTTGTAAGTTGTAAGTTGTTTGGTTAAGTTAGTATTTTTTTTATTGTATTCAACTTATAACCTAGAACCTAGAACTTACAACTACAAGAAATATTACCCCTGTTCACAATAAGTTCATCAAAAACTAAACAACCTGTCGATATGATATGTTAATTTTGCACCGAAAATCAAATCACACATTTTATGAGAGCTAAAATTTTATCACTGTTTGCAATATTGACGGTGGTTGTTGCGTCTACCTTCGGACAGGTAACGAGTTCAAGTATCACAGGTAGCGTTAGAGGGGAAGACAACAAATTCCTTGAAGGTGCAACCGTGGTAGCTGTTCACCAGCCTTCCGGAACCAAGTATTCAACTACAACTGGTAAAGGTGGATTGTATACCATCTTGAACGTTCGTGTAGGCGGACCGTATTTGGTTACGTTCACGTATGCTGGTTTCAAAAAATACGAAGAGCAAGATGTATATGCTTCTCTTGGTAGTGCAGCCAACGTAGATGTTGTTATGAAAAGCGATGCTGTGCAATTGCAGGCTGTTGTGGTAAGAGGTGCACAGAACCCTATCATGAATTCAAAAGCAAACGGTGCTTCTATCACACTTGGTAAAAATGTGATCGGTGTTACTCCAACTATTGGAAGAACTGTGAATGATATCGTGAAGTACAATGCATACGGTAATGGTCGTTCATTCGCTGCACAAGATTCTCGTTTCAATAACTTCACAATCGACGGATCTGTATTCAACAACGGATTTGGTTTGGGTAGCCAGGCTCAGGCAGGTGGACGTACAGGTTCTACTGCAATTTCATTGGATGCCTTGGAAGAGTTGCAAGTAAACATCACTCCATATGATATCAAGCAATCCGGTTTCGTAGGTGCAAACTTGAACGCGGTAACTCGTTCTGGTACCAACGATGTTTCAGGATCTGCTTATCGTTTCTGGAGCAACAGAGATTTGGCAGGTACAAAAGCCAATAGCTCTGTAGACAACGTTCCTAAAGTTCCATTTGCATCATCTACCAATGGTTTCCGTGTTGGTGGACCTATCATCAAGAATAAATTATTCTTCTTCATCAACGGTGAATTCGTGAAGAGTGAAAAGCCAGCGTTGGATTGGGTTGCAAACAAAACGGGTGCAACAGGAAACGTATCCAGAACAACCGAAGCAGACTTGTTGGATTTGAAAGCGTTCATGAAAGACAAGTTCAATTGGGACATGGGTGCAATCGACAACTACAACAATATATCCTCTTCCAATAAAATGATTGCTCGTATTGATTACAACATCAGCGACAAACATAAATTGACAGTACGTTATTCTCATCACGATTCACAAAGTGATGCGATCATCAGTAACTCCAACTCAAGTAATACAGCAGGTAACGGAAACAGACAGAATTTAGCGAATGCATTGTCTGGACAAAATACAGGTTACATCATTATGGACAACACACGTTCTGCTGTTGCGGAATTGACTTCAAATTTGAAGAAGAATGTTTCTAATCAGTTTCTTGTAACGTTCAACAAGCAGATTGAAGACAGAAAATACAGAACCGAGTTGTTCCCTACCATTGATATCTTGAAAGATGGTAATACTTATACATCAATTGGTTTCGATCCGTTTACACCAGACAACAAGTTGAATTACCAAACCTTCAACGTTACCAACAATACTACCTTCATCAGAGGTAAGCACAACATTACAGTTGGTGCATCATTTGAAGCATTCAAGTCCAACAACTTGTTCTTCTACGGTTCCAACGGTGTATGGGTATTCAACAGCATTGCAGATTTCAAAACTGCTGCAACTGCGTATTTGGCAAATCCAAACTTGACTACTTCACCGGTAGCTATTAATAGATTTAACTATCGTTACACTTTGTTGCCTGATGGAAAGAAACCATGGCAGACATTTAAGAACGATATCTTCAGTGCTTATATCCAAGACGAATACAAGGCGAGCAAGAATTTCCGTATGAACTACGGTATCCGTCTCGATTACTTGGCAATTCCTAACACTGCTTCAGACTATACCAATAAGTATGTTAGCGGTCTTACATTCTTTGAACCATCTGGGGAGCCTTTGAATATTGACATGGGCACCATGCCAGGATCAAGATTGTATGTATCTCCACGTTGGGGTTTCAACTGGGATGTAAAGGGGAACAAGAAAACGCAAATCCGTGGTGGATCTGGATTGTTCTTGTCTAGAATGCCGTATGTATTGCTCAGCAATCAGTTGGGTAACAACGGTGTAAATATTGGTTTGATGAACATTACTGGTACAGCTGCAGCCAGCTATCCATTTACACTCAATCCAACTGTATACAAACCAACTACTACAGACGTAACCTTGTTGCGTGGCTATAACCTAAACTATGGCGAACAGAATTTGAAATTCCCGATGAACTGGAAAACCAATATTGCGATCGATCAAAAGATCAACATACTTGGTGGTATATTCGGAACAGTGGAATTGATCTATAACAAAAACCTTTATGCATTGCATTATATTGATGCAAACTTGAAAGGTCCGGTTAGAAATCATGGTGTTGATAGACGTAATATCTTCCCTGCAATTGGATTATCGGGTACAGCTGCAACCCAGGCCCGTTTTCACAATCCTACCATTGGTAATGCTTTTGTGTTAACAAATAACAATGTGGGCCATTCATTCACTTTCACTTCCAAGTTGGAAAAACCAATTACTAGAAATTGGGGTGGAATGTTTGGTTATACTTATGGAAGAGCGTACGACCTTTCTTCTGTTGGTAGCACCGTAAATGCAAATACACCGAGCATTTATGGACAAAATTTCTTGAGAGCTGCATTTTCTGACAACGATCTTCGTCACCGTTTTGTGGGCTTCGTTAGTTACAAGCTTAATTACGGTAAGACTGCGGGTGGTGGAACAACTTTCTCTTTGGGTATGGTTTCTGCTAGCGGCGGTAAGATATCGTATACAACCAGTACTGATATGAATGGTGATGGTCAAACATTCAATGATTTGATCTATGTTCCACAAAGTTTCACAACAACACAGTTCTTAACCAGAACAGTGAGTGGTAAAACATTTACTGCTGCAGAACAGGCAGCCGCTTTTGAAACATATATTCAAAATCATCCTTACCTCAGCACGATCAGAGGACAGTATGCTGCTCGTAACGGTGGTCAGTTTCCTTGGTTGACTCGTTTTGATTTCAGTGCTGAACAAGATTTCTTTGTAAAGACTGGAAAGTCTGGTAAATCAAATACTATTCGTTTGAGAGTAGATATCATCAATGCAAGCAATCTTGTTAACAACAGTTGGGGTGTGGGTTATGTATCCACCACCAATTCTCCTTTGATCTACAGCAGTGCAGATGCAAACGGCAATCCAATTTATCAATTGGCAACACAGGTTGCCCCTGATGGATCTACTATCTTGTTGAAAGATGCATTTTTGAAATCGAAGACGTTGGATGATGTTTACCAAATTCAGTTTGGTATCCGATACATCTTCAACAACTAATCTATTCTCGTAATACTTAAAAAGGCCACGAATCTTTCGTGGCCTTTTTTTATGTCTCACGAATTCGTTACATTGTAGGAATCCAACCTCCTGATGAGAAGCTGTTACTTCAAAATCAAACAACATGATTACGGATCAGATCATTTTCAGGGGAAATCAATGGGACGGCTTTGATCAATTACAACTCCCTGCAGCCGAATATCAACTTTTATTGGTCTTTGCAGAGAAATCATTGTTAGGGGATCCATTGGTATATAAAAAATTAAATGAACATTTTTCGGGTGCAAAAATAGTTTCTGCTTCTACAGCAGGAGAAATCATTGGAACAGAGTCGATTGAAGATGCTGTATTGGCGATTGCCATTAAAATGGAACAGACTCCATTCAGTGTAGTACATGACCATTGCGAGAATTTCAGCAACTCATTTGATTTTGGGGTTGCATTGGCCAAGGGTTTGAAAAAAGAAGGGCTGGGGTATGTGATGATTCTTTCTGATGGGCACGTAGTAAATGGATCTGATTTGTTGGATGGAATCAAATCTCAATTAGGCGAAACGTTACCAGTGAGTGGTGGTATGGCCGGAGATGGAAATCTTTTTTCTAGCACATTGGTAGGAGTAGACAATGATATTCGAAGCGGTAATGTTGCACTCATTGGATTTTATGGAGATATGTTGCAGGTTTGTATTGATGTACAACGAGGGTTCAATTATTTTGGTCCGGAGCGAATAGTTACAAAGTCGGATAAAAATATTCTGTACGATATCGACGGCACCAATGCATTGGGGTTGTACAAAAAATATTTAGGTGAGTATGTGAATGATTTGCCCGGGTCTGCTTTGCTTTTTCCGGTTGCCATATTGAATGATAACGGAGAGCCCCTGGTAAGAACGATTTTATCGATCGATGAAGAGAAGGGATCGATGGTTTTTGCTGGGAATATACCCGAGGGGGTGAGCATTCGGTTCATGCGATCCAACCTCGATCAGCTGATTGACAGAGCCGAGGATGCAAGTAATAAAGTAACAGCTTGTGTTGAAGAACCGGATTTGATGTTGGTGATGAATTGTGTGGGAAGAAAATCTATTTTGGGACAACGAAAGGCAGAAGAAATTGAAGTATTATCAAAGTCATTGAGTCCAAAAACGATTGTTGCTGGCTTTTACACCTATGGAGAATTTTCTTCTTGGGAAAAACCGGAAAAAACCTGTGATTTGCATAATCAAACCATTGTAGTAACTGCTTTAAAAGAACGAATAGGTGTTGCATCCACTGATTAATAAATTATTGCACGAAAAGGGTAAACAACCCCAAGCACTTTCGCCTGAGATGACTGCAGTGTTGTCTAAGTTGGGTACACAATTAGAGGACTATGAAAAGCAGATTAAATTTTTAGAGCATACTTCTTCTGTAGTGGAGGATGAATACGAAAATCTTTATCAGCAATTAAAGGAGATCAACAACCGACTCAATAATTTTTTGGAAGAAGGCGATATTGTTTACCACATAACATACAAGCATAAAAAATCAAATAATTTTTTCACTTCCAACTGGAAGCAGTTCTTTGGCTTTGATCCTCAGCAGGAAAAAGATCCCATCAGCAAGCGAAGATCGTTGGTAGTGCCTTCCATGCAAGGATATTTTGATCGACAAATGATTTTTTTAGAAAAATCGGGTGCTGTAACTATGAAGTACCAGATCGAACATCCTGTTACCCATGCAAAGATTTGGTTGGAGGAGGAGATAAAAAAGCGGAGTGATGCTTTATTGAAAGACGAATACTATTTAGGCAAGATTGTGAACGTTACGAATCGCGAGTTGTACGAGGAAGTGATTAAAGAAACCGAATCGCGGTTTAAGAATATTACGGATGCAATCCCTATAATGATTTGGGTGTCCGATCACAATAACCATGTAATTTATTCCAACAATGCGACGAAGGAATTTTATGGAATGGGATTAGAGGGGATCGAAAGTCCGCAAGAATTCGAGAAGTTTATTCACCCTGATTTCCTGCATCTGGCATCTACCGAATGGGAGAAGCGATTAGAAAAGCATCAACCCTTG
>JAURIR010000004.1 GCA_030832645.1 Chitinophagales bacterium | reverse complement strand
TGATGGCGCGGGCGAAACCCTTTGGAGTCGGCATGCTTTTACTTTTCTGCTACGATGTAAACACTCATACCCGCTTTGAGAAGATCGTGGTATTGTTGAACATTGTCGATCGCTATTTTGATGGGGATGCGTTGTGTAACTTTTACAAAGTTTCCACTTGAATTATCAGGCGGAAGGATCGCAAACTTTGCCCCGGTTGCTTCGCTCAGACTAAGAATTGTACCTGTTACTTTTTTGCTGGGATAGGCATCGATTCTTACATCTACTTTTTTACCAGGCGTCAGACTCTCAATTTGATTTTCTTTGAAGTTTGCAACAATCCAATAGGTGGTATCGTTGACAATTGAAAAGAGCGGAGAACCTGCCTGCACATATTGTCCGTCTGATATACTCTTTCTGCCAATTCTACCAGTGGTAGGAGCTGTTATTTTCGTATACCCAATTTTTAGTTGAAGTTGTTGTAGTCTTGCTTCTCTTATTTTTACGGCCTCTTCTGCTTTTTGAATATTGGCCTTCAGCATATCGATGCGGGATAATGCAGCTTTGTATTCTGTTTTACTGTTGGTTAACAGCTGGTTACTTGTTTCCAGATTGAACTTGCTGTCTTCAGCGATTTTTCTTGTAACCGCACCATCTGCCAAAAGCTTTTGGTCTCTTTCGTTGTCATCGGCAGCCTTTTTTCTTCTTACTTCGTTCAAACTGATATTTCCTTTTGCTACTTCAACCGTAGATACTGCATTTTGCAGTGTTGCCTTCGCATTAATAACGTCTGATTTGGTTTGCTGAAGATCTGCTTCTGCTTCTATCAACTGTGATTGTAATTCTGCATCGTCCAACTCAACCAAAAGTTGTCCTTGTTTTACCGAATCGTAATCCTTCACAAAAACTGTTTTTACATATCCTGCGATGCGGGGTAAAACGGGAACAATGCTGGTTTCAATTTGTGCATTGTCGGTTGTTTCGTGTGTTAAGGAGAAATAGATTTTCTTGAATCCGAAATATCCTCCAATCAGCAATACCAATACGAGAATAACTGCCTTTTTGGGGAAACCTTTGCCTGAAGATGCCATATACTATTATTAGGTGATAAAAATGTATGTTTCGTGTGGCGAATTAAAACACCGCTGAGAGTTAGCAAAGTTACAGTTTAAACATTGATCGTAATTTATTTATTTCTTACTTTGTTACCATGCAGGATTTGACTTGGTTGACTCGTACGCAACTTTTAATCGGGGAGGAAAAATTAAAACATCTTACTCGTCAGCATGTAATGGTAGTTGGATTGGGTGGAGTAGGATCGTACGCCGCAGAATTTATTGCACGCTCTGGAATAGGAAAAATGACCATCATTGATGGAGATGTAGTAGATCCCTCCAACAGAAATCGTCAATTGCCGGCTTTGTCTACCAACCATGGTGAATCCAAGGCGTTGATAATGGCAGAGCGACTAAAAGCGATCAATCCAGAATTGGAATTATCTGTGGTACGCTCGTTTGTGAATCCGGAGATGGTGGAGGAACAATTGAAGCACATGCCTCATTATATCATTGATGCGATTGACAGCATTACACCAAAGATTACCTTTTTAAAACTGGCGCATGCTGCAAAGATCAGGGTAGTGAGCAGCATGGGAGCGGGAGCCAAATTGGATCCTACACAACTTCAGGTAGTAGATATTTCAAAAACATACAATTGTCCCTTTGCACAACAGGTTCGAAAAAATTTAAAATCAGCAGGAATTTTCAGGGGAATCAAAGTGGTTTTTTCTCCCGAGAAGCCCATCAAGGAAAGTTTGATGTTGACGGATGGGAAAAATTACAAAAAATCCGCTTATGGCACCATCTCTTATTTACCTGCCGTATTCGGTGCTGTTGCTGCCTCGGTGGTGATCAGGGATCTAATGGCGGAAGCTGCTAAAAAGTAATTGCACCAACTGTCTGTGCATAATTTGTGCATCTGAAAATCCTATATAGTAGTAGCTTGTAGAGAGTTTGAAACATGGAACAGAAATCTCTTTTCCGTAAAATGCATTCAAGCGCAGAAGTTGACTTCATTGCGTACTTGAAAGACTATCTTCTTACATTTCCTGAAACAGAAATCATGATCGGATGCGATTCTCAGAATTATGCTGAGAGTACTATTTATGCAATCGTCATTGCCATGTATCGTCAGGGCAAAGGAGCACATGTCCTTTACAGACGATGGAAGGCTTCTAAAGAATTGGTTCGCTCCACCAGATTACTTACTGAAGTATGGAATGCCATTGAAACAGCTGAGATGATGGGTGCAAACGGATTACCTAAACCTGTTTGGATTGATATTGATCTCAATCCGGATCCTCGATATAAATCCAACGAAGTTTTTCGTCAAGCGGTTGGTATGGTTGAAGGCATGGGATACAAAGTCCGTTATAAAACAATGGATCCGATGATTACATATGCAGCAGATTACCTGATCAAGGTTTGATTAGATTTCTTTTTTGACATCGTATTCGTATACTTCATTTGACAAAGCAGCTTCCATCATATTTCTGTCAAATGCCTTTTCTTGATTAGCCAGGAAAACAGTTGCAACGCCATTTCCAATAAAATTGGTGATTGCTCTTGCTTCCGACATGAATCGGTCTACACCCAGCAGTAATGCCAATCCCTCAATGGGGATCACTTTAATCGCAGTGAGGGTAGAAGCCAATACAACGAAACCACTTCCAGTAACACCTGCTGCTCCCTTAGAGGTAATCATCAATACTCCCACAATGGTGAGCATTTCCGAAAGTGTTAAGTTCACATTGAATACCTGTGAAAGAAAAATCACTGCCATCGATAGATAGATGGTTGTTCCATCCAGGTTAAAAGAATATCCTGCGGGTACTACCAAACCAACTACCGGCTTAGCACATCCCATTTTTTCTAATTTTTCCATTAAAGATGGAAGTGCTGCTTCTGAGGAAGAGGTTCCCAATACAATTAGTAACTCTTCTTTTATATAATTCAAAAATTTAAAAATGCTGATCTTATAAAAACGGAGAATCAATCCCAAGACCACAAATACAAATACTCCCATGGTGATGTAAACAGTGAGCATCAATTTGCCCAATGGAATCAGTGTTGCAATGCCATACTTACCAATGGTGAAGGCCATTCCTCCGAAAGCTCCTATGGGTGCGAAAAGCATGACGATATGCAATGCCTTAAAAATATATTTTGAAATAAATTTCAGTGGGTCCGTAATCGCAGATGCATTTTTCAGTTTACTCAAAATAATTCCAAACAGAATGGATGCCACCAGCACTTGAATGGTAGCGTTGTCTTTGAAAAATTTTACCCAAGAAAATTTTTTAGCACCTTCTGTGAATTTACTGATATCTCCACCTTCAATATTGGTTGTATTTACACCAACGCCGGGTTGTATATAGTATGCTACTACTATTCCAATAATCAAGGCAAGTGTAGTTACAATTTCAAAATAGAGAATAGCCTTCCCGCCTACTCTTCCCACTTTTTTTAAATCATTCATTCCGCTGATGCCCAACGAAATTGTGATGAAGATGATTGGGTTGATAAAAAGTTTTACAATATCAATGAAATATTTTCCAAGAGGTTGCATGGCTATTCCGTTGGCGGGAGAAAAATGTCCTAGCAATGCACCGGAGAGAATGGCCAGCAATACCCAAAACGTAAGGTTGGTAATGATTTTTTTCATTGTACTCAATTGTGAAATGACGAGTACATACAAAATAGGAAATTAATCTTGTAGTAAGAAGTAGTTCTTATTCTGCCAGATCTTTTCTTGCATTATTTTTTATATGTCAATCCTTCGTCGTACCAAAAGAGCCCGTATTGTTTTCCTTTTAAGTAGCCAGGAACGTCTGAAAGCTGCTTCTGTACTTGTTCTTCAGATATAGGTGTCGTGAAAGGCATTTTTCCTGATGGACGAGCAGCGCCGGTAATGATATCCAACACTGCATCTGGCTTTGTTCCAAATGTTGCCACTACTCCACGAATATTCCCTTTGGCTTTGTCATTGTATATTTCATCAATAACCCATGGATTGGTATAATTAATGGCAAGGATGGTAGGTTTCTTTGCAGTCAATTGATTGATATATTGAACGTCTACTGCATTTTTTGAAAGCGAAAGATAAAGGGGAGAGCCGTTAGCATCAAATAATGATTGAGATCCAGGAGTAATCCAAACTAAAATTACATCGGCCTCTTCGGGTGTCGATACCAATTGTAGAGTAGAAGGAAGTTGTTTATTATCGAAAACGGTGCTTGGTGACTTTGCACCTCTTCTTTGAAAATACGATTCAAAATATACCTTGGTTTTTGATTGTAGAGGTAAAAAATCTTTTTCGTTTCTAAGCAGTACGATTGATTTTCTCATCGCCTGATCTGCTTTATCCTGAAATGATTTGTTGCCTACAACTTTCTCGGCATTTTCAACATCTACATAAGGGTTTTCAAACAGTCCCAACTCAAACTTTTCCATGAGTAATTTATAGACAGATGTATCAATCAGTTTCATATCTACCATTCCTGATTTGACCGTTTCCAAAAGTGGTGTAGGATCTGCTGATCCAGAATATAAATTCACACCTGCTTCGAGTGTTCTTTTATACCGTTCCTTGATGGTGAGGGTTTCTGCACCCCATGGCATCATTTCAATGGGACCGGTATCTGAGTTGATGATACCTTTGAATCCCAAACTGTCACGAAGCAATCCAGTAATAACAGGCTTGTTATAGGCGTAAGCAATCTGTTCGTATTTCGTATCCAATGGAATTGAGTAATAAGGCATGATAGCGGAGGTTCCTGCCTGGATGGCAGCCTTGAAAGGAATTAAATTATTTTGAAACATTTTACCAGGGAAGTGTTCGTATTTTCCCCAATCAAAATGCGGATCTTGTCCTCCTACTCCGGCTCCACCGCCAGGGAAATGTTTGGTGGTGAGTGCAATAGAGGTGGAGGATAGTTTGGTTCCTTGAAAGCCCCACACAATTTCACGCATCATTTTTGCTACCCATTCTGCATTTTCTCCGAATGTTCCTTCTATTCTCTGCCAGCGAGGTTCTGTAGAAAGGTCGGCCATGTACATGTATCCTTTTCTCAATCCCACAGCCGCCCATTCTTGTCGGGCTATTTCAGCAAAGGATCGAATCAATTTCAAATCTCTTGTTGCTGACAATCCTAATTCACCCGGCCAGGTCGAAAAGGTAGTGGTACCAACACTCAATCCAACAGAAGCATCTTTGGTAATATGATTTCTGGGGTTGGAGGCAATGATAGCTGGGATGCCCAAACCATCTTGCTCGCAGAGCGCCTGCAAATTATTTGCCCATTCTGCTGTTGTTCTAGCAGATACGTTTGCTCTTAAAATAAAATGACGAAGATGTGATTGCGTAACTCCTTTGGTGGTTCCCGCCGCCATGGTCATTGCAACAGGTAAAGGCTTTTTGGTAAACATATTCATGCTTTGCACCAGGTCCTCTTCGTTGAAGCCACTTGCAATGGGGTCTTTCCCTTTGGGAGCTTCGAACGACCAATCATTTTTCATTCTTGTTGTGCTGATTAGCATGAAGCCAACTTTTTCTTCAATGCTCATTTTAGATAAAAGATCTTTGCTTCTTGTTCCGTAAGGTAATCTCCAATCTTCGTAGGGATCGAGCTTTCCATTTTTATTTAAATCTTTGAATTGTAGGTTATCGACATTCAAAATTTGTACGGATCTAATACCCAGTTTTGGTTGACTACTGATTTTTGTTTGTGCAAATGAAGCCATACATATAAACATCAAGAGCAAGCAAATACAGGTAGAAAGCTGTTTCATCGGGGATAATTGTGATTGTAAATGTATTTGAAAACACCTTTTTCTTTGCCACTAACTTCTAAAACGATTTCGAGTGAAAACCCTAATTTTATTGATCTATGATTGAAATCAAACTCGTAAGTTCCGAAGAGGAGATCTTACAAATTAAAAATTTGCAAGAAAAAAACCTGCGTCGGCATCTAACAGATCAAGAAGCAGCGAGTCAGGGTTTTTTAACTGCTTCGTATACGCTTGAATACTTGAAAGAAATGAATGCAGTTTTCCCGTCAGTTATTGCTAAGGATCAAGAAGTTGTTGCTGGATATGCAATGATAACAACAAAGGATGTGAGAACCGGTCATGATTTGCTGAAAGACCTCTTTGATAATATTGATCGTTGTACCTACGAAGGAAAATTATTGCGAGACACTGATTACGTTGTGGTTGGCCAGCTTTGTGTAGGAAAAGAATACAGGGGGCAGGATTTGGTAACAAGGATGTACGATCATTTTGCAGATGCTGTAAAAGACCAATACGATTATATGGCAACGGATGTTGATTGTGATAATCATCGATCTTTAAAAGCCCATGCAAAGGCAGGGTTTGAAGTGATTGATTCGTTGGTGTATGGAGGAAAAAAATGGGATATTGTCATACGAAAAACAAATCGATGAAAAAGTACATCCTCTTTTGTTGCTTTCAAGCTATACTCTTCTTCGGGCACGCCCAGCAAGCACGCATTGAGACTGCTGTATATTCCATTCCGTCTACTGCCAGTGAAAAAGTATTTCCACTGTTCAATGGTGCGGGAGCTGTATTATCTAAGCAATCGCTGTCATTGAATTTTTTAAAAAGCAAGAAGAAGTACAGATATACTACTGCTGTTGATGGGGATGAATTATTTTTTATTATTAAAGAAGGGCCTGTTGTTTTACTGCTTAATAAAAAGGAGTATACACTCGATAAGGGTTCGGTAGTTTTTGTACTCCCAGGCGATGAAGTGAGTTTTATCAATAATAATAAAGACGATGCTGCCATTTATGAAATGCATTTAAATGCTGAAGGAAGAAATCTGCAACGAGGTCAGCAAGCGGGACCGTCTTTCGCAATGAACTGGAATGATATGGTGTTCAAACCACATGATAAAGGAGGTGTACGTCAATTATTTGATAGAAAGACTGTGACAATGAACCGATTTGATATTCATATTACAACCTTGAATCCAGGATTGAAAAGTCATGATCCTCACACACATGTAAACGAAGAGATTATATTAATGATTGATGGAGTTGGGGAAATGCAATTGGGGAATAAAAAATCTACGATTACCAATGGTGGTGCAGCATGGGTGGAGTCGCTCATCCCACACAATATTACTAACATCGCCAATAGACCTGCTACTTATTTTGCTATTCAATGGAATTAGTCTTATTTAAATCATTCATATATTTCTTACATTTATTTATCAAAAAATCGACATGAAAAAGAACAAAAATTTAATCAGTTTGGTAGTTGCCGGCGCATTCTTTTTTCTAGGCATTTCCGGAATTTTAATGTGGCTCAAGCAGAAACCACATGTTGTTGAAATGACGCATACCATATTCGGACTATTGTTCATTAGTATTGCAATTTTTCATATTGTGAACAATTGGGGTTCCTTGAAAGCATATTCAAAAGACAAGGTTTCTGGATCTATAAAAAAAGAGTTACTAACTGCTTCATTGATTGTTGGTGTTATACTTGTGCTTTCTGTTACAGAGGTGTTGGAACCAGTTGCCGAATTCGGAAGAATATTTGCAAAAAAACAGGGAGCGAAGCCTGCTGCCAGTGTCAACTTTAAAGAAGCTAGTACATTGGATTCTGCCAATGGACAAGCTGTGACGTTGATTTTACAAAAAACCGAAGACGCTATGAATGGAGTGCTTACAGTAGAAGTGGCAGATACTACCGGTAAAGTAATAGAGACCTTATTTAAAACCGAGGGAGAACAAAGAGGACCTGCCTCAAATCTAATATTGAGTTCAAAAATTTCTGCACCTGTTCCCTTCAAGTTGATCGTAACATCAACAGTTGCACAATTGACAGAAGAAGAGCAAGAAGAGGCCAGAGAGGGTAAAAAAATCGAACCCAAAAATGTAAAAACATTCTCTCAAGAAACATTGATTACTGCATTGGCGCCTGGACTTCAGAATATTGTTGGAGGTGAAAACTCTCCCTTGAAGCGTGGCATCTTGGAAGTAAAATAAAGACACTTCACTACATCTATATTATTGGTAATTTTGCAGCCTCAACCCGCGTTCATGAAGGAGAGGCTGCAATTGCTTTCTACACAACTCGATGGTACATTATTTCTTGATGATACCATCAGAACCCTTTATGCAACCGACGCATCTGCCTATCGTGAAATGCCCCTGGCAGTTGCCATTCCTTCAACGGTCGAAGATCTAAAGAAACTTATCGCTTTTGCAAAAAATGAGAAAACTTCTTTGATCCCCAGGACAGCTGGTACTTCATTGGCCGGACAAGTTGTGGGCAATGGAATTGTAGTAGATGTATCAAAAAATTTCACTCAAATACTCGAGTTTAATAAGGAGGAAAGATGGATAAGAGTTCAACCAGGTGTCATACGCGACGAGCTTAATTTATTTCTGAAGCCTCATGGATTATTTTTTGGACCTGAAACTTCCACTGCTAACCGTGCAATGATTGGTGGTATGGTGGGGAATAATTCTTGTGGATCGAACTCTGTTGTCTATAGAAGTACTCGAGAGCACCTGTTAGAGGTAAACGCATTGTTAAGTGATGGATCTGAAGTTGTTTTCAAAGCGTTGACTCTCGATGAATTTCATGCTAAGTGCGAATTGAATTCTCTGGAAGGGTCTATTTATAAATCTGTTCGTTCACTACTTGGTAATTACGAGAACCAGGAAGAAATCAGAAAAGAATTTCCAAAGCCTACAGTAGAAAGAAGAAATACAGGCTATGCCATTGACCTGCTGATTGAGATGGCACCTTTTAAAGTAGGAGGAAATGATTTTAATTTTTGTTCTTTGATTGCAGGTTCCGAAGGAACACTCGCTTTTATTACAGAAATCAAATTGAATGTGGTGGATCTTCCACCAAAAGAAACGGGGTTGTTGTGTGTTCATTTCAATACGATTGATGAATCCCTCCGGGCCAATTTAATTGGTTTGAAGTACAAGCCCAGTGCGAGTGAATTGATTGATAGCTATATATTGGATTGCACCAAAGAAAATATTGAACAAAGTAAGAATCGATTTTTTGTTCAAGGAGATCCAGGTGCTATTTTGGTCATTGAGTTTTGTCGGGATACAAAAGAAGAGATTATCGAAGTCACACAAAAAGTAGAAGCAGAGATGCGATCAGCCGGTTTGGGCTATCATTTTCCTGTTCTATTTGGTGCTGATACAAAACGAATTTGGACACTTCGAAAAGCAGGTTTAGGATTATTAAGTAATCTCCCAGGAGATGAAAAGGCAGTGCCTGTAATCGAAGACACAGCAGTAGATGTGGAGGACCTTCCAGCCTATATTGCAGAATTCAATGGAATTTTAAAAAAGCATGGTTTGTATTCTGTACATTATGCGCATGCCGGTTCAGGTGAATTACATCTTCGTCCCATTATAAATTTAAAGACAGAGGAAGGCAATCGACTTTTTAGAACGATTGCAGAAGAAGTAGCTACTCTTGTAAAAAAGTATAAGGGCTCCTTGAGCGGAGAACACGGAGATGGAAGGTTGCGTGGAGAATTTATACAACAAATGATTGGTGAGAAGAATTATCAATTACTAAAGGAAATCAAACATATTTGGGATCCCCAACATATTTTTAATCCAAACAAAATTGTTGATACACCCTCCATGAATTCCATGTTGCGGTATGTTCCCGGGCATTTTACTCCTGAGTTCAAAACAATTTTTCGCTTTCATCAACAAAACATTCTCCAACATGCAGAGCAGTGCAACGGTTCAGGAGATTGCAGGAAGACCCATCTGTCGGGTGGAACCATGTGTCCTTCTTATATGGCGACGCGCGATGAGAAGGATACTACACGCGCTCGCGCAAATATTTTGAGGGAATACCTTACCAATTCATCTAAAGAAAATCGTTTTGATCATAAAGAAATTTATGATGTGATGAGTTTATGTCTGAGCTGTAAAGCGTGTAAGAGAGAATGTCCTTCCAATGTAGACATGGCAAAGTTGAAGGCGGAGTTTTTGCAACATTACTACGATGCCAATGGTGTGCCATTCAGGGCACGTCTGATCGCAAATTTCACAAAAGCCGCATACATTGGTTCTTTGGTTCCCGGCATCTATAATTTTCTTGTTAAGAATGCTATTACTGGCTCAATTATCAAAGTACTATCTGGTTTTGCCTTGAAGCGTTCAATGCCAACCGTTTCTTACCAGACATTGAAAAGTTGGTACAGAAAAAATAAAAATGCTTTACTAACTCAATCAGATAAGGTCGTTTATCTCTTTTGCGATGAGTTTACCAATTACAACGATGCAGAAATTGGTATCAAGGCTGTAAAACTTTTAACACAGCTGGGATACATGGTGAAAATTATCCAACACGAAGAAAGTGGACGAACCTGGTTATCGAAAGGATTGATTCGGAAAGCAAAAGTAATTGCAAATAAAAATATAGAATTGTTTTCTGCACATATCAGCGACTCAATACCTCTGATAGGCCTGGAGCCATCTGCTATTCTCACTTTTAGAGATGAGTATCCAGATTTAGCAACAGACGAAAATCATGCCGCAGCGACGCAGTTGGCAAAAAATGTATTTTTTATAGATGAATTTTTAGCAAAAGAAATTGATAGAGGGAATATCACTTCAGCGAGTTTTACGACAATAGAAAAAAATATCATGTTGCATGGACATTGTCAGCAAAAGGCAGTGGGTTCTGTAGCCGATTCTGTAAAAGTTTTATCACTGCCAACAAATTTCTCTGTATCAACCATTCCTTCTGGTTGTTGTGGCATGGCTGGGTCTTTTGGATACGAGAAAGAGCATTACGATGTGTCGATGAAAATAGGTGAATTGGTCTTATTCCCTAGCGTACGAAACAACCACAACTCTTGTACCGTTGCTGCACCTGGTACCAGTTGCAGACATCAAATTAAAGACGGAACAGGAGTGCGTGCCTTGCATACTGTAGAGATACTCTATGATGCAATGATTTAATCAGTTTTCATTAATACTTTATTGCCGACTTTACCTCTTGTATCAATTGATTTTGAAGCCTGATGTAATAAACACCTGCCGGTAAGAAGTTGCCATCAAACGATGCTTTATACGTGCCTTTATCAAAGTTTCCCTCAGTTATTACTTTGATCAATCTTCCAGAACCATCCATTATTTGCAATAGAGTGTGTCCGCCTTCTGTTTTAAATTGTATGGAAATATTTCCATGAAATGGGTTTGGATAAATATTTACATATTGCTCTGTATTTCCAACTGGGTTCAAGACAGAGCATGTACCCAATTTAGTCAGTGGCAAATCCTGAAAATTTTTCAACATAACTTTATTTAAAGTAGCAGAATTCACACATAGCCAATTGGAAAGTAAACTGGCATAAATACTTCTGAAATCGTATTGATAGGGAATATTATCACTGACACTTGCTGTTGTTGGTATCAGAGGCGTTTTGCCCAATACGCCAGGATTTACTTTGCTTCCAAAGATGAATAACGGTGCTGCGGCACCATGATCTGTTCCATTTGAACCGTTGCTTAGAATTCTTCTTCCAAATTCAGAAAAAGTCATACCCATCACACGGTCTTCAATTCCTAAAAATTTAAGATCATCTTGAAATGCTTTGATTGCATCACTCACCGACTTTAATAAATTGGCATGTGAGCCAGTGCTGGTATCAGTTGTTACTACTTGAGATGAATGCGTATCAAATCCACCAAAGCTCACTAAATAGATTTTAGTTTTAAGTCCTCCTTTAATTAATCGCGATACAATTTTTAATTGATCAGCCAGGCTATTACCAGTTGGATAAGGAGATTGTTGAGTAACTTTTGAACTAGCAGTTTTAATAACATCACCATACTTCTGGGTTTGTTTTGCTATTTCACGAACATAAGTAAGTTCTCTTCCTGCATTGGTTGCCGGTGCTGGATCAATCTGGTTATTGAAGAAATTGTAATAGTTAGTGGTATTTGAAATACTCATCCCCATCGGTTGTGATGGTCCTTGAAGCGATAATGATGTAATAGAGCCGATTTGTATTGCCAACGGATCTGGCATCCCATTGTTAGGGTATCCATTGGGAAAACCAGGATATGTTTCATCCAATAATCTTCCTAACCAACCAGTATTCAGAAATTCATTACTCGAAGAGGCGCTCATCCAAATATCGGTTGCTCTGAAATGAGAGAAATTTGGTTGCGGGTATCCAACAGATTGAACTATTGAAAGTTTTTGATCATTATATAGTTGTTGAAGTCCCTTCATAGAGGGATGCAAACCCACCTGCTGGATATTTCCTAATCTCAGCACAGACGCTTCTTCAATTTTTATATTTTTTCTTGCATTGACGTAGTTGCTGTAATACTCAAGTGGAATAACTGTGTTCAAGCCATCGTTCCCCCCGGTGAGTTGCACAAGTACCAATACCCTGTCGTTTTCAGCACCTGGCAACAACAAATTATTTAACATGGTATGTCCTGCATCAAACGCTTTAATACCTAAGCCGTTCATGAAGGAAGGCACCATAAATCCTGCTGGCAAATAATTATATATGAATTTCCTTCTATTCATTTTTAGCAGAGTTGGTACTCCGGAAGATTGATGATGTATTTTAATAAGTTTATCAATGCTGTGTTTACATAATTTGTATTCGATGTATTACCGGGTGCATTGATATATGTGTCCCATGCATTGGTCCAGTAATGATCATCGATTTGCCCAGATAGCAAAATATCTTTTTTGATTTGCACTTTGTGAGCACTTGAAATATCCATACCCAGTAAATGGCTACATATATCTTCCAATAACTTATTCGGGTCTTCAGGACGCTGAAAGCTTTTTGCATATTCAATTGCAGGAACAATCATTTTAAATCCACTTGCTGTATACCCCGGGGTGATAAGGTTCTGTGAATATTGCAATCTCTTCGGCATTGTATCGGTATTGATCCAATTTCCATAAAACAAAGGCGCCTGGTAGTATGCCTTCCACCCGCTTACATCTGGAGGATCACCGATATCCTGTTGTGATGATGATAAATAACTCAGTAACTGATTCCACAAAGTATAATTAATTGCAAATTGATCGGATGATGGAAATTTTATTTCCATCTCTCTTGTTAGTCCTATGATTAAGTCAACTGGGCTCTTGATTTGGCAACCTCTGTTTGTGCTATCAAAAAAATGCTCACTGCTGATCAATGCTTTTACAACAGGTAGGATTTCAAAGTTATTTTTTCTAAATATATCTGCAAGAGGCTCAATGATGGCACTTTCAATTTCTGGAGTAATCTTGTAGTATACAAACCAGGTATATAATTTTCGGCAAATAAATAACGCTGCTTCTTTCTGGGAAAGCAGCATTTCAATGAGACTGTCTAATTCGATTTCTCCACCATTTACACTGTTTACACCATTGATGGTTTTGTTTCCGTAAAAAGCTGAAAATGATTTGTTCGTTACATCATGTCTGGTAAGATCGAAGTATGGTTCAAGTTTTGTATTATTATTTCTCCAGCCGGTTAAAATTTTTGCAGCAGACTTTACGTCGTCTTCCGTGAATGCGGCATTTGCACCCTTGCCTATTACAAATAGCTCCTGTAATTCTCTGGCATAGTTTTCATCTGGAGCCGTTTTATTGTTGTTCTGACCGTTTAAATAAATCAGCATTGCGGGGTCAAGTGAAACCTTTTTCAATAAAACACGAAAATTTCCCAATGCATTTGACCGCAATAATTTATGATGTCTGTATACGTATTGAGCTATAGACACGTCATTTGTTTCTGTTGCGAAATGATTGTGCCAGAAGAGAGTCATCTTTTCTATGATCGTTCTTTCCTGGTTAATCATTCGACCGACCCACCATTTTTTGAAGGAAGATCGTCTTAGAAATGCGAGTGTTCCATCCAATGAAGTATCATTTACCCATGTTTGTCCGGTTGTTATGGTGCTGTCAGGTGCAGCAGATGCAGAGGGGTTATAATCTTTGATTGGCGGAGTTGGTTCTGGATAGTTGGTTGCTAGAAGCTCATTGATAGATGCTTCAAAGCCCATGCGTAAAAAATATTCAATATCCTTTTTTGTAGCTCCGAATAACGTACGCTTTACTAGATGTCTTACCACTGTCGGACTCCATTCTCCTTTGTAGGAATCTAAACCAGCAAAAGTATTGAGAAGCTTTTCTGATGCGCCCATTACTATGATTGTTCATTGAATTTACGTCAAAAAAGATATAGCATTTCAACTGTTAATTATTATTGTGTGCAAATTAACTTGACGTCTCTGACTTCGATTGTATTTGATTTATAAGGAGTTAGGACAATTTTTATCATCGCAACGGCTACTTCCTGGAGGGTACTCACAAATGCAGGAAATAAAAAGTTCATCAGCGGATAGAGGGCATCGATTATTTTAAAAGCTCGGTTCACGTTTTTCTGTCCAGGTGTTGACCTCATCATCCCAGGCCTGAATGCATATACGCGCTTGAACGGCAGCTTCATCAAATCATTCTCTGTCTTGCCCTTCACTCGTGCCCACATCAATTTCCCTTTCTCGCTGCTGTCTGTTCCTGAACCGGAAACGTAAATGAACGTCATCGATGGATTGATCGATGACAATGTTTTGGCAACATTCATGGTGCTATCATACGTTATATGTCGGTATACATCTTCTTTCAACCCAACTGAGCTGATGCCTGCACAAAAAAAGCATGCATCGTAGTGTTCCAGTGAATCATGAATGGAATCAAGTTGCATAAAATCATTCACTATAACCTCTTTCAGTTTTGGATGCTGCAACGCATAGTGTTTTCTGCTCAATAATAATACTTCGGAAACGTGTTCATTTTGAAGACACTCTAACAAAACACCTTCCCCCACCATGCCTGTGGCACCTGTTATGATTACTTTCATATTAATCGATTGCTTTATTTAGAAAATCTATGAATGGTTTAATTGCCTTGAAATGGTTTATTATGTTGGATGTTAAATTTTTATTCAATACATCCTCATCATCCATTGAAACAAGTGCAGTAAAACTCTTGAGCTTGATGAATTCTATGGCTGGATTGCTTTCATCGTAATTCCTGGGGGGTCTGCTTAATTTTGCTTCGTCGTTTAAACCGTCGAAGTATTTTTTGAAAGACTTGTTTTGAAGAATTGATTTGAATTCATCAAAATTATAATCAATCTCCATTCTGATATTCTTGAGTGTTGCCGATTCAGGCATCCAGCAGCCCCCTCCTAAAAAAATATTCCCTGGCTCTAGATGAAAATAATAACCCGCGCTTTCAATTTTCTTACCACCCTTGCTAAAACTTGCACCGAAGTTGGTCTTGTAAGGCTCTTTATTGGAAGAAAAACGTACATCCCTGTTGATACGGAATACACAGTTTTTAGGCGTTAAATTTTCCAATGTTGGATCTATTGATTTCAATTGATCTATGATTTCACCAACCTGAATTAAAAATTCATTCTTTGCATTTTCGTATGCACTTCGGTTGGCATCGAACCATTCTTTATTATTGTTTCTCTTGAGCGCTTTTAAAAATTTGAGGGTCGGTGCCGTGATCATTGATATTTATTTTACTTGTTTGTAGATCACTCCTTCCTTCATTACATACAAAACATTTCGAATAGCTGAAATATTTTTACTCGGATCTCCAGCAACTACTACCACATCAGAAATAAATCCTGGTTTCAAAAATCCCAATCTGTCATCAAGATGAAAGGCCCTGGAATTGACACTGGTAGCTGCTTTCAATACATCAAAGGGCTGCATGCCGTATTCTACCATCAACTCCATTTCCAACACATTTTCTCCGTGAGGATACACTCCCACATCACCGCCCATTCCAATCGATACACCCGATGCAATTGCTTCTTTAAAACTTTTTCTCTTGTTCAACACGTTTGCAGGCGGATCCATTACACCTTTTTTCCAACCTCTGTATTGAGATATCACATCGACTGCCGCAACAGTTGGTATATAGGTAACATTGTGCTCTTTCATGAGTTTACCTAATTCTACATCGATAAAATCTCCGTGTTCGATTGTTTCTGCTCCTGCCAATACTGCTCTTCTTATGGCCTCTTTCGATTTTGCGTGACATACCATCACTCTACCACTGCTTCTGGTTACTTCGTTGATCAATTTTAATTCGTCTAATGTAAATGACGGCCTGTCTTCACCGTTTACACCCCATCTGTAGTCTGCATAAATCTTTATAAAATCAGCACCCTTTCCGATTTGGTCTCTTACTACTCTAATCAAATCATTTCCATCTGCAGGTTCTGCACCGAGCATAATTTGCTGATCATTGTCATAGCCCTTTGGTCCATACGAACCTGTTGAAACGATTGCTCTACCTGCCACCATTAATCGGGGGCCAATTATAATTCCTTCATTGATTGCACGTTTTATAGCAACATCTGAGTAGCCTGCTCCTTCGGTGCCAAGATCTCTTGCCGTGGTGAATCCAGCCAACAATGTATTCTTTGCATGCACCGTTGCACGCGCTGTTCTATACGAGTCCGTTTCTTTTAATACCTGTGTATCCCAGTCAGTGACATTGTATGGGTATAATAATAAATGTGAGTGCCCTTCAATCAAACCAGGTGTGATGGTTGCGTCTCCGTAATTGATTTTTGTTGCACCTTCCGGAATTTTGATTTGATCTTTTGGCCCTACAGCTACTATTTTATTCCCTTCCGTAACTACTGCCCAGTTGTTATGTATTTCAACACCATCGAATAATCTGTCTGCTGTAATAACATATTTTGATTGAGCGTTGACCACTTGAAGACTAATGAAAAAACTAAAAATGGCAATGATGTATTGAATCTTTCTCATATGAATGTTTTGATATGCATAAAGTTATTTGCTTTTCATCAAAGCATTTTCAAATGGTATATTCTTATTTTGTTTAACTTCCTATATCTATTTAAAAGTGATTAGTATGAAAAAGTTTCATCCAACAAAAAGCTTCCTGGTCTTCTTACTTGCTCTTTCATCCATTGCACAATCACAAGACTTTTCAGCTTTAAAGTTCCGATTCATTGGCCCAGATGGGAACCGCACGATTGCAGTAGCTGGCGAAGCCGGTAATCCAATGGTTTCCTATGTAGGAGCCGCCTCCGGCGGTATTTTTAAAACCGAAGACGGAGGGATCAATTGGAAACCCGTGTTTGATGAAATGGATAATTCCTCAATTGGGGCGTTGGCAGTATCGATGTCGGATCCAAAACAAGTATGGGCAGGAACAGGAGAAACCTTTATTATTCGTCCCGCTCACGCAAACGGGAACGGCGTATATAAATCTGTTGATGGCGGAAAGACATGGAAGAATATGGGATTGAAAGAAACGGTCCGTATCTCAAGAGTGCTTATTCATCCAACTAATCCCAATATCGTATATGTGGCTGCACTGGGTCATACCGGTGGACCCCAACAGGAGCGGGGAGTTTTCAAGACCATCGATGGAGGAGTTACTTGGAAGAGGATTTTGTTTGTGGATGAGAATACTGGTTGCAGTGATTTGGTTTTGAATCAATCCAACCCCGAAGAATTATTTGCCGGTATGTGGCAAGTAGAAATGAAAACATGGAATTTAAAAAGTGGTGGACCAGGAAGTGGTTTTTATAAAACTTCTGATGGAGGAAAAACATGGAAGAAAATGGAAAATGGTTTACCTGGTGGTGGTTCTCATAGTATTGGTAAGACTTCTATTGATCTTGCGCAAAGCAATCCCTCCACTGTATATGCGTTGGTAGAGGACAAGTCGCCAGCCTTGTATAAATCGGTTGACGGAGGGGAGTCTTGGAAAATGATGTTTCAAAGCCACTCTCTTGCACAGCGCGGACCATATTACACGCGTTTGCGGGTTTCGTCTCAGGATGAAAATAAAATCTATACGA
The DNA here is from genome assembly GCA_030832645.1 of Chitinophagales bacterium. Taxonomy (GTDB): domain Bacteria; phylum Bacteroidota; class Bacteroidia; order Chitinophagales; family Chitinophagaceae; genus Pollutibacter. Next base: position 40,641 of record JAURIR010000004.1, on the reverse strand, counting down.
TCAGTGTTACCATCATGGAATCAAAAGATGGAGGTAAAACGTTCAATGGTCATGGAAACTATAATCCAGGAGGTGATAATCACGATATATGGTTTGATCCAAAAGATGCTAATCGTATCATGGTAGCACATGATGGTTGTATGAACATGACTTTCAATGGAGGGAAAACCTGGCGAAATATCAATTTGCCAATTGCTCAGATGTATCATGTGGCAGTTGACAATGCGGTTCCATACAACATTATGGGAAACAGACAAGATGGAAGCTCATATCACACAGCAGCTATCAGTATGCAAGGTTCTATTCCGATTGGTCAATGGAGACAAGTTGGCGGATGCGAAAGTGGATTTGCACAACCCGATCCTTTTGATAATTCCATTGTATGGTCTGGGTGTTATGATGGTGGATTGGATATCACCGATACAAAAACTGGCTATAGCCATGATGTGCGTGTATGGCCTGAAACTGCCTATGGGTGGGCTCCTGCAGATGTGAAGTATAGATGGCATTGGAATTTCCCCATGACCTTATCGGTTCACGAAAGAGGAGCAGTATATGTTGGCAGTCAATTTGTACACAAAACTACCAACAAGGGAATGAGCTGGAAAATTATTAGTCCAGACCTAACCACCAATGACAAATCGCATCAACAAAGTTCTGGTGGAATCAATGGCGATAACCTTATGACCTTTGACGGGTCAACTTTGTATGCGATTGCAGAGTCACCACTTCAGAAAGGTGTTTTATGGACAGGCAGTAATGATGGAATTGTACATATTACAAAAGACGATGGATTGCACTGGGAAAATATTTCGCCCACGAATATCGGATTGGCTAAATGGGGAACCATCAGTAATATCGATGCATCAAATTTTGATCCGGGGACTGCTTATGTTTCTATTCATTTTCAACAGCTGGGCGATTTTAAATCGTACATTTTTAAAGTAACCGAATTTGGAAAGAAGTGGGTCAATATTGCCGGGGCTATTCCTGCATCGAATAGTTCTTTCGTACATTTTGTGAAAGAAGATCCCGGACAAAGAGGATTGTTGTTTGCAGGCACCGACAATGGATTGTATGTAAGTCCAGACGATGGCAAACAATGGAAACTGATTAAAAATAATTTACCTCCTGCACCGATTTATCATATTGCCATACAGAAAAATTTTCGCGACCTGGCATTGGCTACTTATGGCAGAGGATTTTATATCATGGACGATATTACGCCTTTAAGAGAATGGAGTAAAAGTATACAAACACTCTCTACGCGCTTGTTCCCTCTGCGCAATGCCTATCGTTTTAATATGCAAAATGCATTTCATGCAGATGGACGATCATTGGTTACCGGATCCAATCCTCCCTATGGAGCATCTATCAATTACTATTTGAGTGATACTTCCAAAGAGGTGCCTTCTGTATATATATTATCTCCCGAAGGTGATAAGATTCAAACGATCAAAGGCACCAATATAAAAGGTTTCAACAGAGTTTGGTGGAACCTAGCACACGATGATATCAAATTGGCAAAGTTGAAAACTCGACCTCCTGGGAAGGATTTCGTTCCATTGGATTCTACCGGAACACGCTCTATTTATATTGTAGATTTAGATATTGGCCCCGGACTTGAGCCACCTCGTGTGGTGCCTGGTATTTATACCGTGGTTTTGCAAATTGGCAACGAAACATTTAAACAGCCCTTGATTGTTTTGAAAGATCCCAATGCGCACTCTTCCATTGACGACATCAAGGCACAGTATCAATTCGGTAAAAATCTATACAAACAAATAAATGCTTGCATGTTATTTATTGAAGCGATGGAAGTTGAACGTGCTAACCTATTAAAAGAGAATAACCCTTCCGCACTTGCTCTTGAAAAGAAGATATTTTCACTTGAAGCAAAGTTATTTGATGCACAACAGACAGGTTCTCGCTGGGATGGTTTCAGAAATCCAAGTCAGCTGATTGAAAATTTCCTTGCGTTGGCAAAGGAGAGTCAGACGAATGGCGCAGACTATCCCCCCACTTCACAGCAGCGGGAAGCCTATAATTTGTTTTCGAAAAAATTTGATCAAATAAAAGCCGAATATCAATTATTAATAAAAAAGTAAATTTTATAAATACATCATCATGAAAAAATTATTCTTTTTCTTTCTCTCTGTGTTGGCAATCACTTACAGTCTTGCACAGAAAAGCTGGACGCCAGACCAATTGATGAAAATAAAAAATATCAGCAGTTCACATGTTTCATCCGACGGTAAAAAAGTAGCATATGCTTTGCGTGAAGCAATCATGACAGACGACAGAAGCGAATATGTAAATCAAATTTGGATTTGTAACGCAGACGGATCAAATCACGTACAACTTACCAAGGGAGATAAGAACAATGCAAATCCGAAGTGGAGTCCAGACAATCAATCTATTGCATTCACTTCTTCCCGCGATGGTAAAAGTAATTTGTATGTCATTTCAATCAATGGCGGTGAAGCCGAAAAACTAACCGATGCAAAAGGTGGTGTAGGAGATTTTTCCTGGGCAAGTGATGGGAATAAAATCGCTTACACAACAATGGATGTAGCAAGCGATAAAGAAGAGAAGAATAAGAAAGCAAAAGACGATTGGTATTTTTTAGACGCTAATCCAAAGCAAAATCGTTTGGCAATCGTTTGGACCAAACACAAAGATTCTACCGGCAAGTATATTCAAAAGACTATTACAAAAGAAGATGTTTCTGTCAATACGTTTGATTGGAGCAACGACAATAAAACAATTGCTTACAGTTATGGTAAAACGACCAAGGCAAATGATATGAGCAATTGCGATATAGCAGTTGTTGATATCAATTCTGGGGAAGTGAAGAAAATTGCAACAACGGCTGCCAACGAATCGGATCCGAATATAAGTCCTGATTCAAAATGGGTAGCATTTCTTGTATCTGAAATTCCAAATGATTGGGCAGGTCCTAAACATGTTCAAGTATACAATTTAAATGATGGTACATCATGGCGCTTGAAAGCCACTCCAGACGAGGAAGGAAATATTTTGGGTTGGACTCCTGATGGGAAACAAGTATTGGTGTTGGAATCAAATAAAACATTGACAAGTATTTATGCATTAGGTGCGGATGGGAAGTCGATTACTGAATGGAATGCAGGTGAGAAAAATTTTCTTACTGGCGCAGTACTTAACAACACTAGCATAACATTCACTTTACAAAATCCCTCTCGTTTACCCGAATTGTATGTGAGCACTCTTTCTAAATATGCCCCAGTGAAAGTGACGAATATTCAAGCCGAGCATTTAAACAAGCCTATTGGGAAAACAGAAGTCATCAAGTGGAAGAGTGCAGATGGAAAAGAGATCGAGGGATTGTTAACGTATCCTGTTAATTATCAGCCTGGTAAAAAAGTTCCTTTGTTATTGAATATTCATGGTGGTCCGGCTGGTGTATTTACCCAGGCATGTATTGCATCCAATCAATCTGTATATCCTATTGCAAGTTTGAGTGAAAATGGTTTTGCTGTGTTGAGGCCGAATCCTCGCGGTTCGACTGCATATGGAACTGCCTTCCGTGTAGCGAATAAAAAAGATTGGGGTGGTGGAGATTATCAGGATCTTATGACAGGCGTTGATGCAGTTATTAAAATGGGCATTACAGATGAAAGTATGTTGGGCGTGATGGGTTGGAGTTATGGTGGATACATGAGCAGTTGGATAGTAGGACATACCAATCGTTTCAAAGCTGCTTCAATTGGAGCACCCGTTGTTGATTTGGCTTTTCAAAATATGACCGACGATGTTGAAAGTTTGATGCCAGTTTATTTCAATGGCGACCCTTGGAATAACTGGACCTTATACAACGAGCATTCACCGTTGAGATATGTACAAAATGTTAAAACTCCTGTAATGTTACAGCATGGAGAAGCAGATTTGCGTGTACCCGTGAGCAATTCGGTGATGTTTTACAATGCCTTGAGAAGGCGTGAAGTACCAGTAAAATTGCTGGTTTTACCCCGTCAGCCCCATGGTCCGTTTGAGCCAAGAATGGTATTAAAAGCAAGCCAATCAAATGTAGAATGGTTTGACTCATATTTGGGCTCGAAGTAAGACACAATTTCAAGGATTTTTAAGATAGAGTAACTTTGCGCCATGATGTGGCGCAGAGTTTTTCTTGGGGTAATCATTTTGATGTGTGCTGGCGAGGGCTGGGCACAAAAGGTAGTGAGGTACGAATTGCATGTAAAAGATACTCTTGTACGATTCACAGATAAATCAAAAAGGGCTATTGCGGTAAACGGACAAATTCCGATGCCCACCATCACATTCACACAAGGAGATACAGCAGAGATTGTCGTCTACAATGAAATGGACGAAGAAACTTCACTTCATTGGCACGGGTTGATTCTTCCAAACAAAGAAGACGGAGTTCCTTATTTAACTCAACTTCCTATCGCACCTCATTCTGTATATACATACAGATTTCCTATAGTTCAACATGGCACACATTGGTATCATAGTCATACTGCATTGCAAGAGCAAATTGGAATGTATGGTTCGATGATATTGAATAAAAGAGAAAACGATCCTGGTTTTAGAAAAGGGATTGATGATCTTCCAACTATTCCATTGATTATTAGTGAGTGGACAGATTACAATCCAAATAATATTCACCGCATGTTGCACAATGCAACTGATTGGTTTGCTATTAGAAAAGGATCTACACAGAGTTATGCCGAAGCGATCAAAGAAGGACATCTTGGGACAAAGATTGTCAACGAGTTCAAGCGCATGTTGTCTATGGACGTGAGTGATGTGTATTATGACAAATTTTTGTTTAACGGAACTTCCTCTTCTTCTGCAGGGGCTTTCAAAGCAGGTGACAAAGTAAGATTGCGTATTTCAAATGCTGGGGCTTCTACGTATTTCTGGCTCAACTATGCAGGAGGGAAAATTACGGTAGTGGCAAACGATGGGAATGATGTAGTGCCTAGAGAAGTCGATCGTTTAATAATTGCTGTTTCTGAAACCTATGATGTCGTCGTAACTATTCCTGAAGATAAAAAAGCGTTTGAATTCACAGCTACTTCGGAAGATAGAATTGGATTCGCTTCTCTCTTTTTAGGCGAAGGAGAAAAGGTACTGGCCAATCGTATGCCCCGACTACGTTATTTCGAAGGGATGAAGATGATGAATGAAATGATGAAAATGAACGGTAGGTTAGACGACATGGGAATGAACATGAGTTTGAACAAGATGGACATGAATGTTGTGATGTACCCTGAAATATCTCCTACAGTTGAAAAAGGAATTCAGAAGTACGGAGCTGGTTCAAGATCTAAGATCAAGACACTCAATTATTCCATGCTTCGCTCACCCGAAAAAACTACCCTCCCCGCAGATGCACCTGTCAAAGAATTAAAATTTGAACTGACGGGGAATATGAACAGGTATGTATGGAGTTTGGATAACAAAGTTGTTTCAGAAACAGATAAAATTCTCATTAAGAAAGGCGAGAATGTTCGTATGATTGTTTACAACGGATCCATGATGCGCCATCCTATGCACTTGCATGGTCATGATTTCCGAGTATTGAACGGGCAAGGGGAATTTGCTCCAATGAAAAATATCATTGACATCATGCCCATGGAAACCGATACATTGGAGTTCAATGCACATAACGAAGGCGATTGGTATTTCCATTGTCACATTCTATATCACATGATGAGTGGAATGGGCCGAGTATTCAGTTATCAAAATCAAACGCCCAATCCGTTGATTACGGATACAGCGTATGCAAAACGAAAGTTATATGCAGACGACAGAATGTTTCATATTATGGGTGAAAATGATTTTGCAACCAATGGCAACGATGGAATGTTCATGGTGCAGAATACACGATGGAGCATTGGATCAGAGTGGAGATTAGGATACAATAATATGCACGGGTATGAATCGGAAACCCATATTGGAAGATACATAGGACGAATGCAATGGTTCATGCCTTTTATTGGTTTCGATTGGCGGCATCGCCATCCTGGTCCTACTAATTATATTGAGCGAAATATTTTTAAACAGTACAATACGAAGGATAACCGTGTACAAATGAGTGCAGGTTTCAATTATGTATTGCCCATGCTCACTTCATTTCAGGCAGAAATTTTTGGAACAGGCTATGTACGCCTTCAACTCATGCGCGAAGACATCCCCTTGTCTAAAAGATTACGAGGGTCATTCATGGTCAATTCAGACAAAGAATACATGGCTGGGATGAAGTACATCATTACCAGAAATACAGCAATCAATCTTCACTACGACAGTGATATGGGAGCGGGAGTAGGACTTGTATTGTCTTACTAAAACTTTTTCTTTTGTGTTATAAAAAATAGCCAGAACCCACTGATGATAGTTATCAAGCCTAAAATTGAGAACGATCTGAGTAAAATATTACCAAAGGTATCTCGATCTTCGTAGTTCATGGTATGGAGCATCCATAGAAAATCAAATATCCTCCATTTATTATTTCTGAATTTTTGGATGGTGCCTAATTCGGATGCAACGTAAACAGTTGTGTTGGCATTATCATTAAACGTAACTCCATAAGCAGGAAGAGGATTCTCTCTGTATTCATGATCGGCAGCGGTTCTTTCGAGATAGACTACTGATTTTATACCCGCTTCTCCGTTGAAACGATTTCTTGCAACTTCTATTGCTTCCGAACGAGAAAGCGCAGGACGAATAACTCCATTTTCAGCATTTGCCAGATACGAGGTTGGGAGTTTATTTACAAGGCATTTTATTTGATAATGAGGGGTTCCTAAAATTTCAATTAATTGCAATGAAACCAGTGAATCTATTGGGTGAGCTGATTTCAAGCTGTCGATTACAACAGATGGTGAAATATATCCAGTAGTAACTGAAAAATACGGGGCATTCTTTTTAGTAAGATCTCCATGTACTTCATCCATATTGCTCCAGCTAAAATATAGTCCGCCAGTGGTCCACAATAAAAATTGAATACCTAGTATCAAACCTAGATAACGATGAGATTTTCTTATGTAAAAATGCTTACTCTTAGCCATATTTCATATCATGGGTTCAGAACAAAGATTCAATTATTTTTGTAAAATCAATCAAGTAATATCCCCTCAATGGAAATAGGCATCGATAGTTTTGTAGCTACGTTTAGTAGCAGACCACAGCACCCCATCAGTGATCAAGATGCAATAGCACAGTTGCTTGAAAGAATGAAATTTGCAGACGAGGTTGGAATGGATGTTTTTGGAATTGGCGAGCATCACCGAAAAGGATTTTTAGATTCTGCCCCGTTTGAAATTCTATCTGCCGCAGCTGCAATCACCAAGAATATGCGATTGACAACTGCCGTAACGGTATTGAGTGCGGCGGATCCAGTAAGAGTATTTCAAAGTTTTGCCACATTGGATTTGATTTCAAAGGGAAGAGCTGAAATGGTGGTTGGAAGAGGGTCTTTTATTGACGCCTATCCTCTTTTCGGGTTTGATCTAGAGGATTATGATGATTTGTTTGTGGAGAAACTGGGATTGCTTTTGCAGATCATGCAAAAAGAGGAGATCACTTGGAAAGGGAAATTTCGTCCGGCTTTGAATAATCAATCCATCTATCCTCGCCCCGCTCAAAACCCCGCACCTGTTTGGTTGGGAGTAGGTGGAACCCCGGAATCTTTTGTGAGAGCAGGATCGTTGGGATTGCCTTTGATGGTTGCAATTATAGGAGGGGAGACACATCATTTTAAACCTTTGGTGGATCTATATAGAGAGGCAGGGAAACGAGCAGGCTATACAACCGATCAATTAAAAGTTGGATTGCACTCACTCGGGTATGTGTCGGATACGAGGGAACAGGCCATAGAAGAATTTTATCCCGGCTATGCGGAAGCCATGAATAAAATTGGAAGAGAAAGAGGTTGGTCACCAATGACCCGGGGCCGATTTGAGGCACAAATGGGTCCACGCGGCGCCCTGTTGGTTGGCGACCCCGAAGAAGTAGCTGAAAAAATTGTTCGACACTCCAATGCGCTGGGGGGTATTAGTCGCTTATCTTTTCAAATGGACACTGCAGAGCTAAACCATCAAAAGTTGCTACATGCAATAGAATTGATTGGAACCAAAGTAAAATCATTGGTAAACAGAGCTGAATAATTTCTAACTTAGTTAAAACAGTTTCTCATGCATTATTGTTACCCATCCAACTCGAGAAGAGGGTTTATCAAAAAAGCAGTTGGACTCGCATCATGGGGGATCGCATCTACTTTATTGGCGGATGCTTTACCTGTTGAGTCCGTTCTTCCTCTTCCTATACCTAAACAAAAATTATCCTTAGAAATCAATGGTGTCGCTCATGATTTGATGGTGGACATGAGAAGCACCTTGTTAGATCTGTTGCGCGAGCAATTGAATATGACAGGTACAAAGAAAGGATGTGGAATGGGAGATTGTGGTGCCTGTATGGTGCATGTAAACGGGAATCGAACAAATGCATGTTTGAGTTTAGCTGTATACAACGAAGGCAATAAGGTTACTACCATTGAGGGATTGGCTAAAGGAGAAGCATTGCACCCAATGCAGGAAGCGTTTTTAAAACACGATGCTTTTCAATGCGGTTATTGTACATCCGGACAGATCATGTCTGCAGTTGCTTGTTTAAAAGAAGGCACTGCTAAAAATAGAGATCAGATCAAGGACTACATGAAACGGAATATATGCAGATGTGGATCTTATCAAAATATTGTAGACGCTATCGTTGAAGTACAAAAATCCGGAGCAAAGGTTTAAATCTTATTACCATGAACGAAGTAAACATATCAGCATACATGCCCGATGAGCGGGTAGATGGATTGGAAAAAGTAACAGGGCGAGCAAAATACACGTCTGAGCACCCCTTGCCAAACATGGCTTATGGCGTATTTGTTTCCAGCTCTATAACAAAAGGAACTATAAAAAATATTTCCATTGATAAAGCACTGCTTGCACCCGGTGCGATCGATGTTCTTCATTTTGGAAATTGTCCCAAAGTACCAGGCTATCAACCTTCTGCATTTCCTGAATTGAAAAATGTTGGAGAGTGGAGAGGGTTGAAAATTTTTGGTGATAACAAAGTGAGGTTCAATGGACAACCCGTTGCGCTTGCCATCGCTGAAACATTCGAAAGTGCAAACGAAGTAGCACGATTGATTGAAATTTCTTACAACGAGGAAACATTTGAAACCGACTTTGATGCACTTCGGAAAGATCCATCTAAATTGAAAGGCGGAAATAATTATGTGAGGGGGAATGCACAAGCGTATAAAACGGCGCCTTTTTTTGTAGAGGCCGAATATACTATTCCGATTGAAGTGCACAATCCAATGGAGATGCATGCTACCATTGCACATTGGGAAACTCCTGATAGTGTATTGGTGTACGATAAAACGCAGGGACCTAAAAGTACTCAAATGGCGGTAGCCCGATTGTTCGGCATACCGGATAAAAATGTGAGAGTTATTGCAGAGAATGTCGGTGGAGCATACGGAAGTGCATTGAGAAGCTGGGCCAATGTTCCAGCTGCATTGATCGCTGCAAAAAAAATTCAGCGCCCTGTTAAAGTAGTATTGACCAGACCACAAATGTTTTCTTTGGTAGGATACCGTCCACAATCTTGGCAGAAAGTTTGTGTAGGCGCAGATGCAAATGGGAGTCTGTTAGGTATTTCACATTATGCTGTGAGTAATACTTCACGCTACGAAGATTTTAGAGAAGGTATTGTTGATGCATCACGCTTCCTTTACAAATGTGATCATGTGGATACAGAATATAAAATTCTTCCATTGGATCTAAGCACACCAACGTGGATGCGTGGGCCTGGTGAAGCAACAGGATGTTTTGCGTTGGAATGTACATTGGATGATTTGGCATATAAATTGAAAATGGATCCGATTGCTTTTCGCGTGAAAAATTTTACAGAGATACAGCAGGAGTCAAAATTACCATGGTCTTCTATCAACATAAAAGACTGTTACGAAAAGGGTGCTGAACTGATTGGTTGGAAGAATAGAAAAAATACTCCTAAGTCACTTAAAGAAAAAGATTGGTATGTGGGATATGGAATGGGGGTAGGTGTTTTTGGAGCGGGAAGAGGTACTTCAACCGTGCGAGGTATTTGGCATGCAGATGGACGAGTTGTATTGGAAAGCGCAGTGAGCGATATGGGTGCTGGTACAGCAACTGCAATGGTTAAAATTGCAGCAACGGCTCTTTCAATGCCTGAAGGGAAAATAAAATTTGTGATGGGAGATTCTGATCTGCCCCCTGGCCCTACTCAAGGCGGATCTACTACTACTTCAACGTTAGGCGCTGGTGTTCATCTAGCATGTGAAACATTGAAAGATCTGATGAAGGATATTGCAAAAGAGTTGTACGAACCATTCAAGTCAATTGCAAAGGAGAGCTTATCCGTAGAAAACAACCGCGTAGTTTCTGTCGAAAATAAATCGATTGGGATTTCTATTGGGGAGCTACTGGAAAAGAAAAAGGTTCCTTTCATGGATGTGGTAAAAACATCACCAGGATTGAATCCCAGAGAAATTCAACGCGCAACCAATTCGTTTTCTGTTCATTTTGTGAAAGTACATGTTCATTCAAAGACCGGAGAAGTGCAATTAAAGCATGTTGTTACAACAGGTGATGCCGGTAAAATTATCAGTCCGCAAACCGCCCGCAGTCAGATGTTGGGAGGTGCAGTTGGCGGTATTGGGATGGCCTTGACGGAAGAGTTGAAAATTGATCATGCCACAGGAAAAATTCAAAATGCAACATTGGGCACTTATCAAGTACCTCGGCATACCATGATACCTCCGATCGATGTGTGGTTTACCGATAAGCCCGATCCCTATATCAATGCAATTGGGGCAAAAGGGCTAGGTGAAATTGCTATCATTGGATTTGCTGCTGCTGTTAGCAATGCAGTATTCAATGCAACTGGTAAGAGAGTGAGGGACCTCCCCATCACTCCCGAAAAAATACTGGCTGCTAAGTCTTGATCAGCTATGTGATTTCAGAAATGCAATCGCCTTCTTGTATGCATCGGCAGCAGCTTCTGCATTGAAACTTGGATTACTTGGATTTGCGAATCCATGTCCTGCGTCGTATTTATATGTATCCAACTTCTTGCCGGTAGCTTGCATATTTTTTTCAAATTCATTTACCATGGCAGGAGAGGGAGATTGATCTTTGTTTCCAAAAAATCCAATGATATCGCATTGCAATGTTTTTAATTTCTCCAAGTTGCTTTCTGGTCTGCCATAAAACATGATAGAACCTTTGGCTTTTGATTCAGCAAGAATAGCAGTTTGCAAACTCCACATTCCTCCGAAACACCATCCCACACTGTATATACTGGCATCCTTACCTGTGTGCTCGATCGCCCCTTTGATGATGGCTACCATTCTGGTCATATCTGCTCCTCTCATCAATTTCATGGCACTATCGGGTGTTGCAGCAACTTTTCCATCATACATATCAACTGCGAGTACATTCATATTTCCAAGATCAGTAAAATACTTGTCTGCTTCGTTTTTGATGTTATCATTCAATCCCCACCATTCTTGAATGACGATCAACCATTTGTTTGATTTCTTTTTTGCAGGAATAAAGTAAGCATTGGCATCTTTACCATCCGGTGCTTGAAAAGTTATCATCTTACCCAGCTGTTGCAGGTTATCAGCTTTTTTGGGGGTAATGTGCAATGATGCAAATGCCGTTTGAGATGCTTCCAATTGGTACGCATTCAAGGCTTCCATATTATAGCACTCGACAATATCTTCTTTTGTGATTTTTTCGCGAATCGACATTTTCTTGTTCCAGCTGATCCATGATGCAGCAACCAACATAATTGCTAAGAAGTAAAAAACTTTTTTCATTGTAGTATTTTGAGTACATTAAATATACCAAACAACCCTCACTTTAATTGGTTCATTCATGCCTCAGATCAACGGAAAAGTAAAAACAGATCATACCTACGATGCCATCGTTATCGGATCTGGCATCAGTGGGGGGTGGGCAGCAAAGGAACTTTGTGAGAAAGGGTTGAAAACGCTGGTACTGGAAAGAGGCAGGATGGTAGAGCATTTAAAAGATTATCCTACCATGAATATGCATCCATGGGATTTCAAGCACCGTGGACACATGACAGAAGATTTTTTAGAGAAAAATCCTTTGATAACTACTGCAGCCGGATTTGGTGAAGACACTCAGCACTTTTTTATCAAAGACAATGACCATCCTTATGTACAGGAAAAATCCTTTGATTGGATCCGAGGATATCAGGTTGGAGGGAAATCGCTTATTTGGGGGAGGGCTTGTCCTCGTTGGAGTCAAAACGAATTTGAATCACCTGCACGAGATGGTTACGGGATAGAATGGCCCATTGATTACAACGAAATTGCACCTTGGTACACCCATGTTGAAACCTTTGCAGGTATTTGTGGCAATAAAGATGGATTGGAAACGATGCCCGACGGAGCCTATCTGCCTCCATTTGATTTCAATTGTGTTGAAAAAGAAATCCAACAGAAGATAAGCAAGAAGTATTCTGATCGCCACATGATTCAAGGAAGGTGGGCGCAATTGACGGAACCTGCTCCCATTCATTTGCAACAGGGTAGGAGTAAATGCCAAAGCCGTGATATGTGTATGCGAGGATGTATGTTTGGAGGCTACTTCAGTTCTAATTCCTCTACGCTTCCATGGGCAGCAAATACAGGAAATCTCACAGTTCGTCCCCATGCGGTTGTGCATTCTATCATCCATGATGCTGCATCACAAAAAGCATCTGGTGTAAGAATCATCGATGCACTTACACACGAAGAGGTAGAATACCATGCTAAAATTATTTTTCTGAATGCATCAGCCTTGAATAGTAATTTGATTTTATTGAACTCTACTTCCAGTAGATTTCCCAATGGATTGGGCAATGACAATGGATTGCTTGGACATCATATTTGTTTTCATAATTACCGAGGTTCCTTGGGTGGAAGCATAGAAGGTCACGAAGACGTATATTATTATGGTAGAAAACCTGCAGAGTCGATGATGCCCAATTTCAGAAATTTCAAAAAGCACGACATGGAGTTTGTAGGAGGGTACATGGCTTTTATGGGATGCTATAGAACTCGAGGCGATGAAACTGCAGCGGTCGATCATATTGGTGCTGAGTTAAAAAATATCCTATCCGAAGCAGGTCCATGGGGCATGTACATGTATATCCAAGGAGAGACCGTTCCAAAGTTTGAGAATCATGTCCGACTCAGTAAAACAGAAAGAGACCAATGGGGTATTCCATTGTTGGTTACAAGTGTTGACTATGATCATAACGATGAATTGTTGTTAAAAGATTTTTTAACCCAGGGTGCTGAAATGTTGGAAGCCGCTGGCGTAAAAAATATTCATACACACGATAATCATTGGGCACCCGGAAGAGATATTCACGAAATGGGAGGATGTAGAATGGGCAAAGATCCGAAGACTTCATTGCTTAATAAATGGAATCAGTTGCATCATTGCAGCAATGTATTTGTAACGGATGGTGCTTGTATGACAAGCACTGCCAATCAGAGTCCTTCTATTTTATACATGGCATTGACAGCACGTGCAGCCAATCATGCAGTAGAGGAATTAAAAAAAGGAAATCTATAAAATGGATGTGATTCATTTATACAGTCTAACGGAATGGTTATTGGTCATGTTGGCAGCATTACTGATTGGTATGGGCAAGGCAGGTTTGAAGGGAGTAGATATGTTGAATGTAACCCTGATGGCTATTGTATTTGGCGGGAAATCTTCTACAGGTATTGTACTTCCTTTGTTGTGTGTGGCAGATATTGGAGCTGTGGCCTATTACAATCGGCATGCACAGTGGAAACATTTTTGGAAACTGGTTCCTTGGATGATGATAGGAATTTTGTTGGGGGTATTTATTGGAAAGGACATGAACGAGGTCTTCTTTAAAAAAGTAATTGCAGGTATTATTTTCGTTACAATAGTGATGGTGCTTTTTATGGAATACAGGAAATCAAAGGACGTTCCCGATCATCCTCTTTTTATCATACCAACAGGTTTGGCAGCTGGATTTACTACTATGATGGGGAATCTTGCAGGAGCATTTGCCAATTTATATTTCCTAGCGATGCGCGTAAGTAAAAATGATTTTATTGGAACAGGTGCATGGATATTCTTGTTCATGAATTTGTTTAAATTACCTTTTCAGGTATTTTATTGGAAAAATATAACCATGCAAACCCTTAAAGTAGATGCATGGTTGCTCCCGGCTTTGGGTATTGGATTTTGGTTGGGTTTGAAAATCGTAGGAAAGATCAACGACGATCAATTTAGAAAGGTAGTCATCGTTTTGACATTGATCGGATCGGCATTGATGATCATCAGATAAACCTACAATGCTTTCTCCATGTAAACAGTATTCTCATTCGGATTGAAGTAATAGGCTTCCCTTTCATAGAATCCATGTTTTTTATACAGCGCAATCGCAGGTATCATGGTATCCAATGTATCCAGTCGCATGCATTTGTATCCAACTGATTTGGCAGTTTTTATTAAAATGTTCATGAGTTGGTCTCCAATCTGGTGCCTGCGATAGGTTGGTTTAACATACATCCGCTTCACCTCGCAAGTATCATCCTCTATTTTTCTGAAAGCTGCGCAAGCAATAGGTATGTTTAGATCATATACCAAGAGTAATAGTCCCTCGGGAGCACCGTACATTTGATGTACTGTTTTCAGTTCTTCGTCAAAATGCTGAAAGGCCAAACTAATATTCAACGATGCAGCATATTCTTTGAATAATTCAATTGCATCCTTGATATGGTTCTCGGATTCAGCAATGATAAACTGAAATGGTTGCTTCACGACCCAAATCTATTAAAGGATTGTCATCCATTTGGGATAATAGGAAATAAAATTTTATTCGGAACTTGCAATTGTTTTAATGAAAAGAATCCTTCCTTATATTATTATACTCTTTGGCGGATCTCTGCTATTCATGCATTCATTGGGCGCGTCTCCTTTGTTTGATTGGGACGAGATCAATTTTGCTGAAAGTGCCCGGGAGATGTTGGTTTCGGGCGACTACCTGCGTGTTCAAATCAATTTTCAACCATTTTGGGAAAAGCCACCGTTGTTTTTTTGGATGCAAGTAGTCTCCATGAAGGTTTTTGGTATCAATGAATATGCTGCCCGCTTTCCAAATGCAGTATGTGGTGTGGTAACACTACTTGTTATTTATTCTATCGGTAAACGATTGCACGACGCAAAATTTGCCGCATGGTGGGTGGTGTTGTATGTATCTAGTTTTTTGCCTCATATTTATTTTAAAAGTGGGATCATTGATCCTTGGTTCAATCTTTTTATTTTTTTAGGGATCTATTTTTTAGCTGTCTTTTTGCAAAGCGATCCAACATCGAAGAGAAAAGTGAATTTGGTACTTTCGGGTCTTTTCACAGGACTTGCCATTCTCACCAAAGGTCCAGTTGGATTATTGATAGTGGTACTCACTTACATCGTTTTTATTTTATTAAATAAAGGGAAGGGATGGGTTGCTATTAAATATTATTTGATATGGGTCTTAACTGTTCTGCTGGTAGCAATGGTTTGGTTTGGATTGGAGATATGGCAGCATGGCTGGTGGTTTGTAAATGAATTTTTCACTTATCAGGTCCGTCTTGCTAAAACCGAAGATGCTGGCCATGGCGGTTTCCCTCTCTATCATTTTGTAGTGATTTTACTCGGATGTTTCCCTGCATCTATCCTCTTTCTCCATTTTACAAAAAAGAATCAAACAGGATCAGGAGAGATTGTTTTCAAAAAGATGATGATTGCTTCCTTGCTTGTTATTCTGATTGTTTTTTCGTTGGTTAAAACCAAGATCATTCATTACTCCTCTTTTGCATATTTCCCTGTGGTATATCTGGCCGCATCCGTATCCTACAATCTTATTACCGGGAAAGCAGTAATCAGTAGATTTCAAAAAATAGTTGGGTTATTGGTTGGTAGTATATGGGTTATCTTATTTGTTTCATTTCCTATTATTGCAATGAATCTAAACTGGCTGAAACCACTGTTGAAAGCAGATCCTTTTGGGCTAGCAAATTTGAATGCAGTGGTAGAGTGGAATTATATTTATATTGTTCCAGGTCTATTGTTTTTGGGTGGGTTCATTTTTTCTGCAATCTGTTTTTATAAAAGTGATTATACTAAGGGATTGATATCAGTTTGCTTGGCATCCACTTTGATGGTTCAAAATTTCTTGACCATTTTTACCCCTAAAATTGAGCAGTATACCCAACACGCCGCCATTGAATTTTTTCAACGTTTGAAAGGGAAGGATGTGTATGTGAAAGCACTTGGCTATAAAAGCTACGCACCTTTCTTTTACGCGGAGGTACTTCCTGCAAAACGAAAAGAGGCAGCCGATGAAAATTGGCTGATCAATGGGGAGGTTGATAAGCCTGTTTATTTAGTTACGCGACTCGACAGAAAAAATGAAGTACTGTTGAAGTATGGGAAAAACCTCAAGATTCTTTACGAGAAAAATGGGTTTGTATTCATGGAGCGAAAAAACTATTGATACAATTTACTCGTTATCAATTTCCACTTTGCGAGTCTGTAAATGATAGATACTCTTAAGCAACCCAAGCCATATTTCATACTTCTTTGAAAGTTGATGCTGCTTGCTTCTTCAAAATATTTTGTTGGGCATGTAATTTCTCCAATTTGATACCCTTTATAGAATATCTGAGAAACCATCTCATTGTCAAATATAAAGTCGTCATCGCATACCTCCAGGTTAACAGATTGCAGTACTTCTTTGCTAAATGCCCTGTAGCCTGTATGGTATTCAGAAAGTTTCTCATTCAGCAGTATATTCTGTATGAGAGTTAAAAATCTATTTGCAATGAATTTATAAAGAGGCATCCCGCCTTTCAGAGCGCCATTTCCCAGGATTCTACTTCCAAATACAACGGGGTATACATTGTTACCGATGATACTTGTCATGGCATGTATCAATTGAGGAGTATATTGATAATCTGGATGCAACATGATAACAATATCAGCTCCAATTTCCATGGCTTTTTTATAGCAACTCTTTTGATTGCCGCCATAGCCTTTATTTTTTTGGTGTTGGATGATATGTTTAATGGACAGTGACTTTGCTTTCTCGATTGTATGATCTGAGCTGTTATCGTCTACCAAAACTACATCGTCAACAATATCAAATGGAATTTCTTTGTAGGTTACTTCAAGTGTTTTTTCTGCATTGTACGCAGGCAGTACTACCACTACCTTTTTGCCATTGAACATAAAACGTTATTTCGCTGCTAAGTTACTTGAAGAAAACCAAGAACTTATAGCTGAAGAGTAGGTAAGTATTTTTTTAACATGCGAATTCCTTCATGGATGGCTTCTCTTCCGCTCGATTCAATCCCAAACCATCCTCTGTATCCAGCATCAATACTCATATCAATCATTTCAGCTGTTAACATTTCTGTAGGCTGATTACGGTAAGACATACCTGCCGCATAGGGCAACATCTTTCTTAGATAATATTTATTGTCAAATTCTTCTGAAGGTTCTCTCCAATCTGGGTAGCTTCCAAATAAGGGATGATTGACTTTTTCAAAAAGTTGCACCATCCAATCTGCATCGTTTGAAATTCCGCCGTGGTTCTCAATCAAAATTTTCATATTACTCTCTGAAGCATATTCCAACAGTGGGTAATAGGATTCTGCTGCCCACTCCAATGCAGTATCAGGATCGGGCGAAAATAAGCCTCGGCAATTGGTGCGAATGGCTTTACAACCTAAATAATTGGCAATATCGATCCATTTGAAATGGTTGATCGCAAACTGTTTTCTTTCGATCACGTCTTCGGCACACCCATCGCCTTCTTCATCAACCATGATGAGATTTATTTCAGTCTTGTATTGTTCAGCTTGCTCTTTTAATTTATCGAGGTAGCTCATGGTAGGAGATTCCATCAGCGTATTTACTAATTCGATGCCGTTTAAATCAAAATCATTACGAGCAATTCGAGGGAGGTCAAGCGTGGTAATTGACTTTTGGCGATGTTCCTCAACCAAGGCCCATTGGGCAAGTGAAATCTTTCTTTTCATATGCTTCTTTTGCCCAAACCATCGTATTTGTCTGATAAAATGGGTGGTGGTTCAATTGTGGGATTCTATTTATTTGATTTTATTATTGTCAATGTACCTGTATCTTTTATTATCCGATTTCAAGTCAGGGGAAAAATTAGCGATTACGAATTAATAAATATTTTTAAAAATATATTTAAAGTGTTTAAATAATTTCTCATTATTTCAGCAGAAATTATACAGCGTAAGTTCAGAAAGGCAGAATTCTACGAAGTTTTAATAGAAATAAGACCCCAATAAAATTTTGTAGGAATTGAAATAGTTCTAACTGATTTAATTCTGATTATTAAATCTTCTTGCTCGAATTTTCTTATTCTTTTCTAATAATTTATGGATCAGTCTGTGTTCAAGATTATGGTGTATTGGAATGATTACAGCGGCAATTGAAACCGATATGATCAGAATCATTACAGGAGAGTGATGTGTTATTTCAGTAATAACCGGGTGTGTTACCAAGTTGATAAACTCGAAAATAAGCAACAGGCTCATGACTCCTAAAAATTTTATCACCTTATCAGTAACAATAAGGCTGTTTGAGAGAAGCAAAAAAACAACCAATAAGCTTATGATTGAAATTGCAATGATAGCATACTGTATGTTGTTTTTTCTCTCTTTTTCCTCCTGAATTTTACTCTCTTCTATTTCTCTTTGTCGAAGTGTTTCTTGTAATTCAAGTACCTGGATTTGTTTTACTTTTTCTTGGCCGAACAAACTATCTTTTGCAATATTCGCTTCACTTAAATATTTAAAGGAGCTGTCAATCTTGTTAATATTTTTATAGTAATTAGCAAGAAAGGAACTGGCGTTAAGTATGTATTGTGAAAAGCCTAGTTGTTTTGCCACACCAAATGACTTATTCGCATAAAACAGGCTAGAGTCATTCATTTTTTTTATTTCAAATATTTTTGCCATACCCATCGTTGCCTCACAGTATGTTACCGCTTCGTTATCGTCCGAAACAAATGGCAAACTCATTTTATAATTTGCAAATGCTACATCCGGCTGATTAAGTTTTAAATGAATATTTCCTAGATTATTGAGTGTAAGCCCTATTCCCTGTTTATCATCTATTTTTACTGAGATGTCATAAGCAAGGTGCGTATAATATCTTGCTGAGTCTAGTGTATTCAATTTTTCAAAAACATCTCCAAGATTGGTATAAAGTACATTAAGCGACTCATCATTTATGTTTTTATCTTTTTTTGCAAGGTCAAGCATCTTATGTAAATACATTGAATATTTTTCATTGTCCGACATGGATCCATAAATTGTTGCTATTAAATTGTATAAATTAAATAACATACCATTCTCGTCCTTTTTCTCGGCTTTTTTCAAAATATCCAATGAAATATCCAATGCTTTTGCATAGTTGCCTTTGATTCTGTGGGATTCACTTAAAATGTACCCACACATTATTTCCCCTTTCAAAAATTGTATTTTCCTAGCCAAATCAATTCCTTGGTTTGCATAGATAATTGCTGTATCTACATTTACATTTCTGTATTCCAGTGCTAAATATGCAAGTAAGGTTGATTTGTTACTGTCTAATTTCTCCTTATTTAGATCTGCTTTTAATTTATTGATATTTTCCTGTGCATACAATGCATCAACTCTAATGGAGAGTGAGTACAATAGAAAGATAATATGAAGAATTTTAATTCTGAATGACATGGATAGGGTAAAGTGAATTTATAATGAAGTAATGTACGAATATTATAAAAAATTGATCAATTTTCCATTGGGTAAGCTTTATCCTTTCAAAAAATATCGTCGCCAATTCAATTTTTGGTTTCATAGATTCCATCTCGACAATAAAAAAGGGTTATACTATTGTACAACCCTTTTTTATTTTTAGCGTACTATCTTATTGTTTGAGCACCATTTCCATTTCAATGGGTTGTAGCAATGTTTGTCCGGGTTTGGCACTTGGGTTTCTAAATACAAAAAACAGTGTGTGTTTTCCGACAGTATCATTGATACTCGCAACTGCTTTGTTCTGTCCACGTTGTGTAAAATTCACAAAATCGGTTTTACCAATCATGGTACCATCTGCGGCATCCAATCTTACTTCAATCACACCACCTGCAGAAGATCCCCTCATATTTCCATTTACTTTAATAGCAACAGATCCAATACCAGTAAGATCAATGTCCTTGTAAGCGAGATACGACCCATCACCGTCCATGTTCAATGTTTTAGAAGGAGTGATGAATTTATTGAAACCCTTATTGAAATCTGCCAATTCAGGATTCAGTGTTGGATGACGAAGCAATACAACCTCTTCTCCAACCAATGGACTCATAGAAGCCGTTCCTTTGTCGCGGTAGGCTGCTCTAAATACATAGGTTCCTTTTTCTTTTTGATCTGCAGCTGCTTTGATTTCGTACTCTCCTTTGATAGGTGCAGATTTAACCGTACTTTTTTTCTCACCTGTTGTGAGAATATATTCAACGATTGCTCGTGCATCTGCAACACTTAGATTGGGGTGTGCACTCATGGCATGGTCGCCCCAAACACCCGCTCCACCTTTGATAACTTTTTGTGCAAGTGATTCCACTGCTCCGTTCTTACCTCTGTATTTATTGGATACTTCAATGTAACTCGGACCAACAGAACGCTTGCTCATCATATGGCAACTCTTACAATCACTTTTATTCATTAGAATTTGACCAGTACTTGAGAAGGCACTCATGTCTGCACCGCGCTGCGTGCTGGCAATATCAATTTGATCGTATCCCAATGGCATGTAGTCTAAGCTTACTGCAATTTGAGAAGGTTGAATCTTTCCATTTGCCAACGATCCATCTTCCTTGTCTTGTACTTTTACTTGGTAATTCAATTTGGTTCCAGGGAAGTAGAATGTTTTATTCGCATTGGATAAATCGAAAGAAACCATCGGAGGTTCGTTGCCAACTTTTAAATCAATTGCTTTACTGGATTTTGCACCTTTTGCATCTGTAACTGTTAGCGTTGCTTTGTACGCTCCTGCTTTTGCGAGTGTGAGAACTGGATTCTCTTCTTTCATTATTTTAGTAGTACCACCGCCTACTATCTTCCACTCGTATTTTAATTGATCTCCGTCAAAGTCTTTTGTACCTGTAGACAATAATTGAGTTTTCAATGGAGCAGCACCGCTTGTTTTGGAGGCAGATGCATTGACTACTGGCTGACGATTTCCATCGTTGTATTCAACACGTGTTAAGTGTGCATTCTCGTTTCCTTTGAACCATGCTGAACCATATTCCAATACATACAAATCTCCTTCCGGTCCAAATTTCATATCAATTGCAGAGCTGAAGTTCAACTCAGGAGCGAATTTCTCCATGCTCTTGTAGTTCCCATTCTCATCCATGGTAACAGACATAATCCATCCACGCATGAATTCAACGATCAACCATTTGCCTTCGTAGTAGGAGGGAAATGGTCGAACAGCATTCGGGAAATCTGACTTTCTGTAAACAGGTCCACCTGTTGCACTTCTACCTGCAGCACCTACCAACGGGAACTCATCAGACATACTGTATGGGTACCATATCATGGCAGGAACAGGAAGAGGCAGTTCAGTAAGACCAGTATTGTTGCGTGATTTATTCACAGGGTGCAATGCATCAAACGCTTTGCCATAAGTACTGTCTTGATGATGAAATTCAACATAAGGAATATTGTTTCCAATAAAGTAAGGCCATCCGAAGAAGCCAGGACCTTTTGCCTGATTGAATTCGTCGTATCCGCGAGGGCCACGGGCGGTTTCTGAGGAGGCATCTGGACCAACTTCACCCCAATAAATGAAACCTGTTTTATTATCGATGGAAACTCTCCATGGATTACGATGTCCCATGGTATAAATCTCTGGACGAGTTTTTGGAGTTCCTTTAGGGAACAAGTTTCCCTCCGGGATAGTGTAGCTGCCGTCTTTTTCTGGATGGATGCGTAGAATTTTTCCGCGCAGATCGTTGGTATTTCCCGGTGCTCGTTGATCGTCGTTGTTTTCAAAACCCGGACGATCATCGAGGTTTGAAGTACCGCTTCGTGGGTTTACAGTATTGTTTCCTACAGTAAGGAATAGGTTTCCTTTTTCATCGAACACCATTCCCCCACCTGTATGGCAACATTCCTCTCTTTGAGTGGCCACTTCCAGTACAACCTTTTTAGAATCAAGCTTCAATTCATCTCCGATCAATTCCCAACGTGTTAACACGTGTTTGGTTTCATTTGGATCTGCATAGTATAAATAGATCCAATGATTTTGTGCATAGTTTGGATCGGCTACCACACCCATCAAGCCTTCTTCTGCTTCTCTCACCTGACCTTGTTTGTTCTTGTATTTAGTATTTACAGGGATAGTAGCAATTAATTTCACCGCACCTGTCTTTGTATCTACCACTTTTACTCCACCTTTTCTTTCTACAATAACGATACGATTACCTGGTAGAAAGGTCATCTCCATAGGTTCATCAAATTTCCCGGCTTCAGTGAGTACCACTTTTTTAAAGCGGTTGGGGTCGGGGGCAGGTCCAGGATCGGAAACGATTTTATAAGCCGATAAAACATTGAGGGCTATTATTGCAAGTCCGAATCCAAGTACTTTGAGAACGCTGTTCTTTGACTTGGTAATGGCCGAATAGAAATTTTTCATTGACACGTTGTTTTGGTAAATTTAGTGATAGATTGGATGCTTTTCGGCATCAATACTTTTGGAATCGGCGGTAAATCACTGACTTATTTTTCGGCCAATACAAGCTTGTAAAAGCTGATCATACGGCTTAGGTCTGCAATTCCAATACGTTCATCGATTCCGTGGAATCCTTTGGCATTTTGCATAGGAGTGAAATTCAACACCGCTTCGCTAAATGGGCGGTAGTATCTTGAGTCGGTGGCGCCAATCATCAGGTAAGGAGATACCAGTACGTTTGGAACAATTTTTTTAGTGATGGATTCCAGCATCTTGAAGGTCGGATGATCGGAAGGTGTTGAGGAAGAAGCTTCCATCAGTGAGATGGTTTGTTTTTTTACGGTTACCCGGTCATCATTAATAGTATTTCTTACAAAATTCACCACATCATCACTTGTTTGTCCTGGTAAAATCCTGCTATTGAAAGTTGCATTGGCAATGGAAGGAATCACGTTGTCTTTGATACCTGCTTTTACGATGGTTGGAACCAATGTGGTGTGCACCATGGCATTGGTTTGTTTATTTTCTTCCAAATTCTTGATCACAACATTTTCAAATAGCCACATGTTGGAAACAACCATCCTCTTCAGAAACGATTGCTCAGCAGCAGTGCGTTCTAATAACGATTGCAACGGGGGTGTAATGATAGGGGGCATCTGCGTTGCACGTACCTTGGTGATGGCTTTATTCAATACATCAATCGCAGTCTCTTTTTCTGGTTGAGAAGAATGCCCGCCTGGTATGGTTACGCTTATGTCAACATTCACAAAGCCTTTTTCGCCAGTAGCAATAACAGCAACAGGTTTTTTTACATCCTTGAATTTTTCGGTATCGATCATGCCGCCTTCATCCAATACGAAGGCAGGGCGGATATTGTTTTCTTTGAACCATTGCGAAACAATATTGGCGCCTCTTTTCCCGGCAATTTCTTCGTCGTGCCCGAAGCAGATATAGAAGGTACGCTCAGGTGTAAAATTATTCCTCAACAATTGTTCTGTTGCTTCCATGATGGCAATAGCAGAAGACTTATCGTCTACGGCCCCTCTTCCCCAAATGGTGTCCTCTTTAACCATGCCGCTGAAAGAAGGGTAGGTCCATTTGCTTTCTGCGATTGCTTCTACGGGAACCACATCTAAATGCGCCATTAAAACAAAAGGTGCTTTCGAAGTATCTTTTCCTTTCCATTTAAAAACATAGCTGAACTGATTGAAAGATTGTTTCTCAAGTTTGCTGTGCATCAAGGGGTAGGTTTTTTCCATAAAGGCCCTGAACTTTAAAAACTCTGCGGTGTCAATCGGAAGGGTATCGCCGAAAGAAATTGTTTTGATTTGTATGGCCTCACTAAGGTGCAATGCAGCAGTATCATCTCTTGGAATTTCCACTGCAACACTACTTCCCTCCTGGATAGGTTTTAATTGTAAAGTGTTGAAGAAAAGAATTATAATCAGCACTATCAATGAAACAAGAAGGATTTGTAATATTCTTTTCATTTAACGACGTTTAGTTGGTTATTTACGGAAAAAATTACTCTAATTCATTGTAAAATAATGCATTATGATATTTAATGACTCAAGATTTTAAGGTTTTTTAGAAAATTATAACTGGGCCGACAAATAATTTTATGAATTCTTTTTGACCTAGTTAATTATAAATCAATGTGTTACATTTTAAGGGCGAGTTTTGTTGAATCAGACTATAGGAAGTATTGAACAATTTGTTTAAATTCATGTTGTGTAATTGACAACTACTGACGGTGCGTGCGCTTTGCGATCCGCAAGGGATCGACAGCCTTAATGATTATGTGTGAGTTGGGAAATTGAATTTTTTCACCAAAACTCCATATATGATCCATTCACTTTTGCTTGATGCCACAACGGCTATTGCGAAAAACGATTACGTCTCTTTTACGTTTTTCGTAGGTACCATGGCCATGATGGCCGCCTCTGTTTTCTTCTTTTTTGAACTCAGCAACACTAGTAAAGAGTGGCGTACTTCTGTCCTTGTTTCAGGATTGATTACGTTCATTGCTGCCGTGCACTATTATTACATGCGCGGGTACTATGCTGACACGCATGAGTCTCCAACCTTTTTCCGTTATGTAGACTGGTTGTTGACTGTACCTTTGATGTGCGTTGAATTCTATTTGATCACCAAAAAATCTGGCGGAACTTCAGGCTTGCTTTGGAAAATGATCCTTGCATCTGTAGTAATGTTGGTAACAGGTTACATGGGCGAAGCTGGCTTGGCCGATGCTACTGTTTGGGGAACTGTAAGTGCTATCGCTTACTTCTACATCGTTTACGAAGTATGGATGGGAAGTGTTAAGAAACTTGCCTCTAATGCTGGTCCAGCTGTTGCAGCCGCAAATTCTGCACTCGGATGGTTCGTATTGGTAGGTTGGGCTATCTATCCTTTGGGTTACCTCATTGGAACAGCTGATGGTCAGTGGTACGAGAGTTTCAAGAACATCGGACTTGACATGAACATCATTTACAACATTGGTGATGCTGTAAACAAAATTGGTTTCGGACTTGTGATCTACTCATTGAGTCGCAAGGCTGCCTAACATAGGTTAATACATACATTAGTTTTTGGTTAATGTTGGGGCGAAGCAATTCGCCCCAATTTTTTATACTATGCAGATTAAACTCAGAATACTATTGTTGTGCACAGGTGTTGTAATGACACTGCTTAGTCAATTTATTCATGTGGCAGAAGCAGCACAGTTTAAAATGCTGATTTTCTCGTTGATTTTACTGGGGGTACCGCACGGGGCGCTGGATTTGTACATTGAGAAAAAGAATATCAGCAATGAATTTTCAAAAAGCGATAAAGTGCTTTTTAAGTACCTGCTCAATATCATTGTATATGCATTGCTTTGGTACATATCACCAATCGCAGCACTGGTGATTTTTATACTCATTACTGCGTATCATTTTGGGGAAATTGATTGGATGGGCAAAACAGATCATCGCATGCACCAAGTAGTGTATTTTTTACTTGGGATGTGCTGGATCGTGTATTTTTTATCCATCAATATAGAGGCCGCCTTACAGATTTTTCTATACGTTGGTGCATCAACTATTTCTGGAGAACAATGGATGCAATTAGCAAACCAAATTGCTCCCATCGCACTTTCCATTATTGGTGTGCTCTATTGTATACTTTTTATAAAGAGATCTTTTTTTTATTATGAGAATTCTCATTACGTAATTTCTCTTATTCAGTTATTACTCTTGTTAATGATTTGTCATTACTGTCCTCTCTGGATCGGCTTTGGTTTTTATTTTGGACTATGGCATTCTATCTTATCGTTCGATAAAATCCGATTAGGATTTAACATGCCGGCAACTGCGAAAAGTTGGATGGAATTGATTGGCAAGGCCATGCCATTTTCGATCATGGCCTGGATCGGTATGTTGTTTGTGATGTTTATGTTTTACAGTAGCAAGAATTCAACGAGCCTGGTAACACTCTTATTTATTACTCTTTCCGTATTAACCTTGCCGCATTTACAGGTATTCACTAAATTAAAAATAACAGCTCGCAATAAAACGCAGGAGTAGTTATTTAAGTAACTGTAAATATTTCTCTTTGTTTTCTACAATGATCCATCCCAGCATCGCCCAAATTACCAATGCCATCGGTAGATTAGAAGTGTCTACAAATAGATGCATGAGCAATACTCCAACCATAACAGGGAATACCACCAAGGCACCCAATGCTCTTGTTTTGGGATAAATGATCATAAGACCACCCAGTATTTCTGCAAAAGAAATAAGTGGCATTAGCCATACGATTTCCACCATGGCTGCATTGTCTTTTATTACCGCTTCCGGCAAATTAGGAGGTGTTGGCATATACTTGAAAAGCTTCGCCAGTCCACCATTTATGAATAATAATCCAAATACAACAGAAAGAATATTCAGTACTTTATTTTTCATTTATTATTGTTTTATTGAAACTAAAATAAAGATATTTTTTCATTTTACTAAATGTTAAAATTGGTTGAAAAGATTCAACAGAGCGAATACATAGTACATTTATAGCATCAAATAGCTTTTGAATTAAATCTATTTTATGCAAAAAGATATATTGGATAATATCAACAACCCTCAACAACTCGAACAACTTTACAGGGGGAATCCAGCTCTTTTTAAAACTGTTTTTAACTCTGTTTACTCAAATGTACAAGGAGATAGCGTAGCAGATTGCTGGTTTGAAAGATTGAATTACAAACAAGATGAATCAAAAGCAGTAAATCGAAATGAGATACTTTTAGTTGTTATAGCTGCAATTCTTGCAGGTTTTATCGCAAAGCTTCCAGCCATTTTTCACCTAAACGAAGAAAACTTTTTTGAGAAGAATCTTTCTTTTATTGTATTTCCTTTTCTGATTGCGTATTTTTCCTGGAAGGAACAGCTGACTTTAAAGCGAATGTCATTTCCGATCATAGTTGTTTTAGTATCAGTTATATACATCAATTTGTTGCCTGCAGTTGGGAAAAGTGATGTTCTATTCCTGACAACACTACATCTTCCAATACTACAATGGATTGCTCTCGGATTTACTTTTACTGGGCAAGACTACAAAAACCCATCACTTCGAATCAATTACCTACGATTCAATGGTGACTTTTTGGTTATGACAGCAGTAATTATGGCTTCCTGTTTCATTTTTACTGCAATCACTATGGGCTTGTTCAAAATGATCAACATTGATATCCAAGAGGTTTATTTCCAATACATCGCCGTATGGGGTGCTGTCTCCATTCCATTGGTGGCTACCTATTTACTGCAGAATAATCCATCCATGGTAAACAAGGTTTCCCCCACGATTGCCAGAATTTTTACTCCATTGGTATTGGTATTGTTGCTTACTTACCTCATCGCTGTTGCATATACTGGTAAAGATCCCTATAACGACAGAGAGTTTTTATTGATTTTTAATGTGTTGCTGATTGCTGTAATGGCAATTATTTTCTTTTCCATTGCGGAAGCTTCGCAGCACACAAAGAAAGGATTTCAGCTCATTATGCTCTTACTACTTTCAATTCTTACTATTGTAGTAAATCTTGTTGCACTATCTGCAATCGGATTCAGGATCATGCAATGGGGGTTCAGTCCAAACCGCTTAGCAGTATTGGGAAGTAATCTTTTGATCTTTGTTAACTTGATGAGGGTGTCTTTTCAATTGTTGAAAAGTATTCGCGGAAATCAGCAAATTGAAGATATTGAAAACAGTATCGTATCTTATTTACCAGTATATGGTGCATGGGCTGTATTTGTTTCTTTTCTGTTTCCATTGATATTTGGTATACATCGTTGAATCAATGAAGCACGTATCTTTTCTTCTTTTTTTATTTCTAAGTATATCAGCACAATCACAGGTGCTTAGCTTAGAAATTATCGATATCAAATCAGACAAGGGCACTATTCTTCTGTCTCTTTATAATGGTGAGAAAGGATTCCCGTATCAAAATACAAGCAGTATTAAACAATTTGTTGTACAACCCAACCAAGGCAAAGTCACTCTTGTTGTTAAAGACCTTCCTCCCGGTGAATATGCATTTGCATTGTTTCATGATGTAGACGGAAACGGAAAATTATCAACCAATTTCTTGGGAATCCCAAAAGAGGGGTATGCATTTTCTAATAATGCCTTCAATCGATTTGGGGTACCAAAATACAAAGACGCTTCTTTTTTACTACGATCTGATGTTTCCCAAAAAATTACTTTACGCTATTTCTAATCATTTATCGTGCGATTCAATCGTTTACAAGATGATGAATCAATAATGCAGCTCTTTTGCTCAGAAAAGGTATTGTTTTGAGGTGAATGGTTTCTCCCGGTGCATGTGCTCCTTCCCCCATTGCGCCCAATCCATCTATGCAGTCTAAAAATTCTGCTACATAAGAGATATCGCCTGCACCTCTGGCGCCAGGGTCTCCCGCACTGGTAGGACCTTTTCCTAGATCAATGGATACTCGATTGATAATCGCGAGTAATTTATTATTTCCCTCTGTAGGTGCCATAGAAGGGATGCCATCGTAAAAAGTAATTGATGCTTTTGTTCCCGGTAAGTTATTTGAAACAATATTGCGCATCACTTGTCTTGCTTTTTCTTTCTGCTCTGCCGTAAGAAACCGTAGATCACCGTGCACCTTTGCAGATGGTGTAATGATATTGTCCTTGCCAATCACTGAAGCAGATGCTTTGCTTTCTGCGTATGTTACTTCTGCTCCTCCTGCAATCAATCCAGGATTGAACGTGAGATATTTTTCTGAACTCAATGTTGTTCTAAAATCATTTAAAATCCTTGCTGCTTCGTAAATAGCGCCGTTGCCTCCTCGTTCGCTGAATATTCCGGATGAATGGCCCTGCTTACCTTCTACTTCCAATAACCAACTGCTTGCTCCTCTTCTTGCAGTAGCAACTATGTTGGCGCTGCTGGCTCCTTCAAAACCCAAAGCTACATTGCAGCGCTTTGCTCTCTCTATAAAATCTGCCCTACTCACTGAAACAGGATGTCCTGCTCTTTCTTCGTCTCCAGTAAAATACACAGTGATGTCCGAGCCTTCCAATAGACCATATTGATTCAAAGCCTGCAATGCCAAAATTGCAATGATATCACCCCCTTTTATATCATTCACACCCTGTCCTGTAGCTGTTGAATCGTTTAGCATTCTAAATGGATTCGCAGGCATGTCTGGTTCAAAGACGGTATCCAGGTGTCCAATAATAAAAATCTTTTTCCCCTTGTTCCCTGATCTGGTTGCTACCAGGTGACCGGCTCTTTTAAGCGAATCGGGTAATTGGACCCAGGTTGTTTTGAATCCAGCTTTTTCCAGTTCCTTTCCAAATAGTGCACCAACTTTTTTTACTCCCTCCACATTGAGAGTTCCACTATTGATATCAGTGGTTTCTTTTAAAACCTGAATAGCTTCAGGGAGGTGTTCATCTATATAAGCAACAACCTTTTTTTCAATTGGAGTCAGTTGTTGTGCAGAGGCGGTAGTAGAAATACCTACCAAGAGGAATGTGAAAACAGACAAAAATCTCATATAGTATTTTATGTTTGATTAATCGATAAATGTAAAGTCGGTATGCTTTGGAGCGTCTTCCATCATATCCATTACGATCGATGGTGGGGTAGTCAATTTTCTTTTCTCGGTATCTATCCAGGCAAGGTCCGCATGCAAGGTGGCAGCGATGGTACCATCTGATTTTTTGAACTCGTGAATAGTACTGAATCGACTTCCATCTTTTTTCGCTTTGGTAATCTGGAAACTCACAGAAATGATTTCGCCTCCATGAATCTCTCTTCTAAAGCTACATTCTTCTCGAAAAAGAATAGGGCCTACTGAAGCTTCTTTGAGTAATGCCATTGTAATTCCTTTCTCTTTCAGGAAGCTCATACGACAATGGGCCGCCGCTTCATAGTATTTTGAATGCATGACATGCTGATTGGCATCTACATCACTCCATCGAAATTCAAAATCTTTGGTATACGGTTTAGTCATTGCTGTGGATTGTAGTATTTATGGAGGTTTAATTTAAATGAATATTTTCAATTTATATTTATGTGATGAATAAAAATGTCGATACCTACTTTACGAAAGGTTGTGGAAGGTGTTCCTTGTATGATACTCCAGCTTGTAAGGTGTTGAAATGGCAGGCCATACTAAAAAAAATCCGGGAACTTCTTGTTTCGACCCAACTCAAAGAGGAATCAAAGTGGGGATCGCCCTGCTATACGCTGAATGGAGGGAATGTAGTAATGATTCAATCGTTCAAAGGCTATTGCGCTTTGATGTTTTTCAAGGGATCCTTGCTAAAGAATGAAAATGGACTGTTGGTTAAAGCCGGCGAAAATTCTAATAGCGCAAGACAAATACGATTTACTGATCCATCTGAACTAACAAAAATACTGCCTGCTTTGAAAGCATATATTAAAGAGGCGATTCACATTGAGAACCAAGGAGTAAAGGTGGAGAAAACCCAAAGCACCTTTGAGCTTATCCCAGAACTTAAAGAAGCATTCAAGAAGAATCCTTCATTGAAAAAAGCGTTCGAATCCCTTACACCCGGTCGTCAACGAGGGTATCATATATTTTTTTCACAAGCAAAACAGTCTTCAACACGGGTTTCACGAATCGAAAAATATATTTCTAAAATCTTAAGTGGAAAAGGAATGATGGATTGATTCTTTGAGTTGCATTCAAATAAGATTGCTATTTGCAATGCGTCTAATTTCTGAATCAAGACATCTATCTTTTCCTCTCTATTTCTCGATTGAGCTCTTCGATATCAACCGAACGTTCTGAATTATCTCCGAGTAAATACTTTGAGAAATAATCTGCAGTTCTCCAAAACCAGTATTCGTTCATGTCACCAAATCCATGACGTTGTGTAGGAAGTATTAACATGTCAAAGCGCTTATTGGCTTTGATGAGTGCATTCACTACTCGAATGGTATTGGCAGGATGCACGTTGTTATCAATTTCTCCATGAATCAACAGCAATTTACCTTTTAGATTTTTTGCGATATCTGGATTCTTATCAATCATATAAGAGAATGTAGTGTCTCCTTTATCAGATATCATTTCTTTTACACCGTTGTGTTTCTCGCTCCACCATCTGTTGTACACACTGTTGTCATGGTTTCCTGCGTTACTAACTGCAACTTTGAATACATCTGGGTATACCAACATCGCAGCCGTACTCATAAAGCCTCCTCCGCTGTGTCCATGTATACCAACCTTCTCTCTGTCTATATACGAATGGCGATCTGCCAATTGCTCAATAGCAGCTTTTTTATCGGCCAAACCATAATCACGCAGATTTCCGTATCCATAATTATGGTACCATTTGCTTCTAGATGGATGCCCACCTCTATTTCCCAAGGTAACAACCACAAATCCCAATTGAGCGAGTCGATCAATTCTATCCATCCCTTTGCTGAAGCTTTTGTTAACTGATTCGGTTTGTGGACCAGGGTATACGTATTCTATGATGGGATATTTTTTGGTGGAATCAAAGTCATATGGCTTGTACATCACTCCGTATATATCGGTGATGCCATCGTCTGCTTTTACTTTAAATGTTTCAGGAAATTTATATCCTGCAGCAAATAAATTGCTCAAATCAGCTGTTTCAAGGTCCATGATTTTTTTGCCATCACTATTGAACAAGCTAGATAGCGGTGTCGTGTTTACACGAGAACTGGTATTGACGAAAAACGACTTTTTATCGTTCATACTAAAGCTGTGGTCAAAGTTTCCCGGGGTCAACAATTGCAATCCAGAGCCATCAAAATTTACTTTGTATAAATGCAGGTAGTAGGGATCTTCTTTTGTATTCGCATTGATATTCTCCCTCCCATTCCCTGAAAAATATACCACTCTTTTTTCTTCGTCCACACTTATGATATCCTCCACATGCCATGGGCCCTGTGTGATTTGATTCTTTACATTTCCGCTTTTATCATAGAGGTACAAATGCGCCCAACCATCTCGTTCGCTCCATTCAATCAACTCTTCTCCATTTTTTATCAGTGCAGGTTTTTTAACTTCTACATAGGTGTTCAATCTTTCCTCCACAATAGCTTTTACGTTTCCGGTATTTACATTAACAATGCATTGATCAATACGTTTTAAATCGCGACTTGTTCTGCTCATATACAATTCATCGTTATTCCCTAGCCAGATATTGGGTCGATAATCATCGTCGCGTGAATTAACAGGAAGTGTTTTATTATAAACAGCAATGTCTTGATTCTTGAATTGCGAAATATCTATTTCTTTGTATTGTTTGGAAGAGGGATCCACCAGCATCATATGATCAATCGGTGCATCTTTTTCTCCCGGCATCCAATATTTATAGGTTTCAAGGGTAGGCCGAGGGTCGGCAATACTATTGATTACCCACAGATCTTTTACTTTTCTATTGTCAACTTTAACCAATGCAATTTTCTTACTGTTTTCGCTCCAGTAAGCAAATACAGGCTTTCTTTTGTTTTTATTTTTTTCTGCATCTACATTGGTTTCTCCGCCACCTCCATAACTGCTTTCGCTGTGCCAGCTGAAATACTGAATACCATCGGTTGTCAATGCATGTTCTATGATCGTAGAGTCGTCCTCGTTTTGCAAAGCCTTTTCGTAATTGGCTTTGTCCATATAATAGAGGTTGTAATTTCTGCCAAACACAATCATGGATTGATCGGGTGATACATTCGCCCAGTTGGGTTTTCTCTTGGGCTTTTTAAAGTCTACTAATTCATTCAATTGCTCTGTAAGAAGATTGTATTCGAAATAAAAAGTCTTTTTTGTTTTTTCAGCTTTATCGCCTTTCTTCTTGTCTTCCTCTTTGATTATATCGATAGTACTTTTTACTTCAAATTGAATCCAATTTTCATCTTTGATGAATTTGAGTGAGTCGATTGGTAAATGCTGACCGTCAAAGGGGTCTTTGATTATTTTAGTTAGTTCTGCAGCTATCTTATCTCGGTTGAACATTGTTTTCTTTTCCATTTTAACTGGGTCTACAATCATCCACTGCTTGCCTTCACTGGTTTCAAACGTATACCAAAATCTGTTCGAAGTTTTTAACCAATGTGGATCTACGGCAAGGGAGAAAATCATTTTATCGAGTTTCTTTGGAGAAAATCTAGCCGCCAACGTATAGTTGGCTTTTTGTTGAGAAAGTCCACTAAATGGCAGTGCAAAAAGAATAGCTACTAATATGTTGCGCATAAGTAATATTTGATCAATCAAGTTAACAAAAAACTCGGAATCATGTTCTTGGTCAGCTATGCAGTTTTCGGAAAGATCTAGCTTTGGTAGCTTCTTTATGCGCAAATTCATTTTCATATTGGTTTCACTGGTATCGTTTTGCAAGGAAATAAATGCACAAGAAAGTAGTTCCGAAAAATTCATTGGAGTTCTTATCAGTGGCGGAAACCAAAAAATGGGAACTATTGATATTTACAAGGGGCTGCATCCTTATACATATTCTATTCTTTCCTTTGCCGTTACCTATCAGCAAGCAATTTGGGCTGACAGAGCAAAAGGGCATAACCATTGGCGGTTTTATTATCTTATTCAACCGCAGGTGGGTTTCTCAACCTACCAGTATCGTAATGGAGATGCGAGCTATCGCCATGGAATGGAAGTTGGTGTGGATGCAGGTTTCGTTTTGAGGAAACGATTTTTGCATGAAAAAATCGGATACTATTTTGGAGGAACTACCGGGCCATTGTATGCTTCAGAATTACCTGAAAGACAGCATGCGGGTTTTCTTTTTTGTGATACCGGATTTATGGGAATTAATATCCAGTTTTCAAATAAAATTCAGTTGGACACTCGATTCGGTTTTCGTCATTTGAGCAATGCGGGGATCGACTTTCCTAATAATGGCATCAATAATTTTATTTCAAATGCAGGAGTAATTGTACAGCTCTAATGAATCGCGCGTTAAATCTTTGTATTTTGAGCATCAATGAAATCTTTTACAATTCAAGCAGTTCGCACTGCTGATGTTTTGAAATTGCAATCCATTGCGAGGCAAACATTTACAGAAACATTTTCCTCTCAAAATACTGAGGAGAATATGAACATGTATTTAACAGAGGCTCTTTCAGTTGAAAAACTAACATTGGAACTAGAAGACTCCAATTCGCTTTTCTATTTTGCAATTGAGGATAACACTATTGTCGGATATTTAAAATTAAATACAGCAAGTTCACAAACAGAAAAGCAGCCCGAGGAAGCGCTTGAAATAGAGCGTATTTATGTGTTGAAAGCATTTCAAGGGAGGCAGATCGGTCAACTATTATATGAAAAAGCATTGGCTATTGCCAACGAACTAGAGGTTCGCTATGTTTGGTTGGGAGTATGGGAGCGAAATGAACGCGCTATCCAATTCTATACAAAAAATGATTTTGTAGAG
The DNA here is from genome assembly GCA_030832645.1 of Chitinophagales bacterium. GTDB lineage: Bacteria > Bacteroidota > Bacteroidia > Chitinophagales > Chitinophagaceae > Pollutibacter. The sequence continues at coordinate 5,788 of JAURIR010000004.1, read as the reverse complement.
TTTGGACAACACATCTTTACTCTCGGTGAAGATGAGCAGGTAGATAAATTGATGAAGAAGAATATTTTATAGTCTTTTACTCGTCTAACGCAGTCATAAGTGTTTTAAAACATTCAACAGTAGAAAACTTTTCTTCTTTTTTAGTTCCGTTTAAATACCCTAGAAAATTACTCGCACTGGTCCAAACAGTTTGAATAAATCCTTTGTAGTGTTTCGATTCTTTCGCAGGCGTATTGCTTTTATATACTTTATAGTCTGCTACCTGTTGTTTAGCCACATCTGCTTTTCTCCATGGACACATCATAACATCGTATCCTTTTGCGGCAAACACTTCAGCAGTTTTTGGCGATGATTCGTAATGCCAGTCATTGATCACAACATTTTTATTGATCATATCTATAGATCTGTAGGTATCGTTTCCGCTTCCTTCCCAAATACCCAATTTGGTCTCTTTACCGTCTATCATTCTGTCTCCCCATATCCACAAGCGACCTTTTTTACCATTAACATGTTCATTGATTTTATTTACCTCGTCTGCAAATAATTTAGACTTGTCCAATCCTGCACATCGTGTACAGCCTGCCATCCCGATATAAAATACTTCGTCCATTCCAGCATGAAAATGCTTGGTTTCACAGACTTCCATGATTTCATCTACCAGGTCAAAAACAATTCCGTGAACTTCTGGGTGAAGCGGGCAATAACTTTTGCAATAGAGTTCATCGCTGTTTGGCCATTTATATTCTGTAGGCATTTTAATCCAGGGTGTTTCGTCAAATTGCGGGTACTGTTTGAGAAGCGGTGATAGGGTTGTACTCCATGACTGATGTCCAAATAAATTTACCTGAGGAACCAGGATGATATTATTCTTCTTACAGACAGCAACAATTTTTTTTATCTCTGCTACCGACAGCGCCGCAATAGCATTGTTATCTTCAGGCCTTTTATTTGTAGTAACTAACTCAGGATGCGAAGTGTATTGAAAATTATAATCAATGCGCAGTATAAGTACATTCACTTTTCTGGGAGCCAATTCATCTTTTATAAATTTGATGAATTCATCTACATCCGAATAGGAGGGGGCACTAATACAAAATCCGCGTACTTCTTTTGGAAGTTTAGGTACAGCGAATGCAGACACCTGAATGAAAATCAATCCTGTTATAATAGTAACCCAAATTTTTTTGGCAAGCATATAATAAAATTTACTTTAAGTTAATTAATTCCATCGTTCTGATTACATTTATTAAATGAAAATAAGCAAATGAGATACTATTTATATTTGATATTATTGCTTTTGGCACAGCCTCTAGGTGCCCAGGATATTTATATTCGGACCAATTTAATTGGGTACGCTGCTGATCAGCCCAAAAAAGCGTTGATCCTGTCAAAAACTCAGGTAAACCAAGAATATATTTTATACAATGAATTGCATCAAAAGGTAAAGTCCTTTCGTCTTATCCGACACCAAAAAGAAAACTGGCCTCCTTTTCAATTTTACTACGATTGTGTATTTGATGAAATAACAACGACCGGCCGATATTATATTTCCAGCAGCGACCATTCAGTGAAGTCGAATACGTTTTTGATCGGCAACTATCCTGCCATTCAGGAAGCAGTTATTGGATTCATGCAAACACAGCGCTGTGGTTTTAATCCATACATCAACGAAGTTTGCCATGCATTGGATGGAAGAAGTTTTTATGGAAATCGTCCAGACTCCTCGTATGTAGATGCCACAGGCGGCTGGCATGATGCAGGAGATCAATTAAAGTATCTCATTACGGGCAGCAATGCCACCGCCAGGATGATGATGGCGTATGAATGGAATACTACCGCTTTTGGTGATAAAGTAAATGAACTTGGACTTCGACCATCCAATGGTATACCCGATGTATTGGATGAAGCACGCTGGGGTCTCGATTGGATTCATAAATTACATCCCACAAAGCAGGAGTTGATTCATCAAGTAGCAGACGACAGAGATCATATTGGTTTCAAAATGCCAAACGATGATCCTGCTAACTATGGATGGGGCGTTAATAAATACCGAACTGCTTATTTTGCAAACGGGCAACCTCAAGGATTGGGCAAGTACAAAAGCCAAGCCACCGGCGTTTCAAATGTTGCAGGTCGCTCTGCCGCTGCCATGGCCATGGGGTATAGAATTTGGAAAAAGATTCCCGGCCAGGCTCCTTTTTCGCAGCAATGTTTGCAGGATGCAATTGAATTGTATCAGATGGGCAAAGAACGCGAGGGATTTCAACAAGGAAACAGTTATGGTGCGCCTTACCGGTACAACGAACGAACATGGGCCGATGATATGGAATGGGCCGCTGCTGAACTATATCAGGCAACAAAAGATAAGAAATACCTAGAAGATGCCCTGCACTATGCAACTTTGATTGGAACTACCTCTTGGATGGAAATGGATTCATCTTCTCATTATGAAATGTATCCTTATGTAAATATGGGGCATTATGCACTTTGGAAAGTAGCAGATGCACGTACCAAATCTATATTGATAGGTTATTATAAGAGTAATCTTGAAAAAATTCGTAACAAGGCACTAAAAAATCCTTATGGAGTTGGACATCTCTTTATTTGGTGTTCGAATAATCTTGCAGCGGCCGTTGCCACCCAAGCGATGATTTATGAAAAGATGTCGGGAGATAAACAATTCAGACCGCTTCTTCAAGATCATGTGAACTGGTTATTAGGGCTCAATCCCTGGGGTACAAGTATGATTACCGGAATTCCAGAAGAAGGTGAATACCCATTGGATGTACACATGCCATTTTGGATTTTGAAGAAACAATCTGTTGTAGGAAGTTTAGTAGATGGACCTTTGTTGTCATCAATCCACGATCGTATGCTAGCAATTCGCTTGAACGAACCAGACGAATTTTCGCATCTCCAACCAGAACATATAAAGTATTGGGACGACTTTGCAGATTATTCCACGAACGAACCTACTATGGATGGATCAGCTGATCTACTGATATTATTTGCCCATTTTTATGGTGGCAACAGTGGTAAAAGCAGCAGCAAAAAGTAAACTATCGTTGAAATCCAGCTTTTTTAAGCTTTTCAATGAAATACAGTCCAACTTTTTTTCCTTGTTCTTGACCATTTTCAATCGCATCTCTAAAATGTATTCCACCATATAAACGTGAGATAGAAGCTTCATTGGCTGCTTCTCTGAAGGAATTATATTTTCTAGGGGCCAATTCAAAAATTACCTCTGAATCGTCGGTATATGAAATATTTTCTCCAATTAAAAAAGAAAGCAGTTCAGCCGAGGCACTTGAAATAACAGAGTGACCAGAGGTATACTCTGGGAAAGGAGGTGTTTGAAGAATCGGTTGCCATTTGACATCAATGAATTTATTGATGATTGTTTCTGGTCGTGCTCTATCCGTTTTATATTTTTCGTTCCAGCATACAATAAATGCATCATAAAGTGTCAATGATTCAAAGGAAAGAATTTGAATCATCTTTCGGAATGGGATATTTTGATGAAGAGAAACGATTGAGGCGATGTTCATCCAATGGCCACCCGGACTAATTTTTTTAAAGCCTAAACTCATGTGTCCGGAAGTAGCTACTACAAAAGGATTGCAATCCCAAAATCCTGCTATTTCTCTTTGAATGTTAGTAGGAGATTTTCCAATCTGGTATACCTCTTGTGTTAATTTAGAAAATGGGCTATTCGATGTTGTATCGAAAGCTGCAGCAGGTGCAGAAGGAAATTGATTTGCTGAGTCAATGATCATTGTTCTCATTGTTCTCCAGTAAGGATCAACAGCATCCATGTAGGCGGGGGGAGTGGGGAACCAAAAACCATCTTTTCTTTTGGGGCGGTATTTTGGGTATGCACTTAATTTAAAATAACCGTCTTGTTTTGCATATTGTACTATCTCTTTTGAAACGGAAGAGGCAACTGCAGCAGATTCAATAATATCTTTTTCTGTATATCCGATCCTTTTGGCTTTTTCTTTTACCTCTTCGTATTCGCGCATCATATCCATTCCAGAAGGTAATATCGACATCCCTGTTTCATATATACAAAAGAGTGCTGCCAATGATGGGTCCTTTAGATTATGAACACCTAGCTCTTTTGGAAAATGTGCGATAAGCGTGCCGGGATGTATATATTTTTTATCGCTGGATGCTATAATTGAATAGGCGCCGAGTGTGCAGTACATATAGTACCTGCTTGCAATAACCGGACTCACAACATCGTGCATCATTACTTTTGAGAGAGCGAAAACAGCAGGTTGCACATAGGGTCGCAACATCTCTTCTCGAGATTGTGCACGTAAAGTAGCTGCTGTTATAAAAAAGCAGTAGGAAAGGAATAAACTAATAGCTATACGCCTGCAGCGGTTGATCGGAAGCTCCCACCAAAATGATTTTTTTTCCATTGACTGTCAAAGTTAAGGCAGATTTTACATCCCCCTGAATATTGAGTCCACTGGCTACCTGATTTACATACTCGGCAGAATTGGTTGTTGAAAATTTCAATAAGCAGCCTTTGTTTGCCTGAATGGTACCCATTTTAAGGCGATTGGAGCTCTGGTTTCCCATTAATAGCAACTCATCTTTTCCGTCTCCATCAAAATCTTCAGAGACTATTATTCTATTCAATGAAAACTGTGCCTGAAGAGGGAGGGAGGATGAGGAATAAAACTTCCCATCTTTTTGAATAAAAATCTTCGATTCCTGTTCCGTTGCATACAGAGTGATTGCTCGCTGCAATTCTTCTTTTGAGAAAATATCTGTTATTAGGGCATTTGCATACTGTGCGTAACTAAGAAACTTTTTACGCATTGCATACATCTGATCATTGAGTTCATCTCTGCTTACATATGGGTAGGACTTTCCTTGAATATAGTAACTGAAAAATGGATCAATCGATCCGTTTCCGTCAAAATCAGCATAGGTAAGGGTTCCAGGTTCTTTTTCTGAAAATTTAAAAGGTGTATTCTTGCCAATGTTTCCAATAAACAGGTCTAGTTTGCCATCATTGTTTAGATCTTTTACCAGGAGGGATGACCACAATCCAGACGGAGCAACAGGAAAATAGTCTTCTGTTGCGTCCTCAAAGCCTGTATTCGTATTTATATACACTTTAATCGGCATCCATTCTCCCACAAGAAGTAGGTCTGGTTTTTTATCATTGTTGAGATCTGTCCATTGTGCATCACTCACCATTCCAATTAAATCAAAAGCAGTTTTTTTTCTTGTAAAAACTCCTTGTCCGTTATTAATAAGTAAGTAGGATTCTGGTGTTACCGGGTACCTTCCTGGTATAATTCTCCCTCCAATAAAAATGTCTACATCTCCGTCTGCATCAATATCCACAGGTCGAACACATGATTTTGATGAAGCAGATACATTTGGAATATTTTTTGAAGCATTGATAAAAGATCCTTTTCCGTCATTGAGAAATAGCTCGTCTTGAAGAGCTGGAGTATTGGGCATCCATATAGAGTACCCTCCTTTGGCAACATAAAGATCTGGCCATTGGTCATTGTTCAAATCTGCAAAAACTGCTGCAGCTACTGCACTTTCTTCTTCGTTAACAATGGATAGATTTTCTATTGCTTTAAATGTTCCATTTTTTTGTTGGATCCAAATTTTTCCGGGCGAATCAGCATTGCCACTGATGAATACATCTTCTAGTCCGTCTTTATTTACATCACTCTTCGCCATTACTGGTCCGGTGTTCGAATACATCGTCAGCATCAGAGGCTGTCGTTTGAAATCATTTTCGTTAAAGCTT
>JAURIR010000049.1 GCA_030832645.1 Chitinophagales bacterium | reverse complement strand
GTCAGGGTAGTGAGGTGCCTCCCAATGCAGAATGTGTGCTCTTGGAAAAAATGATGCAAGACAAGGCATTGATCCTTCAGGCAGAAAAAGATTCCATTCCCATTACCGATGAAGATATCGAAGCTGAATTAGATCAACGTGTTCGCTATTTCATCATGCAATACGGTGGCAAAGAGGCCTTCGAGCAAATTGCAGGAAGAACTATTTATCAGGTAAAAGAAGATTTTAGGAAGAGTATCAAAGAGGGACGACTCGCAAAAGCAATGCGCGAGAAGATAATTGAAAACGTGAAGATCACACCCAATGAAGTGCGTGATTATTTTCAGCGAATTCCGAAAGACAGTTTGCCTTTTTATGAAACCGAATTGGTAATCGGTCAAATTCTTGTTCATCCCAAAGCCGGACGCGAATTAGAAAAGTTTGCACAGGATGAATTGGCAGATTACAGAAAGCAAATCGAAGCAGGACAAAAAACATTTGAAACCATGGCTCGTTTGTATTCCGAAGATCCAGGAAGCAAGCAAACCGGCGGTAGATACGAAATCAATAAAAACGAAAAACAGTGGGATCCTGATTTCAAGAATGCAGCTTTCCGTTTGAAAGAAGGTCAGATATCTCCGATCATCAAATCAAAATTTGGTTACCATATCATTCAGATGATCAGCAGAAACGGAGACGATGCAGTCATTCGTCACATTCTCCGTATACCTCAGGTATTGGAAGAAGATATTGATATCACCAAGTCGAAACTAGACTCTATTCGGTCTAAATTAATAGCAGGTACGATTTCATTCGGTGAAGCAGTTGATAAATTCAGCGACGATCAAAACAGTAAGTTTACAGCAGGCATCATAACAGGTCAGGGAGGTAATTATGTAACCATCGATGAGTTGGACAAGGAATTGGTTCCTTATTTGGATAAACTAAAAGTTGGAGATTACTCTCAGCCAATGGTATTCAAGGAAGACCAGGAGAAAATTGCTGTGCGCATTGTAAATCTTCAGAGCAAAACCGAGCCTCACAGAGAAAATTTAAGAGACGACTACGATAAAATTGCACAGAGGGCCATGGCCGAAAAAAAGGAAAAATTGGTTGAAAAATGGTTTGCTGAGAAACTACCAAATTTCTATGTGATGGTAGACAAAGATTATCAGCAATGTGAGTCCATTCACAAACAATTTCCCAACTTTGTGAGCAAGTAAGTGGATATTATTTCGGGGTCTCTTTTTTAAAGCGTATTTTTAACTTCTTCACTGTTTTATGAGTGATCCCATCAAACACGAGTGCGGACTCGCATATATCAGGCTTCTAAAGCCATTCTCCTATTACCAGCAAAAAAAGGGTACGGCACTTTATGGTCTAAACAAACTCTACCTCCTTATGGAGAAGCAGCACAACCGCGGCCAAGACGGGGCGGGGATTGCTTCTGTAAAGTTGAATGCTGAACCAGGTTATCCATTCATGCACAGATTACGCAGTGTAGCCACGCAGGCTATTGCAGACATTTTTGCACAAGTGGGAAAAGAGATCAATGAGATGGAACAATCTCAACCAGACATTCGCAAACATCCTGGTTTGATGAAGGGGCATCTCCAATTCATGGGAGAATTGTTGTTGGGGCATTTACGTTACGGAACACAAGGGAAAAACAATGTTGAATTTTGTCACCCTTTTATTAAGAGAGATATCATCCCTGTTCGAAACCTCGCATTGGCGGGTAACTTCAATCTGGTCAATACCGATGAGTTGTTTGGATTGATCAATATCAATCCGGGTGAATTTCAAAAGCAGAGCGACCTGGCCGCAATGATGGAAGTTGTTCATCATTTCATTGTAAAAGAAGACGAAGCTCGTCCTGGTGCACTCTCTCTGTCTTCTGTTTTAAAGAAAGCTTTCAAACACTTTGATGGCGGATATCATGTAAGTGGTTTACTTGGAAACGGTGATTCGTTCGTGGTGCGCGATCCCCATGGAATACGTCCTTCCTATTATTATATTGATAACGAAGTGATCGTAGCTGCCTCCGAAAGAGCGGCTATTCGCACAACCTTTCATGTTGGAGAAAATGAAGTGAAAGAGTTGATGCCTGGTCAGGCATTGATTGTTTCTGCAGATGGCACCTATGCAATTGAGCAAATATTAGAACCAAAGGAAAGAAGAGCATGTAGTTTCGAGCGAATTTATTTTTCAAGAGGGAGCGACGAAAAAATATACCGAGAACGAATTGGTTTGGGATATCGGTTGAGTGATAATGTATTAAAGGCAATCAACAGCGATTTGAAGCATACTATATTCTCGTTCATTCCTAATACCGCTGAAGTAGCCTTCTATGGCTTGTTGAAAGGAATGGAGGATTTTCTGAATAAAGTTAAAGTACAGCGGATACTTTCCTGGGGCAAGGATTTCGATGAAGAGAAACTTGCAGAAATGGTTCACCGAAAAATTCGGGTAGAAAAAATTACCACCAAAGATGTAAAAATGCGCACCTTCATTACCGAAGATGCGAGTAGAGCTGAAATGGTACAGCACGTATATGATATTACGTATGGAACGGTCGAAAAGGGAGTGGACACTATTGTTGTTATTGACGACTCCATTGTTCGAGGAACTACTTTAAAGGAGAGTATAGTAAGAATGCTTTCGCGTTTGGAGCCTAAAAAAATCATCGTGGTTTCTTCTGCTCCTCAAATTCGTTACCCCGATTGCTATGGAATAGACATGAGCAAGCTGGGAGATTTTATTGCATTTAAAGCAGCACTGGCCTTATTGAAGGATCACGGCAAAATTGATTTGTTGGATACACTCTACAATAAGTGCAAAGAATTGCAGCGCAACCATCAGCTTCAATCTGAAAATATCGTGCGTCAGATTTATGCACCTTTTACGCCTCTAGAAATATCTGCAAAGATTGCTGAGTTGATAACTCCTCCCGAAGTAAAAATACCCGTAGAAGTAATTTATCAAACCATCGAAGATTTACACGATGCTTGTCCAAATAACACCGGGGATTGGTATTTCACTGGAAATTATCCAACCCCCGGTGGCAATAGGGTAGTAAACAGGGCCTTCATCAATTACATGGAAGGCCGCGATGTGCGAGGCTACTGATTTATTTCAATCCGTATTTATACATGTATCGCTCGTACAATTGTTTGTGCTTATCGTCTAGGCTTACGATTCTTCCTTGAATCATCACCAATCCAATCTTGCTACTTCTCATATCAAGGATATCTCCTTCGCTGATAACAATGTTTCCGTCTTTACCTTTTTCAAGAGATCCTGTCTTATCATCAATGCCTAAAATTTTGGCAGCATTCAATGTGATGGAACTCAATGCTTGCTCTTTGGTCAATCCATACGCTGCAGCTGTACCTGCATTGAATGGAAGATTTTTTCCGCGGTGCTGTCCATCTTCGTCATTGATGGCAAACAATACGCCTGCTTTTTGCAGTAATCCTGGCAATGCATATGGAAGGTCTACGCCATCATCCGCAAGCGTTGGCAACGCATGCATTTGATTTAGAATCACTGGAATTGAATTGTTTTTTAGAAGTTCTCCTACCTGATAACTCTCACTGGCACCAACAAGCACCACATCGAAATCAAATTCTTTCTTGAAATCAATAGCAGCTAAAATTTCTCTTACTACATCACAATGCACAAACAGTTTTTGTTTTTTATCAAACAAACCACGGATGGCTTCGAATTTTAAATTACTTTGATTGTGGTTAGATTGTGTCAGGTAGGCTTTCGCGTCTCTGAAAAAAGATTTAATCACGTCTAATTCTTCGAGTCCTCTTTTTACAGCATCACCAGCTGCAGGCCCATTACCCATCAATGCTGCATATGGATTTGGACGGTTGAATAAAGAAGGCAAATTCAAATGAATACCGTTGTCTCTGGTATACGCAGCGTCTTCCCAATTCCATGCATCGAGTTGTACAATGGATGACGAACCACTGATGATACCTCCTTGAGGAACGATATTGGCATGTGTAATACCATTGCTCTTCAAGGTATTGATCACTTTTGAGTCGGTGTTATACGCAACCAAGGATTTGATATTTGAATTGAAATCACCAATTTCAACCGCATCTGCAGTTGCACGAACACTGTTTACTTCAACCAATCCCAAGTTTGAATTGGAAAGTATGAGTCCGGGATATACATGTTTGCCCTTTGCATCAATGACTACTGCATTGGGTGAGGGATTGATTCCTGTACCAATATTTGAAATTTTTCCTTCGGTAATTTCAATCGAAGTATTGTTAACTACAGTTCCATTTCCAACATGGACGGTACCATTGGCAATGAAAACGGGTTTTTCTTGTTTTCTAGCCGGGTAAACATTCTCTTGAGCAAACAAGGTATTTGCAAGAGCTAGAAAGATATATAAGAATGTGAGCTTTTTCATATCAATAATTTTATACGAATTAGTCTTGTTCAATTGTTAGTAATCCATGCGAATGATCGTGTTCGCCGCAATTAAGCAACGTAACATAGCTGGGTGTAGCAGGTGCCATCGGATTGCCTGCTCTTTTTTCGCCCATCATTTTTTGAATCAGGCGGTTTCTTTCAGCCGTCAATTGCTTTCTCAATTGCACATCCTTCTCGCGGTCAAAGTATACAACTCCGTCTACAATTGTTTTCTCTGATTTTGCATAGATGCTGAGTGGGTTGTCGCTCCACAATACCAGGTCTGCATCTTTTCCTACTTTGATACTTCCAACACGATTATCTACGTGCAACATTTTCGCAGGGTTCAATGTAACCATTTTCAATGCATCTTCTTCCGACATGCCGCCAAACTTGATGCTCTTTGCTGCTTCCTGATTCAGTCTACGCGCCATTTCGGCATCGTCTGAATTAATAGCAACATTCAATCCAACTTTACTCATGATGGTTGCATTGTAAGGAATGGCATCCACCACTTCCATTTTATAATTCCACCAATCAGAGAAAGTAGATGCAGCTGCACCGTGGGCTTTCATCTTATCTGCAACTTTATAACCTTCCAAGATATGTGTGAACGTATTGAATCTGAATCCAAGTGATTCACCAACTTTCATCGCTGCATTGATTTCACTTTGTACATAGGAGTGACAAGTGATGAAACGTTTGTTGTTCAGAATTTCAACCAAGGCATCCAATTCTAGATCTCTGCGAACCACCAATGTAGGATCTGCACCTACCATAGGGGTTTTTGATTTTGGATTGGGTTTTGATCCAACCGATGCAGCCCACATGGCTTTTTGATAATCTTTTGCTCTAGTGAATGCATCTGTCAATACCTGTTCGACACCCATGCGTGTATCAGGGAAACGAACATTTGCCATTGGCATAGAAGATCTTTTCACGTTCTCTCCCAGTGCAAATTTTATAAAAGGATCAGATCCTTCGAATTTCAATTTATCGTCATTGGCACCCCAACGCAATTTGATCAATTGTGTTTGTCCGCCGATCGTATTTGCACTTCCATGCAGAATATGCGAGGAGGTAACACCTCCACTGAGTTGTCTGTAAATATTAATATCATCCGGATTGAGGTTGTCTGCAATTCTTACTTCGGAAGTAACAGACTGTCCGCCTTCGTTGATAGAAGCCGCAGCTATGTGTGAGTGTTCATCGATGATGCCAGCAGTAAGGTGTTTACCAGTTGCATCTACTACTTTGGCAGTTGCATCTTGAAGTCCTTTGCCGACACCAACAATTTTTCCGTCTTTGATCAATACATCTGCATTTTCTAATTTTCCTTCCGCTTCGTTTGTCCACACAGTTGCATTCTTGAACAAGATGGTTTCTTGCTTTGGCGCTTCCGTCCATCCATACGGAGTAAACGGATATGTTACAGCACCTAATCTAGGGGCAGGCTTTTTCTTTGTGGTGTCAACGCTTGCTGCAGTTAAACTATTCAAGTTAGCCGTCCAGGTATATTTATTTCCTTCGTTATCTTCTCCATACCCGTTCCATACGTTACCATTGCTCATTCCACTGAGCTTGATCGTATTGGTTGATTTTTTCTCTGCGGCGAAATTGATCTTTACCAATTTTCCATCGAACGAGAATTTAGCAGCAATTGTATCATTGCCAATAATATTTGCTGCAGTGGATGACTTCACTTGCAGGTTGAATGTTTTTGATCCTTTTTCTCCTGCAACGTTCAATGTATACGCACCAGCTACTTCGCTCCATTTATCATTTTTCACAGCATATTTTTTGCCTTGAATCCAGTTTTCAAGAATGGAAGATTTCTCGCTGAATACGTTTCCGTTGGTAACAATGAAGTTGGCAATTTTTCCTTCCTCAAGGCTACCAACTTGATCATTCACGCCTATCAACTTCGCGGGAGATGAAGTAAGCGCTTCCAATGCTTTTGCTTCACTCAATCCATTGTCGATAGCTTTTCTGAGGTTTGACCAAAAAGCGTTGGGAGATCTGAGATCTGCAGTGGTAAGGCTAAAAGCAATACCCGCTTTTTCCAAAGCTGCCGGGTTAGTAGGCGCCAATTCCCAATGTTTCATATCAGACAATGAAACAAATCTTGCATCGTTTGGATCTTCTACATCCATTGCCATTGGAAAATTAACAGGTACAATCAAAGCCGCACCTGTGGCAACCATTTCAGGTATACGCTGGTATTCGTTTCCGTTTGTCTTGATGATGTATTGCACACCAAACTCGTCTCCAATTCTATCTGCTCTTACGATATTCCACTTATCGTTCGCTTCAAATATTTGAGGGAGGGACTGAATATTGTTCCATGCATTCAAAGTAAGGTTAACGCCTTCCTTGTTTGCATTGTTCTTGTACCACCTTGCATCATAGTATGTTTGTCTCAACAGTGCAATACTTCCCATCATGGAAGAGGGGTAAGATTGCTGTGAGGTTCCTTTGTTAAAAGAATAATGTGCAGAAGCTTTTTCTTTGATGATCGCAAAATTTTCTTTTGTGTTGGCCAGTGAAACAAACGTTCCTGTACCTCTTGCGATTCCATCTTTCTGATGTGTAAGTACTGCACCAAAACCTGCCTCTCTGAGTGCTTTTGCTTTTGCGTCGTCTACTACAAAAATAGCACTTGCATTTACGTCAGATTTAATAGCTTGGTTCCAGCCAAAAGCACCTTTAGCGTTGGAATTCAATTGTACGTTTAAATAGGAACCTCTGCCTCCACCACCTTGTTGTTGGGGAGAAGCCGTTCCGTAATCAGCATACAAATCAATAAAAGAGGGGTAAATAAATTTTCCACTGCAGTCAATCACAATTGCATCAGCAGGTACTACAACAGAACTGCCAACGGCAACAATTTTGTCTTTACGCACCAAAAGGGTTGCATTGGGGATCAGATGTTGTGCATCTTGTACAATGGTAGCATTTTTAAATGCATACAAAGATTCTCTTTGGTCTGCCACTCCATTTACTGGAAAGGTGGGTTGCGCAAAGAGAGAAAGGCCGAGACATCCTAAAAAGATAGTCGCGCATAATTTTCTCATAGCGTTCATGTTTCAATTTTTGAAGTTGGACAAGTTAACGAAAAAAAGTGCGTTTACGCACCAAAATATTGGATGCTGAAAGCATCGATTGCCCTGCTGTACTCTTCAAAATCAAGCTGGGGAATAGAGGGGGTATATTGCAGGCATTGGGGGATGCCTTCTGCGAGATCAATATGTTGCTGATCTTGAATGAGATACCAGTGTAATGCCCCCAATCGTTTCCCCAGAAACTCCTGTTCTGTTTGTCCGGGGGTAGGGATCATGATAGCTTTTTTCTGCAATTTGAGGAGGTCCATTACGGTTGAGTAGCCTGTCCTGCAAATCACCATTTTTGCCCTAGCTAAGAGTGTTGATAATTCTTCGGCAGGAAGATGATACTCAAAACGAATATTCTTGCTATCCTCCATTTTTTGATGAGAGGAAGGAAGTCCTCTTACGCATAAAAATTGCTCATCTATTTTGGAAGCTTGTTCTATGAGTATATTTTCCAGGAGTGTTCGTTGAGGTTCCGGACCTGACAGAAGAATCAGAATAAAATTTTCTTCGGAGATATTTTTTTTGCTGAGGCGTGAAAGCGGACCAATGTATTGCACATGCTCAGGAAGATCCTTTGGATGGGAAAGCCTATCTGCAATATTGTTTTGATCCTCTGTGTCCGGCACCCAGCAAGCATTGTATCGGTTTATAAAACGGTAAATAATCTTTCTTGCTACGGTATCTGCGAAGTTTCCTATACCTGTTATAACGGAGAGTTGATGAGTTATAATGATGGTTTTTGCTTCATTGGTGAACAGTCCGTATCGGTTATCACTGATTACAAGATCCCATGTATGGAGCGCGATGTTTTTCTTTAGCCAACGATTTTCATATGCGATTGCTCCGATGATTTTTGGAATTTGCAGTATGATCTTGGGAACAAATAGCCATCCCTTTGCTGGATACGAAATCCTGTATCCTTTTAAAGGGAGTACTTCCAATGTGGGAAATTCCTCAGCAAGCAATTGAGCAACTTTTCCTTCACCCGCCAAGGTTACGCTCCAACCCTTAGAGATCATGTAATGGATAATGGGGATGCATCGTGTGGCATGTCCCAGTCCCCAGTCTAAAGGAATTATTAAAACTTTGCGCTCTTTGTTCATTTATGAAAGAATAGGCTACTTTAGCTCATCATGAAATTACTGAGACTTCAAACAATCCTGGGTATTTTGTTGTTGTATGTATTGTCGGTAACGGCTATTTCCTGTAATACGACAAGAAAAAGCAGTTGCAATTGCCCAAGTAAAAAAGGTTTATTACATTAGCCCCATGCAGCCCTTGAGAAGAGATTTGTTGTTGATGCGTCGAGAAATGAACCCCGATCCTAAGTTGATTGAAAGGGAGGTTACTTCTTTGGATTATCTTTTGCGAAAAACGGAAACCTCTGCAAATCTTTATCAGTCGTTTGAGTTGATGGACTTAAACAAGTTCAAAATAATTCGTGATACGGTCTCTCTTTCTAAAGCGATGAAACCATCCGGATTAAAGCCCTTTCAGTTTTTGATCAATCGAAACTAATCAATCATTTAATAAACCCGACTGCAGACATTTTTGCCAAATACATGATTGTCTGCAGTCGGGTTTATTTATTTATTTTCCAAATGGATCTAATTTGGTAGCTGCTACTTGTTCCTTGTATTGCTTCCAGCTTCCTTCTTTAAATGCATTTACTCTCTTCACTGCGTCTGCAATTAGTTTTGATGATTTCTCTACCTGTGCTTTTTCTTGATCGCCAGGTGCAATTGGTTTTGAGGAAATCGATTGACTTGCTTGTTGGTAGGTATTCATCACCGTAATGGTAGGCACCTGTCCGTATCCTTGTTTGGTTTGAGGTTTACCTGTGATCGATTCACGCAACGCCTTCACTTCTTCTTGAAGTTTTTTAGTTGTTTTCTTCAATGAATCAATTTCTTTTCCTGTCATCTCTTTGATGTAGGCATCTACTTTTTTGCTTGCATCATCTGCTTCCGTCAATAAATCCATTGCCTCTACCAACTGGTCACCACTTTTCTTCAATTCATTTCTCAATGCAGCCTGTGCTGCTTTGATATCATTTCTGTTGCCAAGGCGTGGATCGTCGAGCAGTGTTACCATGGTTGAATCGCTTTCGTTCTTGTATTTCAGTACCACTTTGTAAGTGCCAGGTAATGCCTGTTGACCAACTGGTTCGTCTGAACTTCCGCCTCCTCCGCCTCTTCTTCCTCCTCGTCCACCAGCACCCGGCATTCTAAATCCTTTCTCTTCCATTCCCCAATTTCTTCTATTGAATCCAGAATCTGCTGCCCATTTGAGATTGCGAATGACTTCGTTCTTTTCGTTGTAAATTTTTACCAGTACAGAATCTTTTTTCTTCGAAGTATCGCTTACCGATTTAATATAATAGGACACTGCTGCTCCTGCAGGGCGATTAGCGGCATCCCAGATACCCCATGTGCTCCATTCGTATCCAGGTGCATTTTTGTAGGATGCTTGAACGGTAGATCCAGCAGGGAAGGAAGCAAATGTTTTATTCCATTCTCCTTTAGTGGATGCTAATTTTCTCAACGGACGAATATCGTCTAACACCCATAAAGCACGTCCAAATGTTGCAATCACCAAATCTGCTTCACGTTCTTGAATCGTTAAGTCAAATGTTGAAACACTTGGAAATCCATTCTTCCATTGTTGGAAGCTTGCACCATTATCAAGACTCACCCACAATCCCTGCTCTGTTCCTGCAAAAATCAAATTGGGTTCTGTAGGATCTTGTAGCACGCAAAGTGCATATCCAACTACTTTCTTTTCATCCACTAATCTTGTCCAGGTTTTTCCAAAATCAGCAGTTCTAAATATATAGGGTTTGAAGTCGCCTCTTCTGTAATCATTGGCTACAACAAAGGCCTCGCCTGCATTGTATTTGGATGCTTGAATTTGAGGAACCCAGGCGCCTACAGGCAATCCAGGAATTTTTCCTCTGAAGTTGGTCCAGGTTTTTCCACCGTCTTTTGTCAATTGTACATTACCGTCATCGGTTCCTACCCAAATTACGTTCTTGTCTTTGTAGGATGGTGCAATGGTAAGAATGGTACAATAGTTTTCTGCTCCTGTGATATCAATTGAAATTCCACCGTTGTTGGTTTGATCAATTTTTGCGCTGTCGTTTGTTGTAAGATCTGGTGAAACTGTTTCCCACGAAGCACCTTTGTTGGTCGACTTATGCAGGAACTGGCTACCGTAATAAATAGTGGAATTGCTATGAGGATCTTGTGCCATTGCCGCGTTCCAGTTGAAACGCAACATTGTTTTTTCATCCATCTGTGGAGGTTTCATGTACCATGATTCTCCTGTTTTGATATTGTATTTTCCTAGAGAGCCACCCTGACTCATTGCATAAATCCAGGATGCATCTTCTGGGTCGGGCATTGCATCGAAACCATCGCCTCCCCAAATATTTTCCCAGTAATAATTTTTTATTCCACCGCTCATCCAAGTGTAAGCAGGTCCATGCCAAGTACCGTTGTCTTGCATGCCACCCATTACATGATAAGGTGTTTCGTTGTCGATGTTGATATGATAGAATTGACCTACGGGTAGTTTCTCATCAAAAATCCATGTCTTTCCTTTGTCTCTTGTAATACCTATTCCGCCATCGTTTCCGTCGATGATGAAATTGGGATTGTTGGGGTGAATCCAAAATGCGTGGTGATCGGGGTGGATGCCATTGTAAGGAATTACAACTTCAAAGTTCTTTCCACCGTCTTCACTTTTTGAAATCATTTGATAGATCAACCATAACCTGTTTTCGTTTTGAGGGTCACAGGCGATTTCTTGAAAATAAAATGGACGGGTAGAAACGAATTCTGGATTGCTATTTACCAATGTCCAGCTTTGTCCACCGTCATCTGATTTATACAATCCGTTTTTGGTTGCTTCCACCAGTGCATACACACGGTTGGGATTGCTTTTTGAAATGGCCAATCCAATCCTTCCATAATTTCCTTCCGGCAACCCTTCTTTGGCGCCCAATTTTTTCCAATTTTTTCCTCCGTCGAATGTCATGTATAAACCGCTACCAGGGCCACCACTGCTGAGGCTCCACGGAGTTCTGCGGTGCTGCCACATGGCAACAAATAATTTATTGGGGTTGGATGGATCCATGATCATATCCGCTACTCCCGAGGTATCGTTGGTAAATAATATTTTGTTCCATGTTTCTCCTCCATCGGTTGTTTTGAATACACCTCTTTCTGAATGCTCGGCATAGGGATTGCCAATGGCGCCAGCGTAAACAGTGTTTGGATTCGTTGGGTCAATGATCACACGATGAATATTGCGTGTTTTTTCCAATCCCATTTTTTTCCATGTTTTTCCAGCATCGATTGTTTTGTAGATGCCTTCACCCAAGCTCACAGAATTTCTGGGATTTCCTTCGCCTGTGCCTACCCATACAGTGGATGGATTGGATTGTTGGATGGCGATGGATCCAATGTTTAATATCGGTTGTTCCTCAAATACTGATTCCCAGCTTCCGCCAGCATTGTTTGTTTTCCAGACACCGCCTGAGGCTGCACCCACCCAAATTATATTGGGGTCGGCCACGACTGCGTCGATGGTAGTAATACGGCCACTCATGCCTGCGGGTCCGATATTCCTTGGTTTCCAGTTTTTAAATTGCTCTAAATTGGCTTTTTGTGCATCAGCAGCCAGTAATACACTTAGTAAAAGCGTGAGAAGGGAGAACTTTTTGAGGCCTAACATGTTGTATAATTTTCTGAAAATTATGGATTAATAGGCGGCAGCGAAAATTTCTTTTATGGCCGGCTATTCCGTCAGATCTTTGTTTAATTTAACCCCCTTATTTTGTCAACTATCCAAAACTTCTTAATTTAGTGTTTAAACATCAATCAAAACAATCATGAAAAAAACAATTCTCAGTTTAATGGCATTGCTATCGCTCGCAGTTGGAGTGAATGCACAAACAACCTGGAACCTCGACAAGGTGCACTCAAATGTAAAGTTTGCTGTTTCGCACATGGTAGTTTCTGAAGTGGAAGGCAGCTTTAAGATTTTTGATGGCAACTTGGTTGCTTCAAAACCGGATCTTTCTGACGCGAAAATCAATTTCTCGGTAGATGTTGCTTCGGTGAATACCGACAATGAGCGTCGCGATGGTCATTTGAAGAGCGATGATTTCTTCAATGCAGAAAAATTTCCGAAGATGACATTTGTAGGTAAGTCGATGAAACCATTGGGAAACAACAAGTACAAGTTAACAGGCGATTTGACTATTCGTGATGTTACCAAAACAGTTGATTTTGATGTAACCTATGGTGGACAGATCAATACTGGACGTGGCATCAAGGCTGGTTTCAAAGCAAAGGCAACAATTGATCGTTTGCAATATGGTTTGAAATACGCTCCAGCATTGGAAGCAGGAGGATTGGCAGTTGGTAAGGACGTTGAAATTACCGTGTTGGTAGAAATGGATCAAGCAAAATAAATTCGGATAACAGTTGACGGTTAATATTTAACCGTCAACTGTATATTCAAATTACTCTCCCTTCTTCTCAAATCCCAAGCTCACACCGTTTATGCAATAGCGCAGACCGGTTGGTGGGGGCCCATCATTGAATACATGACCCAAGTGCGATTTACATCTTCCGCATTGTACCTCTGTGCGGCGCATCCCAAGGGTGTTATCGGGTAAATACAAGATGCTCTTTTTTGTTACGGGTTCAAAAAAACTGGGCCAGCCGCATCCGCTGTCGAATTTGGTATTGCTTTTAAACAGTGTATTGCCACAGGCAACGCAATAATAGGTTCCAATTTCTTCGGATTGTTCAAACGGGCTCGTCCATGGTCTTTCTGTACCGCGTTGTCTTGCAATATAGAACTGCTCTGGACTTAATATTTTTTTCCATTCTTCATCACTGATTTCTACCTTATCTGTATTGGTTCTTGAAAAAACAGGATTGTTCTTTTTTTCTTCCATTTTATTGGCTTTAGAAGGTTTTTGTTGTGCAGTGCTACAGCTGAAAAACAGCAATGCTGCCGAAGCAAATATCAAGTATTTCATCTCTAAAATTTATGCGTAAAACTAACTATATTTACCGCCCTTTACTATCATTTATTTCAATACTATATAACCAAAAATTGAGTACAATGTTCAATTTGATTTTGTTTGGTCCTCCTGGCAGCGGCAAAGGCACACAATCTGAAAAGCTCATCGCAAAATACGGGTTAAAGCATTTGTCTACGGGCGATCTCTTGCGATCTGAGATTGCAGGTAAAACTGAATTGGGACTCAAGGCAAAATCATTCATGGATGCAGGCCAGCTTGTACCTGATGCAGTGGTAATTGGAATGGTGGATGCAGCAATCAGTGCCAATAAGGGAGTGAACGGATTTTTATTCGACGGATTTCCAAGAACCAAGGCACAGGCTGAAGCATTGGATGATTTGTTACGATCACATGCAACTGAAATTCATGTGGTACTTGCTTTGGATGTTCCTGAAGAAGAATTGATCCAGCGTATGATCGGCCGGGCAAAAACTTCTGGAAGAACGGACGATGCCGATCCGGAAGTGCAGAAAAAAAGAATCTCTGTTTACCGCAACGAAACGTTGGCAGTGGCAGACCATTATAATGCATTCAATAAGGTTGTTCACTTGAATGGCCTGGGAACAGTCGACGAAATCTTTTCTTTACTCTGTAAGGAAATAGATAGCAGACAGTAATCTATAAGTTATCAAATTCGTATAGAGGATCGATATGGGTGCCAGCCGGCATTTCAAGCAGGGGCTTGATCAAACCATTGTGTAATCCGTATACCCATCCATGCAAATCCGGTCCTTTATGTTCTTTCCATGCTTTTTGGATGATGGATGTCTTGGCAAGATTCAATACCTGTTCTTGTACATTTAGCTCAACCAGT
>JAURIR010000048.1 GCA_030832645.1 Chitinophagales bacterium | reverse complement strand
CATACTTGCTCCAACGTTGAGTTTGTCTGGCCCATAAGAGTGATTTTCCTCCAACTTGGTAACCTCTGATCCAATCGTAGGGTTTCTCTTGTATATACGGATGAACAGCATCTTTTACAAAGAAATGTTCTGTTGCTTCGCTGAAGGCATAACATTTTGAAGCAATAGGATTTTCTTCAATTATTTTTCTGGGCATTTTCAAGTGATGCGGAAATTCCCATGGATGTTTTGTAGCGGTGGGATAGTCTTTTAGATGAACAACGTCTTTTCCTCTTTCAATTACGAGTGTTTTTAAACCATTCTCACACAATTCTTTTGCAGCCCATCCTCCACTCATACCAGATCCGATCACAATGGCATCGAAGGTGTTCGTTTTAACGGCTCGGATGTTGAGATTCGGTGCTCCGGTTTCGTTGTTCATACAGCAAAATTTGTTCAATGAATGTACGTAGAATTATCAACCTTACAAGTTGTATACAATCGCAATATTGAGTAAATTCGCACTCCCTTGGGGAATTAGCTCAGTTGGTAGAGCGCTTGCATGGCATGCAAGAGGTCAGCGGTTCGAACCCGCTATTCTCCACTTTTATCTTTCTTTTTCGTTTTCCTTACACCAAATATCTTTACTGAAAATATTCTAAATGCAACGCACTGTACTGAGCGATAATTTATCTGTTTCAAAAGTAGTCATCGGTCTCTGGCAAATCGCTGATCTGGAGCGAAACGGGAAAAAAGTAGATCCCATCGCAACCGCAAAGGCAATGCACGAATATTATGAAAACGGATTCACCACCTTCGATATGGCAGACCATTATGGATCTGCTGAAGAAGTAGCTGGAGTCTTCAAAAAAAAATACGGACTCACCGATATCCAATTGCTTACCAAATGGGTTCCATCACCTGGACCTCTCTCGGCAAAAACAATTGAGGAAGCAGTGAAAAAAGCTCTTCATCGTTTACAATCTGATCAACTTCAATTATTGCAATTTCATGCCTGGAATTACGCAGATCCAAGTTGGATGGATGCCCTTATGGGATTGCAAAAACTAAAAGAACAAGGACTGGTTGCAAATATTGGATTGACCAATTTTAATGAAGCTCATTTGAATATGGTACTTCAAACTGGAATTCCAGTTGTCAGTAATCAAGTTTGTTATTCATTGCTCGATCAACGTGCTGCCCATGAAATGACTACAACTTGCGTAAAAAACAATATCAAACTTTTGGCATTTGGAACAGTAGGGGGTGGATTTTTCAGTGAGAAATGGTTGAATACGCCTGAACCAATACTAGATGAAAACCTTACTTGGTCTCAAATGAAGTACAAACGATATATTGATACTGCAGGTGGGTGGAGCTGGTTCCAGGAATTATTGAAAACACTCAATACAATCGCAGCAGATCATAAAGTATCAATCGCTACAATCGCCAGTAGTTATATCGTTCATCAACCTACAGTAGGGGCCGTGATCATTGGATCACGAATGGGAGTGACTTCACATATCCAAGAAAATAAAAAACTAACGGATATCAACTTGTCGGTGGATGAAATAACCCGCATTCAAAAAATATTAGCGCAAGGGAAAATGATTCCGGGCGACTGTGGAGATGAATACCGTACTCCTCCATTCTTGACAGCTAGTGGCGATTTAAGCCATCATTTAAATGAGATGCCTTCACCCTATCCAACTATCACTGATCATACCGGAAAAATAAAAGCATTATCAGGAACAAGTTGGGAATCCATGGCAGGCTATAGTCGCGCTGTGAGAAAAGGAAATCGCATTTTGGTTTCCGGAACCACTGCTACACATGGTTCTCAATTAATTGGAGGAAGCGACCCTGCTGCTCAAACACATTTCATTTTTGATAAGATTGAAGGGGCAATTCAATCGCTGGGCGGAAACTTAAATCAAGTGGTAAGAACCCGTGTGTTTGTAAAAGACATTAACCAATGGGAACCAATTGCAAGAGCCCATGGACAACGTTTTGGTAATATCCAACCCGCTAATACCATGGTGCAGGCAAATCTTATAGGCGATGAATATTTAGTGGAGATCGAGGCAGAGGCAATGATTGATTAGATCCCAATCGTTTTTATTCTTTCTCAGGATGTTGGATTGATGCTGCAAGAGTTTTTCCGAATGCTCTAGAGCTTGCAGGGCCATTACCAGTTACTATTAACCCATCTTTTGTAACAGCTTCAGCGGTATAAATGGCACCACCAGATTTTAATTGTTCTGCTCCGTCTGCGAACACAGTTGCTTTTTTATCTTTTAATATGCCTGCATTTGCTAAAATAGTAGGAGCAATACAAATAGCACCAACGATTTTTCCATCAGCATACATCTCCCAGGCTATATCATGCGCTTTGCGGTCATTAAAGTATACCTCACTTCCTGCCCCACCTATGAAGGCAACGGCCTCATAATCCTTCGTTTGAATATCTTCAATAGAAATAGTTGCCTCGGCTTTACCACCCAATTTGCCAATACACGTTCCCTTTTGTTTACTTGCAATTACCGTGGCTAATCCTGCATTCTCCAATTCTTCTTTGGTCTCGAACAATTCCTCGTCTCTAAATTGATTTGGTGCAATGATCAATAGTACTGGTTTCATATGATTATAAAGCTCAATAAATTTTGTAATTATAAAACTGCGCAAATGCAGATTATAAAAATCCAAGCTCTAACTTGGCTTCTTCGCTCATCATGTCTTTGGTCCATGTAGGCGTCCAAGTAATTTCTACAAATACATCGTTGATGCCTTCCACTTCTCTGATCTTTTGATCCACCTCATGCGGTAATGTTTGTGCAGCAGGACAACTTGGAGCAGTAAGCGTCATTATCACTTGCACATTATTAATAGGAACAATATTCACTTCGTAGATCAGTCCCAGTTCCCATATATTCACAGGAAGCTCAGGATCAAAAACGGTTTTGATCTTTTCAATTACCTCTTGCTTTAATTGCTCTTCTGTTTTCATTTTTATTAGTTAACTGTTAACTGTTAACCGTCAACCGTGAACTGTATTCCCTTCTCCCTCATCCCTTTATTAAATAAACTCCAGCATCCAACTTCATTTGTTTGATCATGGCCCTAAGTCCATTTGATCTTGTTTGGGCCAGATGCGAACTCAATCCTACTGCATCAATAAATCCCAAGGGGGCATCGATGATTTCTTGCGGAGTATGTCCACTTAATACTTGAATCATCAAACTTACCAATCCTTTTACAATTACCGCGTCGCTGTCTCCTTCAAAATAAACAATACCGTCTTTCAAGAAGGAATGAATCCAGACGCTCGACTGACACCCTTTTATTTTGTACTCTTCCGTTTTAAATTGATCGTTTAGCGGTGCTAATTTTTTTCCAATGTCAATGATGTATTCGTATTTCTCCTCCCATGTTTCAAACAGAGAAAAATCTTCTATGATAGATTGCTCAATCGATGATATGGAGGGAGCTACTGCCATTTATTTCAACATCTTGATGGATTTGTTCAAGGCGGTTATAAGTATATCAATTTCTTCCTTTGTGTTATAAGCTGCAAACGAAACCCTTGTTGTACCTACAACTCCAAGGCATTTCATCAAGGGTTGCGCGCAATGATGACCGGTTCTTACCGCAATACCCTGGTTGTCTAGCAAAATCGCAAGATCTTGTGGATGTACTCCATCTATCACAAACGAAACTACACTTACCTTGTGTTGAACATCACCTTTGATATGCAATTCAGGGATGTCTTTCAATTTTGCCGTAGCATATTCCAATAATTCGTCTTCGTGCTTCCTGATTTCAGATTTTCCAATGTTCTGAATAAAGTCAATACCCGACTTCAAGGCAATAACATCTGCAATATTGGGAGTGCCCGCTTCAAATTTGAAGGGGAGCTCATTGAAGGTGGATTTTTCAAAACTCACTTCTTTGATCATTTCACCGCCTCCTTGATAAGGAGGCATTGCTTCCAGCAATTCTTTTTTCCCGTATAAAATTCCAACACCTGTTGGTCCGTATATTTTGTGTCCCGAGAAAACAAAAAAATCGCAGTCCAGCGCTTGCACATCAATGTCCAGATGAACGGCAGATTGTGCGCCATCGATCAAGACCATTGCACCTTGTTGATGAGAAAGTCGTATGATTTCTTCCACCGGGTTGATTACACCCAATGCATTGGAAGCATGCACAACAGCAACCATCTTCGTTTTAGGAGATAGTAGTTGTTGAAATGCATTCATATCTATTCTGCCTTTTGCGTCTATTGGTATTACCTTTATGGCTGCTCCCTTTTTTTCTGCAATCAATTGCCAGGGAACAATATTTGCATGATGCTCTAATGAACTTATGATGATTTCATCACCTTGCTGTAGGAATGTATTGCCCCAGGAATGTGCAATAAGGTTGATGCTTTCTGTAGTGCCTTTTGTAAAAATAATTTCTTCGTGATTTTCCGCGTGTATGAATTGCTGTACTGCAACACGAGAGGCCTCGAAAGCTGCTGTAGCCTCGTCTGCAAGCGTATGCAAGCCACGATGAATATTTGAGTTGTAGTGAGAATAGTAATGGGTCAATGCCTCAATTACCGCAGTAGGTTTTTGTGAAGTAGCAGCATTGTCAAAATATACCAAGTTCTTTCCTTTCACTTTTCTATGCAGAATAGGAAATTCAGCTCTAATTGCTTGAACATTGTATGGTATAGTTGACGGCATGATTATGATTCAAATGAAAGTCTCTCTGAAATCAAGCCCTCCACATAATTTTTTATCGGTTCGTTTTGAATTTGGCCAAGGATATCGCTGGCAAATGCATGCAGCAATAATGCTTTTGCATTTTTTTCAGAAATACCTCTTGCTCTCAGATAGAACAAGGCGTCTTCGTCCAGTTTTCCGATAGTACATCCATGAGAACATTTTACATCGTCTGCAAAAATTTCAAGTTGTGGCTTGGTGTTAGCAGAGGATTGCTCTCCCATTAAGATATTTTTATTGGACTGATAAGCGTTTGTTTTTTGTGCATCTTTTCTCACAAAAATTTTTCCGTTGAACACACCAGTAGATTGTTCGTCCATGATGCCTTTGTATAATTCATTGCTTTCGCAATGGGGCATTTTGTTGTCTACAATTGTATGATTGTCTGCTAAAGTTGTTCCCTTCAACAAATACAATCCATACATATGGCTTTCTGCGTGCTCATCCTCCATCACCATGTTCAGGTTATTTCTCACTACGCCACCGTCTAGTGTAAGCGTAACGGCATGGGTGTTGGATTTTTCCAACTGCCGAACATGGGTAGTACCCGTATGATTGGATTTCTTTCCTTCGTTTTGAAGTTTGATGTAATGGGTGATGGAATCTCTTCCTGTACAAATTTCCACTACTTCATTTGTCAAGCTTTCTCCTCCACCAATATGAATGTATGTTTCGATGATGCTTGCTTGCGCATTTGCTTCAATAGATGCAAGTATTCTGGGCTGAGAAAATCTGAATCCGTTGGAACTGTCCGAGAAATGATAAATGATCAACGGTTGATTGAGAACTTTATTTTTCTTTACTTTAATAAATACACCGCCGGCAGCAAAAGATGCATTCAGCGCATTGATGCCATCAGGATGATACCCCTGACTATGCCCTAAGTTGGTTTCAACAAATTCGGCATCTTCATCGCCTGCTGCTATCTCAAGTGACTTAATAATGAGTGAATCCTTCTCGTGGATAATGGATTGATCAATTTGAAAACTTCCGTTAAAAAATACAATTCGATTGAAACTCTCCGTTCCTGGAATGGTATATTTCTCAATCACTTGATCGTTGAAATGGGATTCCTCAGTGGAGATTTGCATTTCATCTTTGAATATATTTTTTATTTGGGTGTACTTCCATTCTTCGTGCTTCAACGAAGGAATGCCCCAACCAGAAAAGGACTTCCAATTCTCTTGCTGAAACGCGGAGAGGTTTTTGGCATTGCTTTCCTGTTGATGGTATGCCTTCTTTAAATTACTGTTCACTTCCATGCTTCAAATCTTTTACGCAATTGCTTGATCAACTTCTTCTTTGATAAAATCGTATCCTCTTTCTTCCAATTCCAATGCCAATTCCTTGGTACCGGATTTCACAATTCTTCCTTTGTACAATACGTGCACAAAATCTGGTACAATGTATTCGAGCAATCGCTGGTAGTGTGTAACAACCAAGAAAGCATTGTCTTTGGACCTCAATTCGTTTACACCGTTTGCCACGATACGTAATGCATCAATATCCAAACCAGAATCTGTTTCGTCCAATATTGCCAATTTTGGTTCCAACATGGCCATTTGAAAAATTTCGTTTCTCTTCTTCTCTCCACCAGAAAATCCTTCGTTGAGTGAACGAGATAGCAAGGATTGATCTATCTGCACCAACTTCATTTTTTCTTTCATCAATTTCAAGAACTGTGCAGCATCCAATGGATCCAATCCAAGGTATTTTCTTTTTTCATTCAGGGCAGTCTTCATGAAATTGGTGGTGCTCACACCTGGAATCTCAACGGGGTATTGAAATGCTAAAAACAAACCTTCTTTGGCCCTGTCTTCTGGAGAGAGTTCCAACAGGTCTTTTCCAAGGAAATCGACCGATCCGCCGGTTACCTCGTAATCCGCTCTTCCTGCGAGCACTGAGGCCAGGGTGCTTTTACCAGAGCCATTGGGCCCCATGATGGCATGTACTTCACCTGGCTTGATGGTGAGGTTGATGCCTTTTAAAATTTCTTTCTCTTCGATGCGGGCTTGCAGATTTTCAATCTTCAGCATATTCTTTAGTTGATGTATTTAAGTTTATCCAACACTTCCTTCCAAACTAATGGCTAGAAGTTTTTGTGCTTCCACGGCAAATTCCATTGGGAGTTGATTCATTACCTCTTTGGCAAAACCATTGATGATGAGAGCAACAGCTGTTTCAGTGTCCATGCCTCTTTGGTTGCAATAGAAAATTTGATCTTCTCCAATTTTTGAAGTGGTTGCTTCGTGTTCTACGATGGCAGTATTGTTTTTTACTTCGATGTAGGGGAAAGTATGTGCGCCGCATTTATCACCGAGCAACAACGAATCGCATTGCGAGAAATTTCTTGCATTGCTGGCGTTCTTCGCTACGTTCACCAAACCTCTATAAGAGTTATTGCTTTTTCCTGCAGAAATACCTTTGGATACAATCCTGCTTCGTGTATTTTTTCCCAAGTGAATCATCTTGGTACCGGTATCTGCCTGTTGTAAATTATTGGTAACGGCCACCGAATAAAATTCACCTATGCTGTAATCGCCTTTTAAAATTACACTAGGATATTTCCATGTTACACTTGATCCTGTTTCCACCTGCGTCCAGGAAATCTTGGAATGATCGCCTGCGCAGATTCCTCTCTTCGTTACAAAATTGTAAATACCCCCTTTGCCTTCTTTGTCACCCGGATACCAGTTTTGAACAGTGGAGTATTTGATTTCGGCTTTTTCTTTTGCAATCAATTCGACTACTGCTGCATGGAGTTGATTTTCATCGCGCATCGGAGCTGTACATCCCTCCAAGTAACTCACATAACTCTCTTCTTCTGCAACTATCAATGTTCTTTCAAACTGTCCTGTATTCTTTGCATTGATTCTAAAATAGGTGGAGAGCTCCATCGGACAACGCACACCTTTGGGGATATAGCAAAATGAACCATCGCTGAATACAGCAGAATTCAATGCAGTAAAATAATTATCGGTTGCAGGAACAACAGAACCTAGATATTTTTTTACCAAGTCAGGATGCTCCTGAATCGCTTCACTCATGGAACAAAAGATAACACCCACTTTCGACAACTCTTCCTTGAAGGTGGTAGCAACCGAAACACTGTCCATCACAGCATCTACCGCTACACCCGTCAATCGTTTTTGCTCATTCAACGAAATACCAAGTTTTTCAAAAGTATTTCTCAACTCCGGATCGATTTCGTCTAAACTCTTTGGCGCAACTTTTTGTTTCGGTGCAGAGTAGTAAATGATGTCTTGAAAATCAATCGTAGGGTAGGTGACATTCGCCCATTTTGGTTCTTCCATTTTTTGCCAGTGATGAAATGCTTTCAGTCGGTACTCCAACATCCAAGACGGTTCGTTCTTCTTCGCCGAAATGAAACGTACGGTATCTTCAGACAAACCTTTAGGGGCTTCGTCTGCTTCGATATTGGTAACAAATCCGTATTTGTATTCCGACGAGGTAATCTGTTCTAAAATATCATCTGGTTGCTCTGGCATCTACGGTGTTATTTAATGGACTGCAAAATTCACGCTTTTCGCGTTTTTGTGGAAATGATTGCCCTCCTGAAAGCCTGATTTTCAATCATTTTTCCCAATATCGTAACACAAAACGAGGCGATTGGTTCATTTTGTCTAGTTTGTGTCTGCGAAAGAGATTTTTTTGTCAATTTTAGACGATGGACAAACAAGGTTTGGAACGGTTATTTCAGGAAAAATTTAGCTCCACTCCACGGTTTTTTAAAGCTCCGGGTAGAATCAACTTAATCGGGGAGCATACCGACTACAACGAGGGGTTTGTACTGCCTGCAGGTATTGATAAATATTGCGCCATCGCCATCGCCCCTTCCTCTCAAGAAAAAACCCATGTCATCGCCATCGATTTGAATGAAACATGCGAATTTGAAAAGATTCCCTCTCAACCCATCCCTTCTCATTGGATGAATTATATCTGGGGTGTGATGAAGGCCTTTGATAAAAGAGGACTTTCTATTCCACCCTTTGAAGCAATTATTCAATCGGATGTTCCAGTAGGAGCGGGACTCTCTTCGTCGGCAGCATTGGAAGTTGTTTTCACAAAGGCTTTCAATGAGCTGTTTGAGTTTTCACTTTCGAATATGGAGATGACACGAATTGCAAAAGAGGCAGAGAATGATTTCGTGGGATTGCAATGCGGTATCATGGACATGTTTTCGAGTGTACACGCAAAACAACATCATGCTATCAAGTTGGATTGCAGAAGTTTGCAGTATGACTATGTGCAGTTGCAATTAAATGATAATAAAATACTGCTGATTGATACATCTGTAAAACACCAACTGGCTTCTTCTGAATACAATCAGCGCAGAATGGAATGTCAATCGGCACTTGAAAAAATGAATGTAGAAGGAGTCGTAGCTAACTCACTTCGAGATATTTCAACTGCCCAAATTGAAAAAGCAAAACATCTTTTATCCGAAGTAGAATACAAAAGAGCGTCGTATGTAATTCAAGAAAATATACGTCTTGAAAAATTTGTTGATGCAATTGGTCATTCAAATTGGCAAGAAGCTGGACAATTACTACATGCCTCGCATCAAGGATTGAAAGAACAGTACGAGGTGAGTTGTCCGGAGCTTGATTTTCTTGTTGAGGTCAGTAAAAAAATAGAAGGTATATGGGGTGGAAGACTGATGGGGGGCGGCTTTGGTGGCTGTACGATCAATCTGGTGGAAGGACACAAAATAGATCAAATAACATCAGCCTTTTCTGCAGCATATTTGAGTCGATTTGGTCTCGTTCCAAAATATTATATTGCAAGTACAGGTGATGGTGCCTGTGAATATTAATCATCGTATGAAAAAATTGCTTGCTCTTATCCAAGTTGTACTTGCTTCACTTACTGCCTGCGTTGTTCCTCCTTCTCATCGAGCCCATGCTCCGTTGGATGAAGACAGAGTTGGTGCATTTGCAGATACTGTAAACGGGAAGGCAGTCAAGCTTTACACGTTGAGAAACAAAAGCGGTATGGCTGTCGAGATCAGTAACTATGGAGCAACATTGGTGTCTATTCATGTGCCAGATAAAGACGGAAACGATGGAAATGTATTGTTGGGGTACGACAGCATTCAAGGATTTTATAATGGCAAATCTTATTTCGGTTGTGTAGTGGGGCGCTATGCAAATCGCATT
The DNA here is from genome assembly GCA_030832645.1 of Chitinophagales bacterium. Classification (GTDB taxonomy): domain Bacteria; phylum Bacteroidota; class Bacteroidia; order Chitinophagales; family Chitinophagaceae; genus Pollutibacter. Next base: position 4,746 of record JAURIR010000048.1, on the reverse strand, counting down.
GCAAAAGCAAGTTTCAAATTAGAGGGGAAAGAATACCATGTTCCACAAAACGATGGGTTGAATTCATTGCACGGCGGTATCAACAGTATCGATAAACAAGTATGGGACGTTCGTGTTATGAACGATGCTATTCGATTGACAACTGTATCGAAAGATGGGGATAATGGGTATCCTGGAAACTTGAAATTGACTGTAGTGTATTCATTGCGTACCGACAATAGTTTGGTGATCGATTATACTGCAGTAACAGACAAGCCAACAGTGCTGAATATCAGTAACCATGCCTATTTCAACCTAACAGGCGATCCGAGTAAAACAATTTTGGATCATGAAATCAAGATCAATGCAGATGCATTTACTCCTGTAGATAGCACGCTCATCCCGACTGGCGAATTAAAAAAAGTTTCTGGTACCCCATTTGATTTTACGCAGTTCAAAAAAATCGGGAAAGATATCGATCAGCAAGATCAACAACTGATTTTTGGAAAGGGCTATGACCACAATTTTGTTTTGAATAAAACTACAGGTACACTTCCCGTGGTGGAAGTGATGGAGAAAACTTCTGGAAGAAAAATGGAAGTCTTTACCACTCAACCGGGCGTACAATTTTATACAGGTAACTTTTTAAATGGCACCGAAGTTGGCAGAGGAGTGGCCTATCAACAAAGAACTGGTTTCTGCTTGGAAACACAACAGTTTCCTGATGCTCCCAACCAGACTGGATTTCCTTCTACAGTGCTAAAACCTGGTGAAACCTGGAAGAGTCAAACAACTTACAAATTCAGTAGTGTAAAATAAGCACATGAAATTTTTATTGGGTATTGATGTTGGTTCTTCTTCTGTGAAATGTGCTCTGGTGGCCATTGATTCTGGGGAGTGCGTTGCATCTGCATATTCTCCCAGTTCCGAAATGAAAATTCATTCGCCGCAAGCAGGTTTTGCAGAGCAGGATCCGGAAACCTGGTGGAAAGAGTTGCGCAATGCAATGGCGATCCTGGCAGACGAATACGACTTCAAGAAAAATGATATTGCCGCCATTGGTATTTCATACCAGATGCATGGATTGGTGATGCTGGATAAAGAAGGAAATTCTCTTCGTCCCTCAATTATCTGGTGCGATAGTAGAGCAGTAGAACTTGGCAACAATGCGTTCAAAGAAATGGGTTCAGCTTTTTGTCTGGAGCATTATTTGAATTCACCCGGAAATCTTACTGCATCCAAATTAAAATGGGTGAAAGAGTTTCAGCCAGATGTCTACCAAAAGATTTATAAAGTCATGCTACCCGGCGATTACATAGCATACAAAATGACTGGTGAAATGAATACAACCATATCGGGGTTGTCTGAAGGGGTGATGTGGGATGCATCCAAAGAATCTATTGCACATGATCTCTTAAAATACTATGATATAGATGAACGATTGCTTTCTAAATTGGTTCCTCAATTTGGTGAGCAGGGTTTTCTGACTGAAAAAGCTGCGAGCGAACTCGGACTTTCCGCTTCGATCCCCGTTTGTTATCGCGCAGGCGATCAGCCCAACAATGCTTTCTCGTTGAATGTGTTGAATCCTGGCGAAATTGCTGCAACAGCAGGAACGTCTGGTGTTGTCTATGGGGTGATCGATCAACCTGCTTATGATCCTGCCTCTCGTGTAAATACTTTTGTGCATGTAAATCATACCCCGGATAAAAAAAGATACGGTGTATTGTTGTGCATCAATGGAACAGGTATTCTCAACAGTTGGTTACAAAAAAATGTATTTGCTGATTTAACGTATGCGGATATGAACAAGTTGGCATCTTCCATTCCAGTTGGTGCGGATGGTCTCTTGTGTTATCCTTTTGGGAACGGTGCGGAACGAGTTTTGGAGAATCAGGATACAGGGGCACAAATAAAAAATCTTCGTTTCAATCACCATACAAATGCACACCTCGCAAGGGCGGCACAAGAAGGAATTGTTTATGCATTGTATTATGGTGTAGAAATTATGGTGCAAATGGGATTGAGTATCAATACAGTTCGTGCTGGGAAAGCGAATATGTTTCAAAGCGAAGTTTTTGCTGAAGCATTTGCAAATACCACAGGCGCAACAATTGAATTGTTTAATACGGATGGTGCGCAAGGCGCTGCACGTGCAGCTGGTATCGGAGCCGGGGTTTTTAAAAATGAAAAAGAAGCTTTTGCTGGGCTAAAAGTTTTACAAAAAATCGAACCTCAAAAAAATCTTCAAACTCAGTACGCTGATACGTATCAAATTTGGAAATCAAATTTTACGTTCTGAAGATTTATCTATATTTACAAACACAGTTAACGGTTAACCGTTGACTGTCAACTGATAACTCAAAACCCAACACTCACATGTCCATCACACTTGGTAACAAAGAATTTTTTCCTGGTATTGGAAAAATAAAATACGAAGGTCCAAAATCCGATAATCCACTTGCGTATAAATGGTACAACGAAGATCATTTGATTGGTGGCAAAACCATGAAAGAGTATCTCAAGTTTGCGGTTGCATATTGGCATAGCTTCTGCAACGTGGGTGCCGATCCATTTGGTCCGGGTACACATAAATTCCCTTGGGATGTTGCAGGCAATGCAGTGGAAAGGGCAAAAGACAAAATGGATGCTGCGTTTGAATTCATCACTAAGTTGGGTATACCATATTACTGTTTTCACGATGTGGATTTGGTAGATGAAGGAGCAAATTTATCCGAATACGAAAGCAATCTGTCTGCTATTGTGGATTATGCAAGTATGAAGCAAAAAGCAAGCGGAGTAAAGTTATTATGGGGTACTGCGAACGTGTTTTCCAATCCACGTTATATGAATGGTGCGAGTACCAATCCTGATTTTCTCGTATTGGCTCATGCAGCAACTCAGGTGAAAAATGCATTGGATGCTACCATCAAGTTGGGTGGCGAGAACTATGTTTTCTGGGGCGGAAGAGAAGGGTATATGACGTTGTTGAATACCAACATGAAAAGAGAACAAGAACATCTTGCACAATTTTTACATACTGCAAAAGACTATGCAAGAAAAAATGGATTCAAGGGAACCTTTTTTATCGAACCCAAACCCTGCGAACCTACCAAGCATCAATACGATTACGATGCTGCAACAGTAATAGGATTTTTGAGGCAGCATGGATTGGACAAGGATTTTAAATTGAATGTAGAAGTAAACCATGCAACCCTTGCTGGACATACATTTCAACACGAATTGCAAGTGGCAGCAGATGCAGGGATGTTGGGAAGTATTGATGCCAACAGAGGAGATGCACAGAACGGATGGGATACCGATCAGTTTCCAATGAACTTGAATGATTTGGTGGAAGCGATGTTGGTGATTTTGGAGGCAGGTGGATTTTCTGGAGGTGGTGTAAACTTTGATGCTAAAATCAGAAGAAATTCTACCGATCCAGACGATTTGTTTTTAGCCCATATTGGCGGAATGGATGCCTTTGCACGTTCATTGATCGTTGCCGACTCAATCATAAAACAATCGCCTTACAAAGAGTTCAGAAAGAACCGCTATGCTTCATTTGATAGTGGGGAGGGCAAGAAATTCGAACAGGGGAAGATGAATATGGAAGAATTGCGGGAGTATGCCTTCAAAAACGGAGAGCCCAAACAGGTTAGCGGTAAACAAGAATGGCTGGAAAATATCATAAATCAATATCTATAGGATTTTCTGTCCTTATTTTATACTAACAGATTGATTTTCAATTTTTTACTTGTTTTTCTTCGAAAAAACTGTTTAGTATTTTATTATTTCCAATTAACACAGTATTAACAAACGAAAAATATTGTTTAATATTGACCATAAATTATTTTTATTTTGTTCATCAGATTTTTTTATTGAATTAAACAAAAGCAAATGAAGAAAATCCTATCAACGCTCTTCTTAGCTGTTTTGTGTTTCTCGGTAATCAACGCACAGGTTCGTCAGGTAACGGGTTCCGTTAAAGACGAAAAAGGTGCAGGGGTTCCCCTCGCAACAGTTAAGGTAAAAGGAGCACAAACTTCCGTGTTAGCTGACGACAATGGTAACTTCAAAATCAACGCAGCTGCAAATGCAACTTTGCAGATCACTGCTACTGGTTTTGCTCCATTTGAAGTCGTGGCAAGTTCCACTTCTCTTTCCATTTCTTTGAAGAGACAAATCGAAGAAATCGATAACGTTGTGGTAACTGCACAAGGTATTCGTAAAAAATCAAAAGAAATTGGTTACTCGTACGCAAAAGTTTCTACCGAAGAATTAACGGTTGGACGCGCACCAAGATTGACACAGGCGCTTGCCGGTAAGGTTTCTGGTTTGGCAATTTACCAAGTAAACAACAGTGTTGATCCGTCAGTGAAAGTAATCCTTCGTGGTTATCGCTCACTTACTGGTAACAACGAAGCATTGGTGGTTATCGATGGTATGCAAACAACTGCAACTGTTTTGGCAACGATCAATCCAAACGATGTTGAAACGGTTACCATCTTGAAAGGTGGTCAAGCTGCAACGTTGTATGGTTCTGCCGGTGTAAACGGTGCGTTGGTTATAACTACAAAGCTGGGGGCAAAGGGTAAGATCAAAACTACCTATTCGCATGCTACCAACTATGAAGAGATCAACTTCATGCCTAAATTTCAAAATAAGTATGGTTCTGGATCTCAGTATTATCCTTATTCATATGGAGATCCCGAATACAGCTCCGATTATTTAGTACGTATGAAGGCAAACTGGCGTTCTTATGAG
>JAURIR010000047.1 GCA_030832645.1 Chitinophagales bacterium | reverse complement strand
GTGCTGCCACCTTGAAAGGGTGGTGACCTAACCGCTAGTCGATAGGAACTTAATGCTGACGGCATTCTGGATTATCAGCTCCAGCGCAAATCAGCAACGACCCATACGGGATTTGAACCCGTGTTCTCCACCGTGACAGGGTGGCGTGATGACCGCTACACTAATGGGTCAAGGTGGGCAGGGAGGGATTTGAACCCCCGTAGGCAGAGCCAGCGGATTTACAGTCCGCCCCATTTGGCCGCTCTGGAACCTGCCCGCTTAGTTTTCCGCAATTGAAATGGCTGCCATTTCTGGAGCCAGAGAAGGGACTCGAACCCCCGACCAGCTGATTACAAATCAGCTGCTCTACCAGCTGAGCTACTCTGGCTTAATGTGTTGAGGGAAAACTCACCTTGACTTCTTTACCGGTTATAGTTGAACAAAGAAAGAACTACCCCATTTTTTGGGGAATGCAAAGGTAACGGAAAATGTCAAATGCAAAAATTTTGAGATGGAATTTTAGAAAGAATTCCACCAAGGTTATACAGCCTCCTGTTTCTCCTTGACTCGCTTGATTTGTACCAAGGCAGCATCCAGTGCCAAATCAAAGGATTCTTCAAAAGATTTAGTGGTCTGCTTTACAAATAATTCATGCTTCGGAATGGTTATTCGAATCTCCGCAACCTTGTCCTTAATCTGGTGCATGACATTGTCTAATTTCAAATAGACATCCACCGTCATGATCCGATCGTGGTGATTGGATAATTTGGAAATTTTTTTGTTTACGTGCTCCAACAATTTACTGTCTGCCACAAAGTGCAGTGCATGAATGTTCACTGTCATAAACCAACTTTTTTAGTAGATGAATGAATTAAAAATCTTCACTATTAAGTTACTGAGAAACGGAAGGTCTGTAAAATCTGCTGTGTTAAATAAAACCGAAATCATCCCTTGGGATGTGATTTCTTATGTATGTCCCTTAACCGGTCTATGCTGTTGTGCGTATATACCTGTGTGGCTGCTAAACTGCTATGCCCCAACAACTCCTTCACTGCATTGAGCTCAGCACCATTGCTCGTTAAATGGGTTGCAAAGCTGTGGCGAAGCACATGGGGACTCTTCTTGTCAGCTGTAGTTACAAGGGAAAGATATTTTTTCACAATCGTATATAGCTGCCGAGCAGATGGATGCTGTTGTTTTGTATTGAGCAGTAAATACGGAATATCGTTTTCGGGAGAAAATTCTTTTTTCTCAACCACGTAGGCTTGAACGATCTTTTTCAGCTCATCACCCATTGGAATAATTCTTTCTTTATTTCCTTTTCCAAGTACTTTTAGTTGAGATCTAGAAAAATCAATTTGCGATTCTTTTAGATTCACTAATTCACTTACACGCATTCCTGTTTGGTACAACAATGCAACCACCAGGTACTCCATTCTTCCATCAAAATTATCCGGGAAAAAATCATTTCCCAACAACTGCTGCATCTGGTCTTGCTCCACATAGTTGGGTAGCCTTTTCTTGGTTTTCAGCACATGAATTGTTTTGGTTGGATTCACCTCCAACCAATCCTGCACCATACAAAATTTGAAAAAAGACTTAAGGGTGGAAACTTTTCTATTGATCGTACGAGGCAACATTTCTTGCAGAGTGAAAGCAGCCATCCAGGAACGGATCATGGCAGGCGTAACCTCCTGTATAGTTGAAGTATCGAATTGAGCAAGTAAGAATTGAGAAAACTGCTCCAAATCATCGTGGTATGCCCGAATGGTATGCAACGCATACCTCTTCTCAAACTTGATAAAGTCTAAATAAGAAGAAACGGCTTGTTCGATTGGTGTGGGCATAAAAAAAGTAGCCATAAAGTTAGTGAACCCTATGACTACTTGAATATAATAGACGTTTCGAGCTTACGCCTCGATCGTTCCGTTCTGAATCTTTTGCTTGTAGATCGCTTTGAGAACCTCTCCTCTACGCTTAATGGAAGGCTTTGTAAAGGATTGACGCTCACGAAGTTGTAGAAGAACTTTTGCTTTTTCGAATTTTTTCTTGTACTTCTTTAACGCCTTGTCAATGTTTTCGCAATCTTTTGAATCAATGATTAACATATGAATTCTCCTGTTTTTTAAGGAGTGCAAAGATATAGAAAGAGTTTATTTCAACAAAATCAATATCCAACAGAATTTTTCCAGCCAACCTCAGGAGAAACAGGCATAATCCTCCCCCGGAACACCTATTCCATCGCATTGAATAAAATTCTTACTGGTTTCACGCAGTTTTAACTCCATTAATATTGGATCAATCCAGTCAATTTTCTCCTCCTCCTTGTTCTCTTTTTTCAAATTTTCCATAAAAATGTAGCATTGATATCATAAAAAGTAAATGAAAACCAAGTTGATGCTGCCTCCCCTTACTGGTAGTTTGTTGGAGTTCACGGAAAACTGCTTTCAACTTTTCGCAATCAAAGAAACAATTGTTTTGAAATCGATCGGTGAGTTTTTCAACAAGCGTGGCGAGAAAATGCTCTTTCTTTAAACGTGCCCCTAAATCCGCCGTTTGAGGCTTGGGAAATCGATTGTTTACTATGTTGGGCGGAAGAATGTCACACATGGATTGCTTAAGAAGATATTTTGTAATGCCATTTTTATAATACAACTCCGATGGCAGCGTGTGTAAGAATTGCACCAATCTAAAATCAGCTGTTGGATCCGTTACTCGTATGTTGTACTCCTGCGCATAGAGCGACCAGCAGGTAGAAGCAAAAGCATGCAATTTCCTGAACGCTTCTTTTTTAAATGTTGATCTGCTAAAAAAATACCTATACCCCAAAATCAATTCATCCTTTTGAAAATAAGTTCGCACTGTATCATTAATCACACGATTGTTCATTATGGAGTACTTTGATTGTTGCTTCTGGAACAAATATTTTCCAAAGAATCTGTACTTCAAATAATAAAGAATTGAATGAAAAGAAATTCCAAAACATGGATGCAGGCCGTTAAAAGAAATAGAATAATTGCCCATCTGACCTGTCATCATCAATTCGACTCCATCCGCGTTGGCTTTTTCTAAGATTCCATTGATCCAAATGGTATTGGAATGCACCACAGGATAAAATAAATTTACATGCTCCTGTTTTCGAAAGCAATCCATCCAAGAAGCATCGGGGAAATCAAAAAAATTTCCATTCACGTTTGGATAACGCTCCAGAAATTCCTCCACCAGCGGCTTCTCTGAAACAAGCTCATGCTTATCAGTGGAATCAACATAGTACGGTATTGATGTATAGGCATTGATCCGCTTGTTGGAGCTAACTGACGTTGATAAAAAACTTCCGACGCTGGTAGAGTCTAGCCCGCTGCTTAAAAAAATACCGACACGATCGATGGTGCGCATTCGAACCAAGACAGCATTGGAAAAAAGCGATCGAAAACGAAGCAAATAATCCTTCTCAAATTTATAGTGTAGTTGCTCTTTATTTTTTACATGGATTTTTCCTCTTCGATAAACCAATGCGGTGCTAAAACAACCATAACTTCCAGGAGGGATGTAAAAAAGATCTTTGAGCATCGTCTTCCCATTGGTTGTACCCATCAATCTCAAACTCGCCTTTGAGAATTCGCGCATATCTATTTCCAATCCATCAGGAATTTGTTCTTGGAAATAATTAGTGCCGCTGGAGAAATACAAGCAACTTTCATACACCATGAAAAAGATGCTGCAGTTTTCAGATGGATCTCGAGTCAAATACAAGCACTTCCTTGAGGCATCGAACAGCGAGAATGACCACTCCCCTTCCAAATGCTTACATGCATCAATGCCCCATTTATTATAGGCCATCAATATCAACCGATGATCGGAAATTACTTCGGCATCAAGATGTCGAATCCCTAATTTATCTGTCAATTCATCACGAAAATGCAAATGCACATTCCCAAGTAAATAATAGTCTTTTAACCGATGAACAACTCCTTCGTCCGCCACAAAGTTTAATCCGTCGAATTTGCCTGAGAACTTCAATTTCTCTGTATATGTATTGAAGGATATATCCGAACAAATAATTCGGCAGCATCTTCGTATTGACTAACGTCCGACTCATGCTCCATCCAAGCGTGCGCTATCAATCGATCTCCCTCGATTTTCAATCCTAAACAAATCGTTGAGCGAATACCTCTTAAAATGAAAAATATTTTTTTTACCAACGCCCTTTCCATGCAAGTTGACTCCTTGAACCAAGAATATTTCATGTAATAGTCGATGCATTTAGAATATTTATCCATTTTTGATTTCTGCGAACTTCCTGCGAAACATCTTTCAAAGAATAACAAACCGGCATTCCACAATCGAAAAGGAATCGTTTGAATAACCACAAAGACACCCACATGCAGGAGGGATATCAATAGTATGTAAATAGTTTTGCGATTAATTATCTTCCTCAAGCACCAATTGATTGACAACTAACAACTGAATAAAACTCTCCAACTTCTCCTTTGACTTCAACTCATCTACATTGTATTTTTCGAGCAGCGCATCGTGTATAGAGTCAGTGCTGGAGAACATTTCAAGCTTCTTCCAAATAAATGCTGCCGTTGATTTGAGTCCATAATATTTACTATTTTCCAGATCGATCATTATCACCTCGTCGTTGACGATAGTAAAGTGAATCGCATCGTTTCTCTTGTACATTTTCATGCAAGCAAATTAGTCTACGATCTATTTTATAACATAAATCCTTTACTGTATTATCAACCAGAATACGACTTTTAACCTCCTATTTTCTTGATGAAAAATTCCATTAATTGGTGTTCTTTGTTTAAGTATGCGGGACGAGTGATTTCTATAAACTTGCACTGATTTGCCAGTCGTGATAGCAAGGGCAGAATAGAAAATATTTCATAGTGCGATAAATATTCTCTTCGGTAGATATGATGGAGCAACTCCATAACAGCATCAGCACCTTGGAACTCTTTGCATTCAATATCATTGATTGAGGAAGATATTTTTAGGACTACAATGATCATTGGCGAGAGTGATCTGCAATCAAATTTATCGTGAAAATAAAGTGGATATTTCTCAACACCTTTTCGGATGGGTATCCCCGAAGAATTACCGATTTGTTCTGCTTGCGACTTCCAAATTTTCATTACTGGATAAGAAGAGATGCAGTTCACAGATCCGTTCCGATCTTCAGACAATACAACAACATCGTCGGAAAAAATTCTGTATCCTTTCTGAAGTAAGTTGAATAGCAAAGTTGTTTTTCCCGCGCCAGAATCACCCATGACAAGAATCAACTGATCATCGCAGTGGATAGCCCCTGCATGGAGAGGTATTTTTTTCTGTTGATGCAGGATAGCCGCAAAGGCATTTGATAAACAATAAATCCTAATGTCGCTGACACAAGCTCCTGGAGAAGGATATACGATTATGCTGGAGCCACTGATTACATGATAGCTAGCAACCCCGTATACATTCATTTTGAAATCAGATTGCTGGATGAAGTAGGAATAAGGTTTAGAAATATCCAATTCTGTAAATGATATTCCTTCTTCGCCTAAAAGAATTTCAACGTCTACCTCTGAGTCAACCTCTAATGAAAACAACTCCGGGAACTCCAATTCACTCTTCACACGCAAGCCATAGGCCCAATAGAAATACATATCAATTATTTGAACATCTTCGGATCAACCAAAAAAATGGACGCATAGGATAATAAAGAAAAAAGAATTTTTCTGGCAGAGGAAATCTTAACCAGTCGGCTGAAGTAATCCATCGGCTACTCCAAAATCGTAAACTCAGCATTCGTTTGTTGAAACCGGCGATAAACAAAAGATTCTCAAAAGCAGTTTTATATCCCAACTCTATAAAATCATCCTTCGTCAATTTTAACAGTACATACCCCGATTTCCGCTTGATGTTTCTGCTCATTTTCATTGGTTCGTATCCATCTACAAACAGTTGACCTGATATTTTACATAGTACATACAAGGCGAGTTGCAGGTGTTCAACTGCATTCAATTCGGATGCTCGTTGCTCCATTTTCTTCCACCCAAACTGTTTGTGCATCAATATCATGGGGAGATCCATCAACCACTTCAGCCTATACCATGCATGTTCGCTGCCATGAACACATAAATAAATAAACTGATCCAGATGATTCAATGCAAACAAACACTTGTAACGGGTGCTTAACAATTCAGATTTATTATTGAAAGGGTCCATGCCGAATGCATCATCGTCTGATCGTAGTTTCCAATGCAATTCAACCACGCGTGGATGAACTGGATCGCTCCCATAAAACACCAAATGATGATTCAATCTAAAAAATTGCTCCTGTTGCTTTTTATTATACTTGGTAAAGTTTGTATCCGAAAAAAATCCTTTTCCCAGCAACCAATTGCGAACAATTTCCACGTGTCGGAGATCCACCAGCAAATCAAGGTCTCTGGCATGTCGAGATACTCTATCATCATAGTAATTCTCTGAAAGAACTATGCCTTTCAAGACCAAACCTATTATTCCAGCATTTTGAAAAAAATCATCCAGCTCATGCAAGAAATTCTGGGCAACCGAAACACGGTGAAAGTTATTCAGATAAGCAGTTTTTACTGCATATTTAAAAGTTGAAGAAAAGTTAGAGATCTCTTTTATACGCGGATAAAGTAGAGAATCCACTCTATGCCGTTCAGACAATTTCAGCAGCTCCGCTTCATCCAAATCAATCTCCCGATACACACCTAGCAGCCACTTGAAAAGTACTGCCACCATTTCTTCCCTCATAATTCTTATCTCATCAAATACATCTTACCGTACCCACGATTGAAAAATTGATCTGTATTGTATGAACCAGTATTCAATTTGTCAATTTTCTTTCCTTTCATATCGGTCAGTACCCTGTACAAATAAACACCATTGGCCAATTGTTGTCCATACTGATCTCTTCCGTCCCACTTGTATTGGGTGATATTGTTTCCAATTTTCAACGGACCCAATTCAGCAAGTGTAATCTCTTTGACTATCTTACCCGTGATGGTTAGAATCTGAATCCGCATATTCGTTGGAAGCTCAGCTCCCGTCAATGTAAACACGAATGCTGTGGAAGTTGTAAATGGATTGGGATAGTTCAATAAGTTAGTGATCATCGACTTGTTGATCACTTGAAACATCACGCTGAAATCCGAACTGCCCGAAGGATTATCGCTTCGGTCTTTTGCAGATACCAGCAACTCATACTCACCATCTATGCGCAACACAGGCTTATAAAAAATACTGGCTGCATTTTCTCCGCTACCAGGGGTATTGGTGGAAGGCGAAAACTTCAACGTATCATTATCGAACTTGATGGATTTGATAGAACCGTCGGGATAGCGCAAGCGTATCTTGAAGAGAGACGTATCATTCAATGGAAGAAAGTTGTTATTATCCTTTAACTCAATTAAAATAACCGGTCGAGAAGAAACAATGTCTCGGTTTAAAATATGAACTCCATCAAATGTAACATCCAAACTGGGTGGAATCTTATCGGCGTTTACTTTCAAACGGGTTTGAAGATAATTATTGAACATATATTGCTCCGGTTGTGCATTTTGAGGATTGACGCTTAATGAAATCAAATTATCGGACGACAATAAACGTGTATTCAAATTCCGAGTGAATTGAATAGTATCTCCGGCGATCAGCTTCTTTTTAAATCCGTCAAACAAAATCGAGTCTTTATTTTTATCGTTGGTTATTTTCCAAATAACTTTTATGCTATCAAATACGGCATTGCTCACATTTTTATAACTGACCTGAAATTGATAATTACTTCCTATGTCGAGCACTGGAATCAGAGTGGTTGGATTGACGCCCATTAATCCGCCTTCAGGAAGCGACTCGTATTTCACCTGAACATACTTAAGTTGTGATACCGTTTGATTGACGCCATCACTGTTGGTTTGCATAATCCGGATCCAAGGATATTTATTTGCGTCGATGAACGCCAAGCTGGTATCTTTCGTGAGACTGAATCCATTTTTCGGCACAGATCCAACGTACAACTGCTCTTCGTTTAAATCTTTTGTTATACCGATGATCTTATAGGAAAGATTGTCTCCAATAGAAGACTCTGCAGCAGCAGATTTTAGCGAAATAGATTTCCAATTTTTTGAAGGACCGATCACAGGAAAATCAATCTGCCCTGATGTTTGCAAAGCCTCAACAGGCACTTGAGAAAACAGTGTATCATCGGATGTTTTTCCCATACGTTGCTTCAAAACACTCCAACTACCTGTTTCGTTTTTGTAGGCAATCAACGTAAAAGGCACGTTCGACTTGAATGAATCGACGAGTGAAAATCCAATTCCAATTAGTTTGTTGTAAAGAGCGTCTTTATTCCATTGATCGACTGTTTTTAATTGAGTATCCTCTGATTTATTCCAGTGATTCATCACCAATATAGTTCCATTCGGAACATAGTCGAAAAAGTTTGCTGCATTGTTTCTGCCCTGCTGGGTATTGTAACTGAACCAGAACTGATACAAATCAAGATTGGAGAAACAATTCGACGGCACAAAACTCCCGTATCGGGGACTGCCAGGTGGTGTGGTATTTTTTATTGCCAATCCAGTCCTTTTTGTAATAAGAGAGAATTCGAGCGATCCAAAAGCCGCATCACAACTCTGATTGTAAACAACTGTATTGCCTACCTCGACTGTATTGTTTGCAGAGGGATTTGATCGCAAGCGTGATTGGACGTACAACACCAGGTTCTTTTTTGAGAAATTCAAACTTCGTCCTTCGTTGAAATCGATATTGGTATAGGTATTCTTTAAAAACTGGAAGTAGGAGGATTGACTCCAACCTTCGCCTGCATTGGAGATATATGTAAAGGAAGAATTGAACCAATTATAGGATGCCCCTTGAGTTGGCCGCTTTGAAACCCGCCAATAGATTACCGTACTGTCGGCAATTGTGAATGATGGCTGATACTCAATCAAACCACCGTTGGATGATACGATAGCACTATCCAATAGAGGTGAATTAAAATTAGCAGTAGTATCCGCTTGAAAAATATATTGATTACCGACTGTGCTGAAACTACCAATGCTCGCTGATAGTTTTACAGGCCACTTATTAACGAGTGCAAACTCATAAGGATAAACTGGCTTCACATCATTGTCTACGATTGTAATCTTTTTTATAACACTGTTATTGATTTCACTTATTTCATCCAATTGATTGTCGGGGTCTACCGTTACAGAGATAGTTTGTACGCCTAAGTCTTTTTTGGGATCCAATAAAAATTTATAAGAAATAGAATCACCATAATTGAGCGACTTCATCATCCGTGTAATCAATTCGCTCGACCCATCTCCGCGATCTCTCTTGAAGACCACTTTCACAGAATCATTGTGTGCATTACCAAGATTTCTTACGTTCATCTTTATATCATAGTAAGATTCTGCGATGGAAAGCGGCTGAGGAGAGACACTCACCATTGACTCTTCGATTGCATAATCCGCCTTTGGATGCGGATATAATTTAATGGCAGGGTCACCGTGCAACAAAATTTGTTCCATGGTGGTAACATTGTTTTGAAGATTTCCAAAATCGTTCTGCAATTCCAACATCGTATTTTTCTGAATCTCTCCGATGGTTTTGTAATAATCAACTTTCCCAATCCTGTTATAGAAACGTTGTATATACTCATTCAAATTCATCAGCACACCATAATGTGTGCTCGCAATAAAACCGATGCTTCCCTTTTGAGCTTCCAGGATGTACTTTTCTGAAATGGATTTTTTATCGCTCGAAATTCGAAGACTATCATAAAAAAAATTATTTCCTGCCGTGCAAGCATTTGCAATAAACAACGGATACTTGCCCTGGTTGCCGAATCGTCCTGGGTCATCGAGATTGAATTCCATTGCATTCAAAGAAGAGTGTCCAAAATAATTCACCAATCCCAATCCATCAGCAAAAAGCTGATCAATTTGACTAACATTCCCCGTCTCTACAACAGCTGAGGTAGACTTTTCAATTGTTGTCAATTTTGCACCAAACAGTGTATCTGTAATTTTTTTGGCCGCCTCCCTCATATAGGATGAAACGATTGGCTGAACAGCTCCTCCGGCTACTAAATGAAGCACATTTTTAGTCCACCCTTTTCTATCAAGAGTCTGATAGGCTGTAGTTGTATTATATAAATCATCGTGTTGCTTGAGTTTATCGAGATATGCATTCAGTTCATCGCCATTGACAACTGAAAGTCGACCAATGGGTACTTCCACAAGTGGACTCAGATCTTTTGAGGCAAGTATATGATCGGAAGCGGGGCTACCAAAACTGGGAACCAAGTTTAACTGGTTTGCGTAGGGTGATGATTCGTTTAATCTGTATTGATCATAGGTTACCCCTTTCCCAATAAGTAAAATATTTTGAGGCTTGAATCTGCTTATCGCATATTGGATGAAATTTTTTACCGCCATTGGATGCTTCTTGATACCAAATGCAAATTGATCGACCAACTCCGAAACATCTACTACAGCAACTTTGAAACCACCGCCTTCGATACTCGACCTGTATTTTTTATAATTATCAATGGCATCACCTTTTGCGCTTTTACGGAGGATTGAATCAGTGATGATGATGTAGTTTCCCTGGTTCGATGCATTGGAAAAATCTAAAAATTGGTGTTGGGGAAGTGCATTGATCGAATTCACTTGATCATTTGCTGCACTCAGGAGAACAAAGCTTCTACCCTTGGCATCTGCAGGTAGAAGAAATCTAACAGCTGTTCCTTTCAATTCACCCTGATAACGAAACTGATTCGTTCTGTCGTATAAAATTGGTGAAACAGCTGCATGATTGAATCCACTGATCTCTATTAATTTTTCCGTTGCTGAGGGACCTAAATTGAATTCAAATTTTGAGGAATCGCCAAAATGAAATTTACGGGCATAGGAGATCAATACTTGCCCCACAACATATTGATCAAATATAGAGGGACTTGCATTTATAAAATCCAATTGATTGGTAGAAGATAATTTAGTCTTAGAAAATGTAATAGTAGTATCGACGCTGCTGTAACCCGATAAATTGAAAGCTGACAAAATAGAGGTTCCATTGATGGAAACACTCACTGGTCGTGTATTGAATGCCCCACCAATGAAATTAACGCGGAATGATGGATCTGGACCGGCATTTGCGGCTTGCAAATTTGGAATTTGAAGCGTAAATGGTTTAGCGGATGTCACTCCTTTGCTTGTCCATCCTTCACCCTCATCAAACGAAGAAGAATAGACATTGACACCGGCAATTACATTTGGATTACCCGGATTAATATTCTCTTTGAAAGCATATTGGTACGTGTAATTGAAATACTCTTCGGGGATTAAATTGCTTGTAGTAGAATTGTTTGCCTTTGATTGGTAGCGTAGATTTTTAGAGGCGGTATGGAGGGTAAGAAAATATACTGCAGTGTCTGTGAGCAAGCTCCAATGATCGGAAGTTTGATTTTTCACATTGGAATACATGCGCTTATCGAAACTTCCATCGTTGATCTTACCGATAAATTCTATATAACCATCCGATGGTAATGGGGCATTTGAACTTGAGGTGTAAAGAGCAACTTCTTCGCCATTTCTCCAAAGCTGAAAATTATCTGCGTTGGTTCCCTCCAGTCCGATTGACTTTAATGCGTTGTAGGATATTTTATACAATCCATCTTTTCCTACTTTAAAAGAATAGTATTTCTTGGAAAAATCGTTGATCCATTCGTTGCCGTAATTATTTTGTGCTTGTAACGAGCCAAATAAAAAGCATGCAAGGATGATATGTAAATACTTCTTCAACATCAATAGGTGTATTTTTTAACCGGAAGACGTATATGAAGAGAGAATACATGTGTATAAAGAGGATTGGACTGATTTGCTAAATTGGTAAAAGCATAATCGATCCTAAACTGTTTTATATTAAACCCTACCCCTACTCCAGGTTGATAAATCCATACTTTTGAAAGATTCGTGGTATCTCCGTCTTTCAAACCTTTTTGAAAATTATAAACACCTGTTCTCAGCGCAATAGTTTTTGCATAGGTAAGCTCTACACCAATTCGGGGATCCATGTTGATAGCTTTTGAACTCAACAGTACATTTCTTTGTCCGTCGAAGCTCACATCAAAATTGATTTCCCCCATAAAAGAAAAACGTTCGTTTAGATCGGTATTGTATGCCGCTCCTATGTACAATCGCGGGGCAGTTAATTCGACTGATTTAACAGGTATTTCATTTTTGGCGAGGTAAAGCATTTCCTTTTCACGTTCGGTGAATGAAAAGCGCCAAGCATTGTAAGTAGTGGTGATATCTTTTACTACCAGACCAAAACTTAATTTATCAGAGCGGTATTGCAACGCAGCATCCAGTCCAACACCCCAGGCCTTTGCAAATTTTCCAACAGAGCGATGAATAAGTTTTGCATTGGTTCCGAAAGAGAAGTTTCTTTTACTGTCGCTGTAGATTGTTTGTCCAAATGAAATCAACAGTGCATAATCAGCAGAGGAGAAAGATTGAATATTGTTGTAATTGATGCTGCCGTCTGGTTCAACGAGATACAATGTATTAGGAATGTCATCCACTGCGAACCTCAACAAACTGATACCGAGACCGGATGTAGCTTTTGCAGGATCTCCTATCGGAGTGGCTGCGGAAAAATAATCGTATTTCCCAATACCTGCAAAGTATTCCGCATGCATCATGGAAAAAGAGGAAGCTCCTTTGAGTTCTGAGAGTCCTGCTGGATTCCAAAAACCAGCATAGGCATCTTCGGTGGTGGCAACCTGTGCTCCGCCCATAGCCAGACCCCTTGCACCTGCACCGATGTTCATGAATTCATTGGAATACTTTCTGAACTGGCCGAAACCATGAAGGGAAAGAATAAGAGCCAGAAGAGAGCATCCGACTTTTATTGAGATATGTGAACGAGCATCCAATGCCAGATAGGTTGGGTTGTAAGAATGATTGAATTTGGTATTCCTACTGGATATTGGAGGATACGAAGTTAATTCAAAATAATATCCATAACACGCAGAAAAACAACGTAATAAAGGGGGAAATATTGCATCTAGGGCATGTTTTGATTCCTTGTTACATTTGCAGAAATATTCACGAGATGGACATTGTTGCAGAATTAAAGTGGAGGGGTATGATTCAGGACATGATGCCTGGAACAGAGGAACAGTTGAAAAAGGAATCAACCACTTGTTACATAGGTTTTGACCCGACGGCAGACAGCTTGCACATTGGAAGCTTGGTACCTATTTTATTACTGTATCATTTGCAGAGAGCTGGGCACAAGCCATTGGCCCTGGTAGGAGGTGCAACGGGCATGGTTGGCGACCCAAGCGGAAAGAGTGAAGAGAGAAATTTGTTGAACGAAGAAACCCTGCAAAAGAATATTGCAGGAGTTAAAAAGCAATTGGAAAAGTATCTTGAATTTGATACTTCCAAAAAGAACTGTGCAGAGATCGTAAACAATTATGATTGGTTCAAAGGATTGGGCTTCATTGAATTTTTGAGGGATGTAGGAAAACACATCACTGTCAATTACATGATGGCAAAAGACAGTGTCAAGAAGAGAATTGAAGGAGATACTGGCATCAGCTATACTGAGTTTGCGTATCAATTGATGCAGGGATATGATTTTTATTGGTTGTACCAAAACAAGAACTGCAAACTTCAAATGGGTGGAAGCGATCAGTGGGGAAATATAACAACAGGTACCGAGTTGATTCGAAGAAAGGCCGCTGGCGAAGCATTTGCCTTTACTTGCCCACTGATTACCAAAGCAGACGGAGGAAAATTCGGAAAGACCGAGAAAGGCAATGTTTGGTTGGACCCAGAGAAAACTTCACCGTTTCAATTCTATCAATTCTGGCTCAACGCTGCGGATGCAGATGCCGAGAAATGGATTAAAATATTCACCCTGATAGATGGAGTAGAAATTGACCAAATTATTTCCGAGCATGGAAAAGATCCTGGTGCAAGGCTTTTGCAAAAAAGATTGGCCGAGGCCATTACCAATTTTGTCCATGGTGAAAAAGAATGTGAAGCCGCAAAACAGACAACAGAACAATTGTTTGGAAAAAAGCAAGAGATCAATCTAAAAGAAATGGATGAGGCGGCATTGCTCCGCGCCATGGAAGGTGTTCCGGAGCATTCCATTCCATCTTCGTTGATTACAAGTGGAATAGACGTAATATCTTTTTTAGCAGATACAGGAATATTTCCAAGCAAAGGGGAAGCAAGGAAGATGGTCCAGGGCGGAGGGGTAAGTGTCAATATGGAAAAAGTTACTGATGCCGGCTTGATAATCAATTCATCCAATTTAGTAGCAGGGAGTTATATTGTTGTACAGCGAGGCAAGAAAAATCATCATTTAGTGAAACAATCATAGGGTGCTTTAAACTCTATCTGTAATTTTTGGGATCTTCTTTTGAAATCACTTATTTTTGCGTCCCATTGCGCTGCCCGATAGTATAATGGTAGTACGACAGATTTTGGTTCTGTTTGTCTTGGTTCGAATCCAGGTCGGGCAACTTTTAAAACCTCATAATGATTTGATTTACAATTACTTGTGAGGTTTTTTCTTTGTAAAATCTATCGTTTGTCCAAGGTATTTCCTCATTTGATTCGCAACTCTACACAAATTAATATTTCTTAAAAAGTATTTACTAAATTCACACACCTAGAGGTCTTAGGTCTCTGGTTAGTATGCCCTCAATTTATTCATTTAAGTTGGGGGTCTTTTTTTATCGAATAAGCAAATTCAATAAAAGGTTTGCTGAAATAAACTAGACTCCCGCATATTTTTCAGCACTTACAAGTTTTATCAGTTTATACGAATGATATTATATTGTTTTGTTTAAGGATTAGCACTCCCCCCC
>JAURIR010000046.1 GCA_030832645.1 Chitinophagales bacterium | reverse complement strand
AATTCACTAAAAGGTACTGGCACAGGACTCTCTGCAACTTACGATGCATTGTGGGCAACTCAGAATACAAGACCAGAGTCTATTTTCGAATTGCAATACGACATCAATAACACCAATTCGATCGCCTTCTACTATTTCCCAACAGGATTGGGTGGAAGAAACGAGATTGGATCCAGCACAACACTCAATGCTCAATCTGCAACAGATCTCAGAAAGGCTACCAACATCAGAGTATTGAGCGGAAGCAATAAAACCGGTAAATACTCTAGAATCAACGGAACAGACAACGTCATCATCATCCGTTTGGCAGAAATGTATTTGATCCGTGCAGAAGCAAAAGCAAGAAAAGCTGCCCCAGACTTGGAAGGCGCTTTGGCTGATGTTAATGTGATCCGTGCAAGAGCAGGACTTGCCGCATCAACTGCTGCAACTGCTGCTGATATCCTAAAGCAACTATACGAAGAGAGATATTATGAGTTTGCACACGAAGGACATGCGTTCTTCGATTACAAGAGAACAAACAGATTGGCGTCTACCTTTACAGGATTTTCTGGCGCAAATGCATTCCGTGCTATTTTTCCAACTCCACAAAGAGAAATCATCAACAGTGGAGGAAAGATTGTACAGGTTGCAGGTTACTAATTCTGAAACCAATAACATATAAAAAGTGCCGCATTTATTGCGGCATTTTTTATTTTAGTACTTCTTGAAGTTTTTGTGATAGTGCTGGACCTCTTAGTTCGGTAGCGATTACTTTTCCCTCGGTATCTAATAATACATTGAATGGGATACCTTCGATCCCATATAGTGGAACTACTTTACTGTCCCAAAATTTAAGGTCGCTTACATGATCCCATGTGAGCTGATCATCTGCAATAGCTTTCACCCACTCGTCTTTTGTTTTATCCAAGGACACGCCAAGAACAGTAAAATTTTTATCCTTGAATTGTTGGTAAGCAGCTACTACATTTGGGTTTTCCATTCTGCAAGGTTTGCACCAACTGGCCCAAAAATCTACCAATACATATTTACCCTTCAATGAAGACAATGAAATGAGTTTCCCGTCAGGCGCATTTAATGCAAAATCAGGCGCTTGTTTTCCGATCAAATTTTCTGAAGAAGGGGTAGTGGATTGCTTTTGAAAAGCATCTGCGATTTTTTTAATCTTATTTAGACCAGGAAATCTTTTTGAAAGATTTGCCAATACCGGTGAAAGTTGTTCGGCCGTAACAAGATTTTTTGAAATACCCAAGGCATAAACAGCCACTGCTGGTGCAGTTGTAGTATCTGCATACTTCATCAGAAATTCTCCTGTGGAGGTTGCTTTCCCTCTGAAATCCTGCTCCATGATAACACGTGCACTATCCATCACCTCCCCTTTCATAGCAATTTGATTTTTCAGGTCATCCATCTCTTGCAGGTGATTATTGAATCCTGCCAGAAGATTTTTAAACGAACTTGATCCACCAGAATTAGTAGTATAGCTTCCGGGATTCTTCCAATCAAAATTCACTTTCAAATTATTTTGGTCTCCAACCAAAATGATAAAATATTGATCTTTTTCGAATCGAACTCTATACAATGCTTCAGGATTCATCGCACCCCCCTTCAACACCACATTGCTAGTTGCACCATTTACCTTTATTGAATCCATTGTTATTGGATTGGCATCTAACTCGATGAGATCCAAATATGCATACTGTGACTGCGGATTGTTGGTAAGACGAATCTCGACTTCCAGGTTGTTGGACTTTTGCTGACAGGAAATAAATAGAGAGAATCCTACAACGGATAAATACAAAGAGATTTTTTTCATGATATTATTTTTCATTTAGCAATGCTTCTAACATTTGAGTAACTACTTTGGGATCTGCTTTCCCTTTAGAGATTTTTTTTACTTCCCCTACAAACAGTCCAATCAATCCCTTCTTACCTTTTTTATATTCGTTTACTTTATCGGGCATTGCCTCAACAACTTGCTTTACCCAATTTTCTACCTGCCTAGCATCAGCGTCTTGAATGAAGTCCATTTTACTTGCCATCTGCTCAGGGTCAGCAGATGGATCCAATAAGATACTAGGTAGTAGCTTTTGAACAGCTTGCGAAAAACTTAATTTCCCCTCTGCGATCATAGTGAGCAATGTATTCCATTTTTCAGGGGAAACATCGATCTGTTCCCATGTTTTTGACTCAGCATTCAAGAATGACTTTACAGGTCCGATCAGCATATTGGCCAATTGTTTTTTGTGAATGGTAGCAACTGCAGCAGATTCATACAAGTCGCTCAAAGCCCTGTCTTCGGTTAACTGTTCTGCATCGTACTGTGATAAGCCATATTCTGCTGTATACTTTGCAAAACATAGATCAGGAAGGGCAGGCAGTTGCTTTTTTATACTTGTAATAAAAGATTCAGTGAGAGAAAATGGTGCTAGATCGGGTTCAGGAAAATAACGGTAGTCTTCTGCATCTTCCTTGGTTCGGATGGAAAAAGTAATTCCGGCATCTGCATCATAACTTCTTGTTTCCTGAATAATTTTTTCGCCTTTATCATAGAGTTTGGAAAGTCGTTCAATTTCTATTTCAACAGCATGTTTCAAGTGCTTGATTGAATTTAAATTTTTTACCTCCACCCTTGTGCCAAGTTTTTTATCACCAAGCGGTCGAATGGATATATTGGCATCGCACCGTAAACTTCCTTCCTCCATATTTCCATCACAAATACCAATCCACCTTACCAGTTTCCTTATATGTGTAAGATAGGCAGCTGCTTCTTCGGCAGAGTGCATATCGGGTTCGGAAACAATCTCTATCAGCGGAACACCCGCACGGTTATAGTCTAATAATGTACACGTCTCATCTTGGTCGTGAATGCTTTTACCTGCATCCTCTTCCAAGTGAATTCTTGTCAATTGAATATCTCGCTCCCCAGCCGAAGTCCTGATTCTGATTTTCCCACCTACACAAATGGGTGTAGTATGTTGTGAAATCTGATAACCTTTGGGAAGATCAGGGTAGAAATAATTTTTCCTGGCAAAATAATTATGCGTTGATATGGTTGATTCACAAACCAATCCCATTTTAATTGCTAACTCAATTGCCTTTTTATTCATTCGAGGCAAAGTACCGGGATGACCCAGGATGATGGGACTTATATTTTTATTGGGAGTTGCATCGAAAGAAGTTGCATCAGAAGAAAATAATTTAGTAGCAGTATTCAACTGAGCATGTACTTCTAATCCAATGACCGCCTCGTATTTATGCATCTACAATCTTTTTTACCGCTGCAACTGCTGCTGAAATTCCACCAGCATCTTGCCCACCTGCTGTAGCCAACGTTTTTTGTCCACCTCCGCCGCCTTTTATCAACTTTGCGACTTCATTTTTCACAATATTTACAGCATCCAATCCACTACTCGCCTGCAAGGCATCTGCTATACCAATGGCTACCGAAGGTTTTCCATCTATTACAGCAGCTAAAACAACGAGGGCATTTTGGTGTGAACCGCGCATTTCATTGCAAAGTTTTTTGAGGGAGTCTGCCGATGAAACTTCTACCTGCTGACCTAAAAAAGCATATGACTTGATGTGTTCAAATTGTTGATTGAGTTCAGTTTTTGTGTGCGCCAACAATTTAGATTCAAGTGATTCCAATTGTTTCTTTACACTCATCAATTCATCACTCTGTTGTTCGATTGCCTTGATAAGATCTCTTGGATTCTTCAGTGAAACTGCAACTTGTTGAAGTAGTTGTTGTTGACCAGTAAAATAATTTTCCGCTGCCTTTGCACACACCGCTTCCATTCTTCTAACACCTGCTGCAACACTTGATTCACCTGTGATAATACATATCCCAAGTTCGCCGGTACTTCCCACATGTGTACCTCCACAGAGTTCGATTGAATAGGCTGGATCAATCGTAACAACCCGTACCTTATCACCGTATTTTTCTCCGAACAAAGCCATGGCACCCAATTTCAAGGCTTCCTCTTTGGGCATTTCTCTTATTACAACCGGTATGTTCGCTCTTATTTTTTCGTTGACCAAAGAGGCAACAGCTGCCAATTCTACTTCGGTCATTTTTGCAAAATGAGAGAAGTCAAAACGCATTCCACTCTCATTCACCAAAGATCCTTTTTGCGCTACATGCGTACCCAAAATCTTTCTCAAAGCGGCATGCAACAAATGTGTAAGCGTATGATGATAGGTGATTTGTTTTCGTCTTTCAACATCGACCTCGGCAAAAATCTCTGATTGAATTTCAGCGGGTAATGTATCTACTGTATGAATGATTAAATCATTTTCCTTTTTGGTATTTAAAACCGGAATAACACTATCACCCATTTTTAGAATACCGGTATCCCCTACCTGCCCTCCACTCTCAGCATAAAAGGGGGTACTCTCCAATACCACCTGATAGGAGGATTGTCCTTTTGCCTGAACAGATCTGTACTTTAACAAAGATGTATGGCTAGACAATTGTTCGTATCCAATAAATGCACTTTTAGATGAAGATGATGTAGTAACTTCAACCCAATCACTTGTATCAACAGAGGCAGCTGATTTACTGCGATTTTTTTGAACCTGCATTTCCTTCTCAAAACCCTTTTCGTCCACTTTGATGCCATTCTCTTGTGCAATCAGCCTGGTCAAATCAAAAGGAAATCCATAGGTATCATACAATTCAAATGTTGATGATCCTTCCAACATACCTTTTGCAGCTGAAGCAGCTATGAGCTCATCAATTTTTTTCAACCCCTTACCCAATGTTCTTAAAAAAGTATCCTCCTCTTCTTTCACCACTTTGGTTACAAAAGAAAGTTGTGCATGCAGCTCCGGAAATACGTCTTTGAACTGTTCCGCTAATCCCGGCATCAATGCATAAAGCATTGGTTCCTTGACATCTAAGTAGGAGTAATAATATCGAACTGCTCTTCGTAAAATTCTTCTGATAACGTACCCGGCACCGGTATTCGACGGAAGCTGTCCATCTGCTATTGTAAATGCAATGGCTCTGATATGATCTGCCAATACGCGAAAAGCAACATCCTGCTTGCTATCACCTGCAGTATATTTTTTTCCTGAAATTTTTTCTACAGCCTCTATTGTACCAGAAAAAATATCGGTATCGTAATTGCTTGATTTCCCTTGAATTCCGCGCACCAATCGCTCAAAACCCATACCGGTATCCACGTGTAGAGGCCAAGGGTTGAAGCGTGCCGTCTTTCATCCGATTGAACTGGATGAATACGTTGTTCCAAATTTCAATCACCTGCGGATGGTCCTTGTTCACCAATAGATGTCCCGGAACTTTTGCTCTTTCTTCATCTGACCTGCAATCAACGTGTATTTCACTACAGGGGCCACACGGACCCGTATCTCCCATTTCCCAAAAATTATCTTTCTTATTACCAAACACAATATGATCTTCAGGTAGTAGCTGCTTCCAAACTCCCAGGGCAATGGAGGAGGCAGGAAGATTTTCTTTTTTATCGCCTTCGAATACAGTTGCATAAAGGCGGGATTTGTCCATTTTAAATACTTCTGTCAATAACTCCCAACTCCACTCAATCGCTTCTTTTTTAAAGTAGTCACCAAAACTCCAGTTACCCAACATTTCAAACATGGTATGATGGTAGGTATCAACCCCCACTTCCTCCAAATCGTTGTGTTTTCCGCTTACTCGTAAACACTTTTGGGTATCCACCACCCGCGGATAAGGAGCTTTTTTATTGCCGAGAAAATAATCTTTGAATTGATTCATTCCAGCATTGGTAAAAAGCAGGGTTGGATCGTCTTTTAATACAATCGGTGCAGAGGGAACCACTTGATGCCCTTTGCTGACAAAAAAATCTAAAAATTTCTTTCTAATTTCTGCAGATGTCATTACTTAACTTGTTGGTGATGCTGGGTCTACGTTCAATAGGTTATATTTGCACGGGTCCCAGGCCGCAAAAATACATCATTTCACAGATGGGCAGCTGATGAAAAAAATCAAATATTATTATAATACGCAGACCCTGAGGTACGAAAAGCAGGTGACTCCTTTGAGGGTGACATTGCTGAGAATATTTGCATTTATTTCCACTGCCATTGTTACTGGGTTGATTATCGTTTCGATTGCATTTCGGTTCCTCGATTCACCCAAAGAGAAAGTGATGAGGCTTCAACTTGATAGAGCGGAATACCTGAATAAAGTATATACAGATAAGTTTCAGGAATTGGACGAGCGGCTTCGGCAACTGGAGAAGCGAGACAACGAAGTGTACAGGACTGTTTTTGAAGCCCAGCCCCTCCCCGATAGTTTAAGGGTACGACAACTAGAAAAAAGAAGGGAAATGCAATTGCTGGCAGGTATGGACAGCGAAGAATTGACAGAAGGCATTACCAAAAAACTGAGCAGTATTTACAACAGAATCATCAGCCAGGAGAAGTCTTACAAGCAAATCGAGACGATGGTGAAGAACAAGGAAAAATTATTGGCTAGTACTCCTGCCATACAACCTGTTAGCAACAAAGACCTTGATCGATTGAGTTCGGGTTTTGGATACAGAATTGATCCTTTGTATAAAACTGTAAAATTCCATGCAGGGCTTGATTTTACAGCACCAACAGGAACGCCGGTTTATGCAACTGCAGACGGTGTCGTTGAAACAGCAGGCAATTTGGGTAATGGTTACGGAAATCATATCATCATCGACCATGGCTATTCGTATAGCACTTTATATGGACACCTCTTCAGACTCAAAGCAAAAAGAGGTCAGCGGGTAAAAAGAGGAGAAGTAATTGGCTATGTAGGCAACACAGGGAAATCTACAGGTCCACATTTGCATTACGAAGTATTGAAAGGCAGGAAACATTTGGATCCGATTTATTTCTTCTATACCGACCTTACTCCGGAGCAATACCAACAAATCTTGAAGTTGGCCGCCTCCAGAAATCAGTCGTTTGACTAGTGAATTGTGCATAACTCCCTGAAAACGAATATTTTTTTGTTGCTAAATTCGTTTCATGCTTCACCAACTTGACTTATTTGGGGGAGAGCCCGCGCAACATCCTGAGAGAAAACCTATTCGAGAGAAAAAGGAGAAAGCCATTTTGTCTGTGGTAGAAGAACCTCAACCAAGCAAGCCGACGCAGGAAATTACACTAGAGGAAACCCCAATAGTTGAAGTCAGCCCAACACCCACTACAGCCGCCGCTTTCGTTGAGGTGCCTAATGATGAGGAGCTCTACAGTAAGCTATATTACCCCATAAGTGAAGTAGCCAAAATGTTTCAAGTAAATATCTCACTCATTCGATTTTGGGAGAAGGAATTCGACATCTTAAAGCCAAGAAAAAACCGAAAAGGTGATCGATTGTTTAGGCCCGAAGATGTAAAAAACCTGCAACTGATCTATTTTCTGCTGAAGGAAAAAAGATACACCATAGAAGGCGCTAAAACATTTTTAAAGAAAGGTAAAAAAATCAGTGAACAGTTTGCAACCATTGAGCTGTTGAAAAACATTCGCACTATGCTGCTCGAATTAAAGGCTGGATTATCATAAACTAAGTAATCAACTTATTCTTGCCTGCTATTTCAATTTTATTTTCTTCCAACAATGCCAACACCTGTAAGTGAATAGTTTGTTTGATTTCATTGAAAGCAGCGATAGAAATATTCTCAGTAAAATATTCAACGGTAATCAAGTAAGCATCCATTCGTAGATCGCTTAAAAGAACCGACTTCTCTACAATTACATTTGATTTTAATGCATGATCCAATGCTGCCAATAGTGTATTGACTTGAGCGAGTGAAGTAGTAAGATCAAGGTATAAATTCAACTCCCCTCTACGCCTGTTTCTCAAGGAGAAATTGTCTACAATGGTATCTACCATTTGTTTATTAGGAATTGAAACATATGTTTTTTCATTGGTCCGAATACGTGTACTACGCAGCCCGATTTTCTCAACTGTACCCTGAATTTGCTGAACTTTTAGGAGATCGCCTACTCGGAATGGTCTGTCGAAAAATATAATAAAAGAAGCAATCAGATTTTCCAAACTCTCTTTGGCTGCCAAGGCAATTGCGGCACCGGCCAGACTCAATCCCGTTAATATTTTAGTAATATCCTCGTTCAGCACAAACCGGATCATCACCAAAATGCATATAATGATTAGTATTACTTTTAAGAATTCACGGAAGAAAATAATCAGCTGATCATCTGTTGTATCGTCTGTAACACTGGCTCTTTTTTCTAAAATGATTGCGAGGTAATCAATCACACGAAGGAGCGTATGAAAAAAGAAGAAGATCAATAAGCCAATAGCTATTCGATCTACTATCAATTCTGAGGCAAGTTTAAATACTTTGAAATGCAGAATGGAAGGAAATTGTAAATTTCCGACAGCGATATAGACAGCGAGAAAGAGCACGAAGTTTTCAAGAGGTGCCAACACCAATTGAAAAAATTCCTTTTCATCGATTACCCGACCCATTCGTTTAAACACATAAAATACCAGTCGTGTAATATTTTTACTCGCCCTTTTCTTTAAAACCCATACCAACCCAATAATACCAATTACAAGTAAATAGTCTGAAATGGTATTGTCGAATATGACTGTACGTATAATATCATTCATCGTGATTGATTTATCTTAAATGAATATTGTTCTATTCCGCTTTCTACTAGTTTATATAATAGATTGAACGAACATAGGTATTGTTTAGCTCCTTTCAACGTGGACGGAAGTTCATATTTTCTATGATCTGCAACGTTGTTTCCCATCAGGTGCAAATTTCCATCTTGAAAGCCAATAAAATTTCCCATCCAGGTATGAAAATGAGATAGATCAGTAGCAACAATTTTTTTCTTAAACCCACCATAGTAATCAAATACATAGATACCATTGTTAGGATCGTAAATGCATAGATTTCCGTCTGATTCGAAGATGTTGATGGGACTTAATTTCTCATCAAAAACCAGGCGTAAATCGGTAGATTCAAATTCGATACTTCCTTCAAAATTTATTTTTTTGATCTTACTGTTTTGTTCATCGTATACCCAAATCTTATTGTCGTAGCTGGGTGCAATTGCCCTGACCTGAAAGAGATTTAATTTTCGAAGATCAATTTTTTGGAGTGGTTGCATCATCCTATCTATTGCCAATACCGTAGTAAAATCCTTGAAATACAAGAGTGTTCTGAGAGGGTTTTGAGCATGGATGCTGAATAATTTTCCGTAACGTTTTATTTCATTGAAAACTGCAAGAGAATCCAAATTGGAATTGTATTTCTTTAATTGTCCAATGGAAGTATATACATACAAAGCACCGAGTTCATCAACTTGAAAAAACTGAAAACTTCCTTTTATTACTTTCTGCAGGGAAACTTCTACAGAGGTTGTTTGGGAATGAATCGCTGCTGTATTCAGAAGGAACAGAAAACTCAAAACGAGAATATGCTTCATTTCAATAATGAATTAATCTTATCTGAGATCCATCAAATTCTGCATAGGTATAATAATGGATCCAATCTCCTAAATTGATGTATTTACTATTATTCGGCAGGTTGAACTCAATAGGTAAATGACGGTGACCAAACAGGAAAAAATCAAAATGCTCCTTTGAAAGAACAGTTTTGCAATAGCTGATTAACCATTCTCTGTCCTCTCCCATAAAATGTTCGTCTTTTTCGCTATTGGCTGCGCGACTTCTCTTGCTAAAAAACGTTGCAAGAGACATGCCAAAATAAGGAGGAATCAAACCAAACAAAAAGTTACAAATCGGATTCCTGAAAAATCGCTTAAGCAGTTTGTATCCGTAATCGCCTGGACCCAAACCATCACCATGACCGATCATGAATTTTTTTTCATTGAAATGATAGATGGCGGGTTCATAAAATACGGGGATATTGAGCTCTTTTTCGAAATATCCAGACATCCACATGTCGTGATTCCCAACAAAGAAATGAATGGGAATGCCCTGGTCAGTTATCTCTGCAAGTTTTCCTAAGACCCGAACATAGCCCTTTGGAATTACGGTTCTGTACTCGAACCAAAAATCGAATAAGTCGCCTACCACAAATATCATGGCAGCATCGTCCTTGATTTGATTAAGAAAGGAAACAATTTTTTTCTCCCTCACTAAACTGGAAGCATGATCAGGCACACCGAGATGAAAATCGGATAAAAAATAAACCTTTTTTCCAGGAGGGACTTGCATATTCAAATATACTCAGAAAAGGCAAGTTGTTGGCTCGGTTAACTGTCGAGCAAGAAACAATATACTTCTTTGGGACCGTGCACACCCACTACCAATGTTTTTTCAATATCAGCAGTTCTACTGGGCCCTGTTGCAAATGAAATCATAGAAGGCAATTGCTCCCCGTATTTTTTTTGAAGGAATTTAAGTGCATCTTTTACATCGTATACCAACTGACTTGCCTTTGCTATGCAGATATGAACAGGAGAATATACAGAGGTGGTTCTGCCCGAAGAAGCAGCACTGCTGAGAACCATCGTTCCTGTTCTTGCTACGAGTAACTCGCATTTGGTGATAGCTACGTCGCTATCCGCTAATTCTTTGTTAGAAAAATGCTGAAATCCAAAAGACGAAAAAGCTGATTTGATATTTTCATCAACACAATACACCTCCGACCAATTTTTTTCTGCAGCCAGTGTTGTGATCTGATTCACTAAATCTTCTTCGTTTTCACAAAGGGAAAATTTCCCTAACAGGGAGGTAAATTTTTCTGCAAAGAGTACTGCTAAATCCTGCTCAGTTTGTTCAAAAGCAAAATCAA
This sequence comes from Chitinophagales bacterium, assembly GCA_030832645.1. Classification (GTDB taxonomy): domain Bacteria; phylum Bacteroidota; class Bacteroidia; order Chitinophagales; family Chitinophagaceae; genus Pollutibacter. Next base: position 4,143 of record JAURIR010000046.1, on the reverse strand, counting down.
CTTTGTCCAATGCAGGAAAGGGCTGATCAGTTGACTGGACCAACGCCTTTCGTATGTTTTTTAGAATACTTTCTTTTGAAGAAGAAGATTCCATGATTATTTTTTCATCCAAACTACGCATAGGATCTTATTGAGCAGGTGCGTTAGGGACTTCGGGTGCAGGAGATGCTGGTTCGTCGTCGGAGAGAATTTTCTTCTCACTGAACGGACGCTTACCAATCAAATCTTCTACATCCTGCTGATGCAATACTTCACGCTCCAACAATGCCAAAGCAATTTTTTCTACTTCGGATTTCTTCTCTGTCAACAATTCAATTGTACGTTGGTATGCTTGGTCTACCAGTTTTCGTACTTCTTCATCGATGATCTTTCCGGTTTCTTCGCTATATGGTTTTGTGAATACTTGGTCTTGCTGTGGATCGTAGAAACTTATATTTCCTACCCTGTCGTTCATGCCGTATACGGTAACCATAGCATAAGATAGTTTTGTTACCTGTTGAAGATCATTTTGAGCACCGGTAGAAATTTTATGGAAAAAGATTTCTTCGCTCGCCCTTCCTCCTAATGTCATACACATTTGATCTGTTAACTGCTCGATATTGTACAGGTATTGCTCTTTTGGAGTGTACTGTGCATATCCTAAGGCAGCAACTCCTCTAGGAACAATGGTTACTTTCAACAAAGGATACGCATGTTCCAAGTACCAACCGCAAACTGCGTGTCCTGCTTCATGGTATGCAATGATTTTTTTCTCCTCAGGAAGAATGATCTTATTTTTCTTTTCCAATCCGCCGATGACTCGATCGATTGCATCTTGAAAATCATCCATCTCTACTTGCTCCTTGCCTTTTCGTGCAGCAATCAACGCAGCTTCGTTGCACACGTTGGCGATGTCTGCACCTGCAAATCCTGGAGTTTGTTCTGCGAGCTTATGGATATCTAATTTTTGTGAACGCTTGATTGGTTTGAGGTGAACCAGGAATATAGCCTCACGACCTTTAACATCCGGCTTGTCGATACTGATTTGTCTATCGAATCTGCCTGGACGAAGAAGCGCACTGTCCAACACATCCGGACGGTTGGTAGCAGCAAGAATGATGATTCCGCTGTCGCCTCCAAATCCATCCATCTCCGCCAACAATTGATTCAATGTATTTTCTCTTTCGTCGTTGCTCATCATCATGTTCTTTCCCCTCGCTCTACCAATCGCATCAATTTCATCAATGAAAATAATGCACGGTGCTTTTTCGCGGGCCTGCTTGAACAAATCACGCACCCTGCTTGCACCCACACCTACAAACAACTCCACAAAGTCGGAACCCGACATTGAAAAGAACGGAACCTGGGCCTCTCCAGCCATGGCTTTTGCCAACAATGTTTTACCAGTACCTGGAGGACCTACCAACAATGCACCCTTAGGAATTTTACCACCGAGGGCGGTATATTTCTTAGGATTTTTTAAAAAGTCAACGATCTCCATCACCTCTTGCTTTGCTTCATCCAAACCAGCAACATCGGTGAATGTTATATTTACTTTTGTTCCCTTGTCGAACAATTGGGCCTTTGACTTTCCAATATTGAAAATTCCACCACCTCCTGCACCGCCAGAACCGCCTCCCATCTTGCGCATCATCAACACCATCAATAAACCAAACATCAAAATTGGGAACAAGAAATTTACCAGTGGTCCAAAAAATTCAGGATCCGTAACAGGCTCTACCGGCACTTCTCGTACACCCGGATTTTTAATGAAGTATTCGTTTAGATTTTCTTGGTAATCGTCGATCTTGGAGTAGCTAAATTGAAAGTGAGGACCCTTGGAGGATTTAGCATACACCAATTTATCTCCTAATAAATCCTTGTAAATTTTTTTATCCAAACTATCTCGGATGATGTATACCCGGACTACTTCTTTGTTTTTTACAGGTTCAAGTTTAGCAACATCGTTTTGGCTCAACATTTTTTGCTTGAACTCCATCTCGGAAACATTACGTGCATCCGGACTTACACCACGCAATACTTGATATCCAATCAACAAAATTGCTGCAATCACATATATCCAATAGAAACTAAAAGAAGGTCCCTTAGAGGAACCACCGCCTTCGCCGCCAGATTCTTTTCTTTTAAATGGATTGAATGAGCCGCCTCTTTTCTCTTTATTATCTGAATCGTTGTTCATCATGTTTACTTGTTCTTTTTCTTGGTTGATTTGAATGCAGGAGGTTGAGGGAGTGCTTCCGCTTCGTCTAATTCAACTTCCACTCCATCGTTCCACATATCTTCAAGCTTATAAAATTTTCTAGTTTCTGATAAAAATACATGCACTACTACGTTCACATAGTCAATAAGAACCCACTGACTTGCTTGCTGCCCCTCGTGTCTGTAAGGTAACTCACCCAATTCTTTTTTCACTTTCGCCTCAACCCAATCTCCGATCGCTCTTACCTGCACGGTGGATGAAGCTTCGCACACAACGAAAAAATCTGATACAGCTTCTGGTATTTTCCTCAAATCCAAAAGAACAATATGTTCGCCTTTTCTGTCCTGAATAGCACTGGTAATTACCTTCAGGATTTTACTGTTTTTTGTAAGTCGGGATATTTTCTTTGGAGATACTTTTCCTTCGGTTCTTGATGCCAAACGCTGTTTTTTTAAGTTTTCGTGGAGTAACTTGCCAAAATTAAGGATTATTTCCCTCCTTAGGCTGCCAACAAAATGTTAGGAAAACCATTTATCATCTTATCGACAGTAGATAGTACCAATAACCATGCCATGGGCCTTATCCGTGAAGGAAAGGCAGCAGATGGAACCGCTATTTTTGCGCTGGAACAAACCGAGGGGAAAGGACAACGGGGCAAGGTTTGGGATAGCCATTTGGGTGAAAACATCCTCCTTACAGTGATAGCGGGATCCAAGAACTTGTCGATTCATCAACCCTTCCTGCTTTCTGCAATCACTGCATTGGCATGTTGCGACTTTTTTAGCAAGTATGCCGGAGATGAAACAAGCATCAAATGGCCCAACGATTTGTACTGGCGTGACAGAAAGGCAGGGGGTATTTTAATAGAAAACGTCATAAAAAACCAGCAGTGGGATAATACAGTGATCGGAATGGGTATCAATATCAATCAAACCCAATTTGGACAGCTGGAAAACAAGACGGTTTCGTTGAAACAAATTACAGGAAAATCATTCGACCCGATCCTACTTGCAGAAGAACTCTGTGGTTTCCTTGATGCCAGGTTGAATCAGATCAAATCAACCCCCGCAGAAACGATCATAGAGGAATACAACAAACACCTTTTCAAAAGAAACGAGAAGGTCAAATTCAGAAAAGACAGTCTTGTATATGAGGCAAAAGTAGTGAGAGCAACTGCCGAAGGTGATCTGGAGATCGAACGAGGAATTGTAGAAAAAATCCACCACGGGAGCGTGGAATGGATCTTATAATCCAAAGCCAGCAAGAATCTCCTTGTCGTGTTCTTTAACCTTTGGTTTAGCAATTATTTTCACAACCACCCCATTTTCGTCAATAAGAAAAGTAGTGCGAAAAACGCCCATGTATTTATTTCCATAGAGCTGTTTCTCTCCCCACACACCAAATTTTTCGACTAATTTTTTATCGGTATCTGCGATGATTCGAAATGGCAACTTATTTTTTGCAATGAATTTTAAGTGTGATTTTTCATCGTCCGGACTCACACCTACCACTTCAATCCCTTTTTTAAGCAGTGCTTTGAAACCATCTCTCAAGTTGCACGCTTGAACCGTGCAGGTACTGGTAAGGTCTTTGGGATAAAAATACAAAGCAAGTTTTTTGCCTTTAAAATCTGCTGATTTAATGGTTGCTCCGTCCTGATCTTTGGCTGAAAATGCCGGTGCTTTTTTCCCTTCTTGAATGGCCATATGATCAATTTTTTATTACTTGTTTCGAAATGCGGGATGAATTTCCCGCTTCATCATAAACAACTACCGAGAGCAAATGTTCACCCTTGGGAAAATGTTCGTCCACTTTATATACATATTGATTTCCACGAGGATAAAACATGATCCATTTTCCGTCTACTCTTGCATCAAAAGATCGAATGGATTTCAAATTATCAGATACAGTGAAGTTGATTTGAGTTCCGGTTTTTATAGAAG
>JAURIR010000045.1 GCA_030832645.1 Chitinophagales bacterium | reverse complement strand
TGTCGTATGCAGCCATGATTGCAGCTTTACGTGTTGCTCCTTTTTTCAGTGCAGTTTGCTCAGCTTCCACCATTTTTGAAAGGGTGTTGTACAAATCTTGCTGAACAAAAATTTCACCAGCTTCAGGGGCTTCTCTTTTCTCTCCAAGGTGAGGCAGCATTACTGCTTTGCTGTAAGGCCATTGCTTCAATCTCTCTTTTGCTCTTTCAATGCTATTTGCAGTTTGTGCTTCGATGGGATAACCTGAAGCCAATTGCATTGCAGGTTCCAACACTTCTTTCAAACTTTTAGTACCATATTCTGCGAGCATATAACAAAGTCCACCCGCTGTGCCTGGCGTAGTTGCAGCCAATGGTCCGTATTCTGGTGGAAAATTATATCCCTTGCTTTTGAAAAATGCAGGTGTGGCACCAGTGGGGGCAACTCCCATTGAGTTGATGCTAAAAACTTTTTTCGTTTTTGGATTGTATATGATTGCTTGTGTTTCACCGCCCCAGCTCAACACATCCCACATGGTGCAGGTTGCAGCCAACATAGCACAAGCAGCATCTACTGCATTGCCGCCCGAAGTAAAAAGTTTAGCTCCTGCAGTCGCAGCCAAAGGTTTGCCTGTAATAGCCATCCAATTTTTGCCATGCAAGGGAGGCTTTTGTGTTTGCTGTGCAAAAGAAACCAAGAATGTCGTAGAAATGAATAATAAACTGAATATCTTTTTCATGTGCTTATAATCTGGAATTAAATGTAATTAAAATTCGGATGAAAAGTAGTCTTTGTTGGACGTTAACGATTTCGTAGAAATCAATTCCTCCAACAAGCCTAGGGACTTTCTTTTCTGAATTATTGGTACCTTCCCAGTAGATTAACAATCTTCATGCAAATGGCAAAAAGGGTAGTTACATTAGGGGAAATCATGTTGAGGCTTTCAACACCCGATCACAAAAGAATTTTGCAATCCGAATCATTCGACGTCAATTATGGAGGTGGTGAGGCCAATGTTGCAATTGCGGTATGCAATTATGGTTTGAACGGAGTGTTTGTTTCCAAGCTTCCTGAAAATCCAATCGGTCAAGCTGCGATCAATCATTTAAGAAAATTCGGGGTAGATACAAGTTTTGTAAAAAGAGGTGGGGAAAGAATGGGAGTGTATTATGTAGAATCTGGTGCATCCATTCGTTCTTCTCAGGTTGTGTATGATCGAAAGGATTCTTCGTTTGCCCAAGCAAAAGTTGAGGAATTTGATTTCGATAAAGTTTTTGAGGGTGCTGATTGGTTTCATGTTTCAGGTATTACTCCTGCGATCTCCTCTCAAGCTGCCCGCATAGCAGAATTGGCTTTGCAAAAAGCCAAAGCAAAGGGTATTACTACCAGCTTTGATTTGAATATCCGAAAAAAAATGTGGAATGCAGCGCAAGCATCAGAAAGCATTTCCAACCTATGGAAATATGTGGATGTTGCAATTGGTTTGGAAAAAGATGTTTTTGCTGCACTTGGATATCCTTTGAATGATTTTGACTATGCAGGTAAATCCAATTTGAAAATGTTTGAAGCTTCGATTCATCAATTGCAATCAGCCTATGGATTCAAGTATGTTGCCTCCACATTAAGGATGAATCAATCTGCCAGCTACAATGAACTCGCAGGATTTATTTCAGACGGCAAGCAATTCCATCTAACAAAAAAGTACGATATCCATATTGTAGACAGAGTTGGCTCGGGCGATAGTTTTGCAAGCGGCTTGATCTATGGATTGATAAGTGGAAAATCAATGCAAGACGCAGCCGAGTTCGGCGTTGCAGCCAGTGCCTTGAAACATACTTTCCCTGGCGATACAAATTATGCAACCATTCAAGAAATAGAAAACCTCATCCATGCCGGTGTGGGAGCCAATGTTCAGCGATAAAAAATAATTCATGTACTCTACTCAACAAATTATTGACGCCATTACCCAGCAGGGAATGCTTCCTTTGTATTTCAATTCAAACGAAGAAGTGAGTGTAGAAATTTTACGATCTCTTTACAAGGCAGGCGTTAGAACAATGGAGTTTACCAATAGGGGCGAGGCAGCACTTGCTAATTTCAAGAAATTGATTGAAGTAAAGAATCAGGAGATGCCGGATGCAATCATCGGTATTGGAACGATTAAGAATTTACACCAAGCAAAAACATATTTAGATGCGGGAGCTGCATTTCTGGTAAGTGCAGGATACGATGGAGATGTAGCAGCATATTGCACTAAACACGATATCTTTTACGGACCTGGTTGCATGACTCCTACTGAAATTCAGGCAGCAGAAAATGCAGGTGTTCGGTTTGTAAAACTATTTCCTGGAAACATGCTCGGACCAGAATTTATGGCAAGCATCAAAGATATTTTCCCTAAAATGGTTTTCATGCCAACGGGCGGTGTAGACACTACAAGAGAAAGTATCGAGGGTTGGTACAAGTCAGGCGTAAGTGCTGTAGGGATGGGAAGTAAATTGGTGAGCAAAAAATTAATGGAGGCAAGAGATTATAAAGGAATTGAATCGATTGCAAAAGAAGTGCTTTCCATTATAAAAGCGATAAGAGGATAATTTTCTTTTATGAAATATACGATTGCATGCTCCATTTTTATGATGGCTTTTTTTTCTGTTTCAGCACAATACAAGCCACTCTATAAAAAAATTCCGAACTACATCGATGCTCCAGATGAAGAATCAGAAACAAACGATGGCATTTTGCGAATTTCTAAAGTATCTATTCCTGGGTATGCTTTTTATTCAGCTGGCCCCGATAATATTGATAGACCCTGTGTTATCATTTGTCCTGGCGGAGGGTATACAATCTTAGCAGCTTCACACGAAGGCACTGATGTTGCAAAGTATTTTAACAGCATTGGCATCCATGCCTTGGTGTTGAAGTATAGAATTCCATCCGACAAAAATCAGTCTGATAAAAAAATAGCACCTCTGCAGGATGCTCAAAGGGCTATTCAATTGGTGAGAGAGGAAGCAAAGCAGTGGCATGTTGATCCAACAAAAGTGGGAATCATGGGTTTCTCTGCAGGGGGGCATCTGGCAAGTTCATTGGCAGTTCATTATGATGATCCTAAAATAAAAGAGATCGGTAAAATTTCATTGCGGCCAGACTTTCAGATACTTGGTTATCCGGTAATTTCTTTCAGTAAGTTCTCTCACCTGGGTTCCAGAAGAAATCTTCTGGGAAAAGATTCTACTGAATTTATGATGGACTACTTTTCCAATGAATTGCATGTAAATGCAAATACACCTATGGCTTTTTTGGTTCACGCCAAAGACGACAAAGTGGTTCCGATTGAAAATTCGCTGCAATATATAGATGCATTAAAGTCCAACGGGGTGGAAGCAATGCTCTTTACTTATGAAACAGGGGGACATGGATTTGGGATGATTAATAAAACGAGTTCAGAGAGTTGGATAAATGCTCTGAAAACTTGGTTGCAAAAAAATAAGATTATTGACTAGTATTCTTTCTCGCATTGAATGAGTTGATCCATACACCAGCAACGATCAGTGATCCTGCAACTAATTTTAACGTCGTAAGTTCTTCGTTCAACACCCAAATTGCAGCAAGTGTTCCGAACAAGGGTTGAAAGTAAACAAAGCTTCCTGTTTTGGATGGTCCCCATTGCTGTACTCCCCAGTTCATTAGTAGATAGGCAAGGAAAGTGGCTAAAAATAATACGTGGAATAGCCAATAATAAGCGGACAAGGGGATAGATACCCATGAAATTTCTATAAAACCTCTGATGCAGTAGGGAGTACTGCACAAAGTACCAATGAGAAACACATATTTTAAAATCGTGATAAAATGATAGCGTCCTGCAATCTTTTTGATAAGTATTAAATAAGATGAATAGCAAACTGCTGCAATCAATACCATTGCGTCTCCCAGCACCGTAGCGGGATTTTGTGAAGTACCATTTGCCCTTGTAATAATCATCAACCATGCTCCAGCAATTCCAAGCAGCAGACCAATTGCCTTATTCCATCCAAAGCGTTCTTTTAGAAATAGGGTTGCAAGAATAGAAACAAAAATGGGCGTTGCCATGTTTAGCAAAGAGGCATGTATCGGATTGGTAGTTGCAATGCCGTTGATGGAGAGAATTTGATTGAGAGAAATGCCAGTTAAGGCAGCAAAGAAGATTGACGGGTAGTCCTCCTTTTTGATTTTTTCTTGTTTTTTCATGAAGAATGAAACAAGAAAAAATACAACAGTGGCAAACAGCATTCTTAAATATCCCAATGAAATAGGCGGAATGAATACCGGAGAGATTTTTTTTACAGCGATGACATTGGTTCCAAAGAAAAAATTAGCGGCCACCAAAGCAGCCGCTATTTTTAAAAATTGACCTGTGTAATTGGTTTTAGTATTTGAATACTTTTCCACCTGCCATTACTTCTTGTGTTTTTTCATCGAAGGTTACTTTCTCTCCAGTTCTTGCAGCGGCATTGGTCATGATGGTTGCAATAGAGTGGTAGTAACCTGCTTCCACTGGTGCGTTGGTTTGCTTTCTGCTTCTCACACATTCCATCCAGTTTCTTACGTGTGCCGAAGTAAGCATATCACCACCTGTGTTTGCACCTGCTTCGACTTTGATAGCTAAATCTGTTAGGTTGACCTCTGGCAAGAGATTCGACTTCATATTCATCGCTTTTGCAGGGGTTTCTCTCAATCCGCCTTTTGATGAAACTTTATTTGTCATAAGGTTCAATTCTCCGCCATTACTGTAATAGATTTCACTTGGATTTTCGTCGCCGTTATGCATGCGCGACATAAATACCACCTGGAATCCTTTAGACAAGTCATCGCTCGGTCCATAATCGAATACGGCCGTTGTTGTATCCCAGTTTCTTCTTCCGTCCTTCCATTGGTACACTCCGCCATTTGCTACCACGCTTCTAGGATGTTTGAGTCCTGTGAACCAATGCACGGTATCAATTTGGTGACTCATCCATTGGCCGGGCATTCCGGAGGAATAGGGCCAGAACAAACGATATTCCAAGTATTTTCTTGGATCAAATTTTTCAAATGGTCTGTTCAATAGGAAGCGTTTCCAATCCAAATCCTCTTCACGACATTTTGAAACAAGATCAGGTCTTCTCCATCTTCCGGGTTGGTTTACATTCCAAGTCAATTCAACCATAGTGATGTCCCCGAACTTTCCATCTTGAATGAATTTAGCAGCTGCATGGTAGTTGGGTCCGGATCTTCTTTGCGATCCAATCTGGATGATTCGATCGGATTCTTTTGCAGCTTTTAAAGCAGCACGGTTATCTTCCATTGTTTCAGCAAAAGGCTTTTCCGCATAGATATCTTTCTTTGCCTTCAATGCCTCGATGGTATGCAGTGCATGTTGAAAATCTGCTGTAGAAATAAATACGGCGTCAATATCTTTCAATGAATACAGTTCTTCGTTGTTCTTGCACCCTATGATGTCGTGTTCCATTTTCTTTTTGAGGAAGTCTACACCTTCTTCTCTTCTTAACTTCCAGATATCGGAAACAGCTACAATGTCGAAGTTCATTTCCTTGTAATGTTGCATGAATGCAGGAATATGCGATTGACGGTGACGGTCGGAAAATCCAATCACACCGCATCTGACCTTGTCGTTTGCACCTAAAATATTTCCATAGGATTTGGCTGTCCATCCCATGGAAGCCAGTGCTGTGGCAGCTGTTGCTTGTGCACTTTGTTTGATGAAATTTCTGCGAGGAGTCATATGGTTTGTTTTAATATATGTTTAAAAATAGCAATCGTTCAAATTTATATTCCACTGAAAGCAACCAATCCGCCATCAACGTAAATGTCTGTTCCGTTTACAAAAATGGATGCATCACTTAATAAATAGATCAAAGCTCCCACCAATTCTTCTGGTTTGCCCATTCTTCCTCCAGGAGACTTCTTGATAACCAAGTTACCTCTTTCTGTCAATGAACCATCCGGATTTGTTAACAATGTTCTGTTTTGTTCCGTAAGGAAAAATCCAGGCATGATGCCATTTACTCTTACTTTGTCTCCGTGCCTTTTGGCCACTTCAACGGCCATCCATCTGGTGAAACAATCCACACCTGCCTTGCCCAGGCTATAGCCCAACACTTTGGTGATAGACTCTTTGGAACTCACGGATGAAATATTTACTATACTCCCTCCTTGTTGTTTTGCAATCACGGACCCAAAAACTTTTGTTGGGATGATGGTCCCCATCAGGTTCAAGTCCAATACTTGTTGGAGCCCTTCTAAATTCATTTCAAATACATCCTGATCGGGTTGAATTACTCCTTGGGGCATATTACCTCCAGCACCATTCAATAATCCGTCGATACGCCCAAACTTCTGTAGCACTACGTCCCTAACATGCTCCATATCTTTTACGTCGAGCACATTTCCCTTTGTAAAAATCGCCGTACCTCCGTTCTTATTGATTTCTTCTGCTCTTTTGTTTCCCTCGGTTTCGTTTCTTCCAACAATAACAACTTTGCCTCCGTATGCTGCAATACCTTCAATAAACGCTTTTCCCAATACTCCAGTACCACCCGTAACTACGATGACTTTGTCTTGTAAGCTGAATAAATTTTTATAGTTCATAATATGAGTTGTAAGTTTTGAGTTGTCAGTTGTCTGTTAACCGTCAACTGTTATCAATTATTCATTCTTCCATCGCCCTCAATATACCCAATTGTAATCCTCTGATTTCAGCTAGTCCACGCAATCTTCCGATGCATGAATACCCTGGGTTCGTGACTTTATTTAAATCATCGATCATCTGGTGGCCGTGATCTGGTCGGAAAGAAATTTGATAGGGAACTTCCTGTTGAATCTTCAATAACTCTTTCAAGACAGCATACATATCATTATCACCCGCCAAATGGTCGTCCTCGAAGAAATTGCCTTGAGCATCTTTCTTTACGTTTCTCAAATGGGTGAAGTGAATCCGTTTGCCGATCTTCTTGGCCATTTCAGGCAAATTGTTTTTTGGGTTTGCCCCCAATGAACCGGTACAAAAACAGATGCCGTTGCTTTTATTAGGAACTGCATCCAATATAAATTGCAGGTCTTCCATGTTTTTGACAATTCTAGGCAATCCTAAAATATCAGTAGGAGGATCGTCTGGATGAATTGCCAATTGCAATCCCAATTCATCGCAAAGAGGAGTGATTTGCTGTAAAAAGAAAACCAAATTGCTTCTTAGAATAGTGGCATCAACATTTTTGTATCTGGCAAGTTTTATTCTCATTCCCTCAACAGTTTCTTTTTTCTCTCCTGGTATGCCAAACATGACAACCCCGGCTAACTGTTCCAGTTGTTCTTTTGTATAAGTGCTATGACGTTTTTGGGCTTCCTCTACAATTTCTTTTGAATAATCCTTCTCGGCATTTTCTCTCTGCAACATAAAAATGTCAAACACTGCTAGATCTACCCAATTAAAATAAAGCGCCTTGGATCCATCTGGCATCAAGTAATCCAGGTTGGTTCTCGTCCAATCATTTACCGGCATAAAATTGTAAGTGATCACCCGTAAACCAGCTTTGGCAAGGTTTTTAAGGCTCTCTTTGTATTTTTCTATCCATTGTAAATAATCGCCCGTTCTTGTTTTGATCTCTTCGTGAATAGTAACACTCTCTACTACATCCCATGTGAGTCCGTATGATTCGATCAGGTTTTTTCTATCCATGATTTCTTCGTAAGTCCATACTTCCCCATGCGGTACATGATGCAATGCTGTAACAATTCCAACTGCGCCTGTCTGTTTAACGTCTTGTAGCGTTACTGGATCATTTGGTCCGAACCATCTCCATGTTTGTCTTAGTTCTTTCATAATTTACATCGTTACAATTTCTACTTTTTCGATTTGATTTTTAAGAATTTCTTTTTTTCTGAGATAGATGGAACTATCTGTCTCTTTTGTAATAGTTCCTGTTGAGAGAATCTTTCCATCTTTTCCAATCACACGTATTTCAAGTTCTTTTGTAATGAAATATTGGTAGGCAGATTTAGTATAGCTTGTTACCTGAGCTGGCACAGTACCTTTTCCAGTTTTGGTGCTAATTAGGATGACTCCTCCAAACCCTCTAGCTCCGTATGCCGCCGCAGCAGCATCGTCTTTCAGTACGGTAATCTCTGCAACATCCATTGGATTGATCAAGCCTACATCTCCATCGTATACTACTCTGTCAACAACAAAAGTTGCAGCTACTTTTCCTTTTAGGTTTCTTGAATCTCTTATATACACTTGCTGCTGACTGGAGAGTCCTTTATTGATGCTCACTTCCACTCCTGGGATGGTTCGTAGCATATCATAAATATTTCTTACCGCACCACTGCTTGGATCTTGTGTTGTTTGAGCAAAAGAACTTGTAAGAAGGCCAAAAGAAAATAATATGTTTAAAATGAATGACTTCATTTTGATTGATTGGCTTTTTCTCTGGCAGCAGTAGTTGTATAATACTTTGCGATCATATTGGGTATTTCCCAACTTGGCATGTTGTTGTTTTTTAAATAGCTCAAGTATTTTTCCATCACACGTGCAAAATGGGTCTCATGACTTTCCTTGTATTGATCCGGGATCATTATTTCCCATCCGTTTCCATTTTTTTTCATGGAAATACCAGGATAGGTTTTGTTGATCTTGTTGATGGCACTAAGTAACTGGTTTTCAAATGCTGCATTGGGTTCTTTCGTTTCAACGTATAGGGTTGGTTTGAAATTTTCTTCTTTCCCTTGTTTGATGATAAGGGAAGATTTTGTTCCCCTCATCAACGAATAATGTGTATCTCCTGTTCCTTCTGGAGCCTTGTAATTCCATATTACGGATACTTTTGCATGCACCCCGTTGATAGTATAATTGAATTCTCCATTGCACAACACTTGGATATTACCGTTTTTGTCAATATTGTTTTTTAAATATCCAGGGATTTCTTTTTCTTTTGTTACCAGGGTAAAATCACCTGGAGATATCGATGTATTCCAGCTTGTTGCATTCAATATGTTGATGTCTTTTTTGTAATCTATTATTTTCTCCGGAAAACATTCCCATTGTATAAGGTCTACTAAATGCGTGGTAACATCTACAATGCCTTCTCCTTCTTGTGATACATCAAAAAACCACGCAGGCCTTGTAAGTACTGCTCCAGATACGTATTTGTAAAAATGATGTACACTTTCTTTTGTCACAGAGGGATTATCGGGACTACCTTTTTCCAATGTTCCAAAAACAGTTGGTTCCATAGAAAGTGCACGTTGCAAGATAGTAGTGATCTCATAACGCTCTGTCATGATATCATAAAGCTGTAATTTTTTTTCGTTTGCAACTTGAAATGCTTTTTTCAATTGCTCGAATCCAACTTTATTGATCGCCATGGGTTTATCGGCAAAAACATTGAATCCGTTTTGAACTGCTGATAAGATGTAATTTGTTTTCAACCGATTGTTTCCAGCCAACACAACAACATTGCCTTTTCTTTCACTGATCATTTTCTGAAAGAAATCCTTGCCTTCATAGACCACTTGGTTCCATTTCGTTGGATTATCTATACGGTTATTATATCCCTTGATTCTATCCAAATGTAATTGCAAATCATTTCCGGCTTCTGCATACACATGGACGTTAGGATCTACTTCAGGGTACATAATTTTTTGAACCAATGCAGCATGAAAGTGGCCTGGATCCAACGTGATTAGTTTAAAATTTTGTTGGGCAGCGCCGAACAGAGGAGAGAAGGTTAGCAACGGCAAAGCAAAACGGAAAAAAAGTTGTTTCATTATGACAATCCTTTTATAAGGTAGGGGAATCGATGTTGTCTGTTGAGTAAAGCATTTGCTTCATCGTCGTTCACGAATCTTTCGTTCATTGGATCCCACTGCAATGTGCGTGGTAATCTCATGGCGATGTGATGGATCAAGCAAGTAGAGCAGGAGCGATGTCCTACCTCAACAGGAGCAATCGGTTGTTTTCTTGTAAGCATACTGTTCAGCCAATCGCCATGGTGTTCTTGACTTCTGTATAGATTCACTTCGTTTGGTCCAATGACAGACTCGATGATCTTAGGGTTACTGGCGGAAAGTGCTTTTTGGTTGGGAACTGCGGGTTCGTTGGGACTTGCCTTGTAGTCTCCACGGGTAACAAATATCCATCCCTCTGTTCCAACAAATTTTATTCCATTGGGTAATTCAGTGCTCACAGTCATTTTTACTCCATTGGCATATTTACCATAAGTGGTAAAGCTTCCGTGAACATCCCACAATCCAGCTTTTGGAAAATCTGCTTTGCCCCAGACCTCAATCGGTCCAGTATATTCAGTATCCATCGCCCAATGCGCGCAGTCAATATGATGAGATCCCCATCCGGTGATCATTCCTGCGCCGAATTGTTCACAACGCAACCAACCCGGACGGCTGTAATCATTTTGAGGGTGTACTCTTTTTTCTGTGTAGTAAACATAGGGTGTAGAACCTAGCCATGCATCATAATTTAAAGTAGATGGAATGGGCATTTCAGGTTCTACTTCTCCACCAGGATCACTGGGTAGACCAATATACACTTCTTTCAGTTGGCCGATTCTTCCGTTTCTCACCAATTCTGCCGCGTAGCGGAATTGTGATGAAGAACGTTGCTGGCTTCCTATTTGTAAGATTCTTCCAGATTTGTGTACAGCATTGCTCAATGCTCTTCCCTCGGAAATAGTCAGAGAGGCCGGTTTTTGGAGGTAAACATCTTTGCCTGCTTCTACTGCATGAATTCCTAAATATGCATGCGAGTGATCTGGCGTAGAAATGAGTACACCATCGATGTCTTTGTTCAATAACAACTCTTTGTGGTCGTCGTACATCTGTACACCATCATAGGGTTTGCCTGTTTTTTTTGTGTAGTAATCATTCACGTATTTTTTACCATCGGCCAATCTCTTCTTATCGAGGTCGCATACTGCCATGATCTTTGCATGATCATATTTTAATGTTTCGTGCATGTCGTGATCTCTTGAGATTCTTCCAACTCCAATAGCGGCAATATTGAGCTTATTACTGGGAGCATCTTTGCCAAGCACATGTGCCGGGACGATTGTAGGGAAACCTAAGGAAGCAATGCCAGTGGCAATGCCTGTTTTAACGGTTGATTTTACGAAGTCTCTTCTGTCGAATGATTTTTTCTTTTGCATGATTAGTTTTTTATGGGATCGTCTCTGTGAGTTGCATGCGCGCGACTAAAATCAATTCCCTTGTATTGGGAGATGACGAATCGTATGCCTTGCAGCAAATGGTTTTTATAAACAGGGTCTTGGTAAGTTTCTTTGCTATGTCCAATAGTGGAAATCCATGCATGCCCTCCTTGAAAATCATTGTACCATACAGCTGGGTAGTATTCTGCATAGGTTCCAGCATTTTTCTGAATCAATTCTTTTTGAGAGGAATCCAGGGTTACAAATCGATGTGTCATCAGTACGTTAGTAACAGGATAGAGTTCTTTTCCAAAATAACATTCGTCTTCTCTTTCCCACGACGAAGGAACATTTTTCATGGAAGGATGGTGTTTATCCAATACTTGGAAAGTAAATTTCTGGTATTTCGCATGCCAGGAAAATGTACATCCAATCAACATCTTAAACCATTTCCAATTTCGCTCGGTTCCGGTAACCGAATGAAGTCCAACAAGTCCGCCACCTGCTTCCATGTATCTTCTGAATGCCAATCGTTGATCGTCGTTGTTAAAAATATCGTTGTTGGTACTGGGTAAAACCAAGAGCGTGTACTGTTTTAAATTTTCTTCTGTAAAAACGGCTGGGTCGTCTGAAATTGATAGTGAAATGTTTTCCTCTTTCGCTAACAATTTTAGTGCCTCTACTGCAGCAGGTATATTATCGTGCACATAACCGTTTCCATTTTTGGTATAGACCAACATGGAGCTTTTTTTTGACTTTTGTTGTGCCTCTAGCAATGGGTAAAAAACAGCAAGACATACAATCAGAGAAAACAGTTTTTTTACTACCACAAATCGTTGAATTGGTTGCTTGTAAATTACGAAAAAAAGAAGTGCTTTTTGTGAGTGGATTTACGAAAACGTTGTAGCGGTGGAGCGAAAATTGTAGAAAGTCAAAAGGAGAAAATCAGTACCTTGAGTGAACCAAAAATTGCTGCCATTCATGAGTACAAAAATGACCAACTACAGGTGGACGGTTGTATCCCTGTTGTTTTTTGCTACAACCATCAATTACCTTGACCGAAACGTCATTGGAATTTTGAAACCGACACTCGAACAGGTTTTTAATTGGAACGAAAAGGACTACAGTAAAATTGTGATGGCTTTCACGGCTTCTTATGCATTGGGAATGTTTTTATTTGGAAGAATCATTGATAAAATAGGTTCCAAACTTGGGTATACCATCATTATTATTTTGTGGAGTATTGCAGCAATTCTTCATGCAGGTGTTCGATCTACACTTGGTTTCATAGGCGTACGATCTTTACTTGGTATTGGAGAGTCGGGTAATTTCCCTGCAGCTGTAAAAGCTGTTGCGGAATGGTTCCCTAAAAAAGAAAGGGCATTGGCAACAGGAATTTTTAACTCTGGTGCAAATATTGGCGCCATGGTTGTTCCGATTGTTGTACCCATTCTTCTGAATCTTTACGGATGGCAAATGGCCTTTGTTGTTACAGGTGCGATAGGTTTTGTTTGGTTGATATTTTGGGTGTTGTTGTATCAAGTTCCATCCAAGCATAAAAAAGTGAATCAGGCAGAGTTGGATCATATTGCTTCGGATATCTCTGACAACCCTGCGGATTCAAGTGGAAATATTCAACCTCCCATCTCATGGGGCAAGTTGTTTACACTTAAGCAAACATGGGTATTCATTGTCGGAAAATTCATGACCGATCCCGTGTGGTATTTCTTTCTTTTTTGGCTGCCTTCTTATTTTTCAACAACGTACAACCTCAGTTTAAGTAAACCGAGTATTCCATTGGTGGTGGTATATACCATGACGACAATTGGAAGTGTAGGTGGGGGCTGGCTTTCATCATGGATGATTAAAAAGGGCTTTCCTATTTACAAGGCACGAAAAACTACTTTGTTGATTGTCGGGTTCCTTGTATTTCCTATTTTTCTTGTAAAGTATGCAACCAATATTTGGATGGTGGTGGCCTTTATCAGTGTGGCTGCAGCAGCACATCAGGCTTGGAGTGCAAACATATATTCTGTTGCTACTGATATGTTCAAAAACAAGGACGTGAGTTCGGTGATAGGTATTGGAGGGATGGCGGGTTCAATCGGTGGAATTCTCTTTCCATTATTAATTGGAGAGATCCTTGAAAAGGCGAAATTGGCTGGCGATATTACTGTTGGATACAACTTGATTTTTGGTATCTGCAGTGTTGCCTACTTAACAGCATGGCTTATCATTCATTCGTTAAATAAAAAATTGACACCTGTAAATATCTGATTATGAGAAAAGAACGAAGAGCATTTCTGCAGCAATCAGCTGCTGCCACTCTCGGATTTTTTATCGTGCCTCGATTTGTAATCGGTGGCAAGGGCTATACTGCTCCGAGTGACATGATTCATCTTGGTTTTATTGGAACAGGAAAACAGGCCAGGGGTTTGATGAATTCATTCAAAGACAAGGCAAATATCATTGCAGGGGCAGATGTAGATTTAAATAAACTGCATTATTTCCATTCCCTGGTGAGTAAGTATTATACACAAGCCCGCGCAGAGGGAAAGATTTCCAGTTATAAAGGATTTACCGCGTACGATGATTATCGTGAAATCATTTCGCGCAAGGATATTGATGCAGTGGTGATTGCAACACCTGATCATTGGCATGCAAAAATGTCTATCGAGGCCGCCAATGCAGGTAAACATGTTTATTGCGAAAAGCCATTGGCGCATAGTGTGGAAGAAGGTAGAGCTATGGTCAATGCTGCAAGAAAAAATAAAATAGTTTTTCAAACGGGAAGCATGCAACGTTCATGGAAAAACTTCAGGCATGCTTGTGAATTGGTGCGCAACGGATATCTCGGAAAAATCAGCGAAGTCATTGTAACTGTTGGGGACTCTCCATGGGCATGTGATTTACCTGCACAACCTGTTCGTCCCGGTGTTAATTGGGATCAATGGGTAGGGCCAGCTCCGTTTCATGATTTTAACGCCATACTCTCTCCGCCAGTTGAAGAGGATATTTTTCCTCGTTGGAGAAATTACAAGGAGTATGGAGGTGGTATCATCGCAGATTGGGGTGCTCACATGTTCGATATTGCTCAATGGGCATTGGGTATGGATGAAAGCGGACCAGAAAAGTTGATTCCACCAGCAGGCAATGCACCAAAAGGATTGCAGTATGTCTATGCAAATGGAGTAGTGATGAAGCACGAAGATTTTGGAAGAGGATCAGCTGTTCGATTCATTGGAGAAAAAGGAACCATGGATATCAGCAGGTCATTCCTCGACAGTAATCCTGCTAATATCGTAACTGCGACTATTCAACCAAACGAAACGAGATTGTATGAGTCGAATGATCATTACCTCGATTGGTTGGGATGTATTAAAACAGGTAACAAACCTATCTGTGATGTGGAAGTGGGGCATAGAACCAGCTCGGTTTGTCACATTGCCAACGTTGCCTATGCGCTCAGAAGACCGTTGTATTGGGATCCTAAAAAAGAGCAGTTTAAAAACGACAGTGAAGCCAATCAATTACTGAAACCAATCTTCAGAGAAGGATGGAGCTTGACATCACAACCTTAATACGAACGCATGAAAGGAATCAATATGATACAGCTCGCAAAGGAGCTGGGGCTGTCTGTTTCGACCGTTTCTAAAGCGCTGGGTGATAGTCATGAAATCAGCGCCACTACAAAGAAACGTGTACTCGAGCTTGCCAAACATTATAACTACAAGCCAAATCCTTTTGCAAGTAATCTTCGCAAAAAGAAGAGCAAGCAAATCGCTGTTATCATACCCGATATCGTCAATAACTTTTTTGCATTGGCCGTAGATGGCATTGAGAGTGTTACCATGAATAAGAATTACGACACTTTTATTTATCTCACGCACGAAAGTTTAGAGAGAGAGAAATCGGTATTGGAGCATTTGGAAAGTGGACTGACATCCGGATTGATTATTTCTGTATGTACCGGGAAAGATGGCTATGGCCATTTCCAGCAATTTTACGAGAATACAAAATTACCTATCGTATTCTTCGACAGAGTACCCGACCTCTTACAAT
>JAURIR010000044.1 GCA_030832645.1 Chitinophagales bacterium | reverse complement strand
AATACACAACAACCGCCGATTGGTAGATGCAATTTTATTGATGCTCACCTTTGCTGTTTTACAACAAACAGGGTTTGCTATCAATGAAAAGGTATTTGGAAATTTCTATTACGATCTGGTGATCTTCTGGTTTACTTGGTTTGCTGCTGCTTTTTTTACAAAGTTGTATAAAGACAGAAACACAAGTAAGTTCACGGAGGAGGTTATTTTTGTTTTCAATGCCCTGTTCAGTCAGTTTATACTGATTACTGCTATTTTGTACGTTTTTCTCGACGAAAAATCTATTTCTGCAGCATCGCTTTTGGCCTTTTTGGTCTCGTTTGGATTGATCCAATTATTGCTAAAGTATGTTGTGCGTAAAAGAATTCACTGGAGTTATTACAACGACGTAGCCCTTTCTCAACGCTTACTTATTGTAGGTACACCCGAAAGCACCAAAGAGCTTGCCGAAACAGTTAAGAAACATTTTTACTTAGGGTATAGGTGTGTAGGCTATCTAAGTGATGTTGATGCAGGCATTTCCGATGTACCTTATTTTGGGCAACCTACTTTGTTAAAAGGAGTTATCGACAATATCGCAGTTGATAAACTGATTGTTGCAATGCCAGAGTTAAGTGAGTCCGATATCAGAGAATATTTAGATACCTGCGATGCCAAAGGCATCAAAACATACATCGTTCCAAATTATCATCAATTCACGTCCACTTCATTTGAAATTGATCAGATCGGACTTATTCCTGTAATCAATCTTCGGGCCTTGCCGTTGGATAAATTCGAAAATAAATTTTTGAAGAGAGTGTTTGATATAGTTTTCAGCAGTTTGTTTTTATTGCTGATTGGAAGTTGGTTGTTCCCCTTGATCGCGTTGATGATCAAACTAAATTCCAGTGGACCTGTTTTCTTTGTGCAAGAGCGTTGGGGAATGAACAATACGATGATACGATGTATCAAGTTCAGAACCATGTTCGAGAATAACGAGGTTGGTGAAGTATTTCAACATACAACACGCAACGACCCCAGGGTAACTTCGGTTGGTAAGTGGTTGAGAAAATTGAATATCGACGAGATGCCACAATTTTTCAATGTATTGATGGGTTCTATGTCAGTGGTTGGTCCGCGTCCGCATGTTACTCCACAGAACGAAGACTTCATGCAAAAGATTGATAGTTATTTGATGCGGCATCTGATAAAGCCTGGTGTAACAGGTTGGGCACAGGTGAATGGAGCAAGAGGGGCGATGAGTGATTTGCAGCAGATGCAGACGAGATTGAATTACGATCTATACTATATTCATCGGTGGACTTTCTTACTCGATATTCAAATTATTTTACAGACGGTAGTTAATATGTTCAAAGGCGACGACCATGCGTATTAGACTATTCCTTGTTTTGCTTTTTGTTTCGATCAATGTTGCAGCGGTCTATTCTCAAGCATTTTGGGAGGATACGAGATCAATGGTTTATCCCTTTTTGACAAGAATGGCAGACAAAGGACTGATCGCGTTAGATGATATCATTCAACCCATCACACAAACACAGATTTTAGAGGCCTTGCAGCAGTTGAAAAAACAAGCGTCGGATTTGAATCAATTGGAAAAATCAGAATTACAGTTCTTTTTACGGGAATACGAATTGCCTTTTAATACAATTGATACCTCTGCTCAATCATTGTCTTTATTTCGAAAAGATGCTCTCCAACGTTGGAGAGCCGCGTCGCTGGGGAATCAATCTTTTTTTATTCAAATAGATCCAGTTACCGGAGCAACTCTGTCGAGCGGCTCTCAAAAGGGAACGCATGAATACGGAAATGGCTTTCACACAAAAATATTCATGGGGAAGCGATTCGCTTTTCAGATGTATTACAGAGACATTTCAAGAGGAGGCAACGGGTTTACTATTGATCAATACAATACAGAGCAGACAGTTGGTTTGAAGTTGGACAGCAACCAAACCAAGAGCATCAATTTCACCGATTTAAGAACGGCACTCGCATATCAGGGTAAAAACTATACACTTACCATTGGCAATGATCATATCAATTGGGGCTATGGCCAAAGAGGAAAAATTGTAATGGGCAATAAAATTCCAAGCTTCCCATTTATTCGTTTGGATTACAAGCCCGTAAACTGGTTTGTATTCAATTATTCCCATACATGGCTGCAATCAAATGCGATTGATAGCAACAGGATATACAATCTCGGAAATTCTATATACGGTGGAAGACGCGAGCAATACATCCCCTCTTATCTCGTAACCCATACTGCAACCTTGATACCTAGGAAAGGAGTTGCATTCAGCTTGGGAGAATCGATTGTGTATTCAGATCGCTTTTTTGTTCCTTACTTATTTCCGATGATGTTCTTCAAAGTGATTGATGTTACAAACCGAATGGGGTATAATAATTTGGCAAGCGCTAATACGCAATTATTTACTCAGCTTAGTTTGAGAAATATTGTTCCGCGTACAAATATATACGGGACGATCTTTGTAGATGAACTGCGACTGAAAGCAATTTTTAATAAAAATAAAAGCAGGAATCAGTTTGGCTTTACATTGGGAACTATTTATCATGATCTCATACCAAACTTGAGTATAGGAACTGAGTATACACGAGTGAATCCATTTGTTTACGCAAACTTCATCCCCGCTCAACAATACAAGCACGCAGGCTATGCAATCGGCGATTGGATGGGGAATAATTTTGATCGATTCACCCTGTATGCTAATTACAAACCTTTGCCCCGGTTGCTCTTAAATGCTCGAGTAGAGCGCATCCGAAAAGGTGGGGAAGGTTCTCTTTTGCAACAGTATTTTGCAGAACCCCAACCTCGCTTTTTATTCAATTCCCAATGGAATTCAACCGAGTTTTATGTTCATGGACGGTTTGAACTGATTCACCATCTATACGTAATTGCTTCATTAAGCATGAAAAACAGGCGCGATCTGGTGAATAATACCCGAAACACCCTCCAACAGTCGCAAATAGGCCTTAATTTCGGGTGGTAGAGAAATTAGCATTATGAGGAAACACATATACACATTTTTGATATTACTGCTTGGTTTTCAAGGACTTGAGGCACAAGTAAATAGATCGACCCAACTCAGTGCCTTATCTGGGATGAACGAATCGCAATTGTTCCAGCTCTGGAGAAATGCCAGTAAAATGGGTTTAACTGAGGCGGAAATGCTAAAGATGTTCACCGAAATGGGTGTAAATGGTTCTCAATACCTCCAATTGAAGAAGCGATTCGAAAAGAAAGTGGAAGAAACCAGCGAGGCTGATTTAATTGAGGAAGAAGAGAATTTAAACCAATCAGAAGCCGATACTTCATATTTAAAATCCATCCCCACCAGAAGAAAATCCAATGTATTTGGTATTCAGTTTTTTTCGAATGCTAAAAACACATTCTCTCCTGGAATTAAAATGGCAACGCCTGCAAACTATGTGTTGGGTCCAGACGATCAATTGCAATTGATTTTAACCGGCATGAACGAAAGTGTGCAATTGCTGAAAATCAATGCAGATGGGTTTATAAATATCAAATACGCTGGTATTGTGCAATTGGCAGGATTGACCATAGAAAAGGCGGAACAGTTGATAAAGAAGAGGATGGCTTTGTTCTATCCGTATATTTCTCAAGGAAAAACAAACTTAACTGTAGTGTTGAGTCGTTACAGAACGATTCGAGTTGCTGTAATGGGGGAGTCCTATCGTCCTGGAAATTACCAAGTGCCAGGTGTGGCTTCACTTTTCAATGTGTTGTATCTAACAGGTGGTCCATCAGAAAAAGGATCCCTACGAAATATCCAGATCATCCGTGCAGGCAAGAAAATTGCTGAGCTTGATTTTTATCAATTTTTGTTGAAAGGTGCAATGCAGGAAAATTTTAGGCTGCAAGACCAAGACGTCATTTATTATCCTTTTTACAATAAGCACATTTCATTGGCCGGAGCAGTAAAACGTCCTTCGGTTTACGAACTAAAAGATAACGAGAGTTTGAAGGATCTTTTTTCTATTGCAGGAGGGTTTTCTGAAAATGCATATCAGCAACGTGTGAAAATATACCAAGTTGGTGCATTGCAAAGAAGCATCAAAGATCTGCTTGTTTCAGACATGCATACCTACTTGCCACAAAACGGTGATTCAGTTTTAGTGGATGCACTCAATGATACGTATTCCAACAAATTAAATATTCGTGGAGCCATTCGAGTGGCAGGAGATTATGAATTGACGCAGGGGCTGACCCTAAAGGGACTTATTGAGAAAGCGGGTGGTGTAAGAGAGAATGCTTATTTGAACAGAGGATTTATCAATCGTATGGATGATCAACTGCAGAAGCAGTTGATTGGATTTGACTTGGTAGAGCTGGGAAGAAAAAAAGAGTTGGATATTCTGTTACAAAAAAACGATTCCATCTACATTCCCTCTATCGAAAACATGAAACAGCAGCAATTCATTCAATTGGAAGGTGCTGTGAAAAATCCTGGCATCTATGAGTTCAGGAAAGGGATGATCTTGGAAGATGCCTTGTTGTTGGCAGGTGGTTTTGCACACGATGCTGATTATCGAAAAGTAGAGGTGTTGAGGCAGTTCAATCAAATCAGTGATTCTTTAAGAGACAAAATGTTAGAAAGTTATTTGTTTGCTGTAGATCCAGCATTGAAAAAAACTTCCAAGGAATTTTTGCTCGAAGAAAAAGATAAGATTGTGGTAACCAAATTATTGAATTCAGAAAATATCGGAACCGTAAAAGTGAGCGGTGAAGTACTGTATGCTGGAAATTATTTTCTGAACAGTCGCAGCGAAACTGCTGGTGAAATGATACAAAGAGCAGGTGGATTGACGCCTTTTGGAAACATTGCACAGATTAGAATTTATCGTAACGGCATATTGGTTGGAATCGATTTACAGGAAGAAAACTATCGCCTGAATGCGAATGATAGCATTGTGGTTCCGAAAGTGGAGCCATTGGTTGAAGTGGACGGTGCTGTATACAACCATCAATTTGTTCAATACGAATCACCCAATCTTCGGTATTACATTTCATCTTCAGGTGGATTGACGGATAAGGCATTGCTGAAAAAAGCATATGTTCAATATAGCAATGGATTGAATAAGAAAACCAAGCGCTTCTTGTTTTTCCGTTCATACCCCACCATCAAGCCGGGTTCTAAAATCATTGTTCCATCAGGGGATGGCATCATGAATAAGTTAATCAACTCCAATAATATTTCAGCAGTCTTATCTTCTATTACTGCTTTAGTGAGTTTATTTGTATTGTTGAAAAATTAATTGAATGTCCAATTCATCCGAAACTAATCAAGGGTATACGTTTAGAGAGCCGATCATTGCGGCGATCCAATCTCTTTACACTGTAATCGTCAGTCGATTCAGAAATTTATTGATGTTTGCCCTTGTAGGTGGCGTACTTGGTTTTGGGTATTCCCTTATTCGCCCCACGACATATAAAACACAGATTAAATTTTTTGTCGAAGACAGTAAATCTGCTGGGGGTGGTTTGATGTCGATGGTTGCAGGTCAAATCGGGATCGATGTTGGTGGATTGATGGGAGGAAACAGTGTATTGGCAGGCGACAATGTATTAGAGCTAGCCAAGAGTAAGATTCTATTGCAGAAAGCACTACAAACTCCTTATCCAAGGCCGGAAGCAAATTCAACTTACAGCTTGGCTGATCAATATGCAGAAGCGATGGGTTGGAAGGAGAGTTGGGCGGGAAGTAAAAAGGTTGGCTATGAGGTGTCATTTGCTACAAATAAAATTCAATTCAACAGGGTAGAAGATAGTCTTTGGCAGGTGATGTTTAAGCGAATCCTTGAAAAAGAGTTAGCCGTCAACAAACCCGATAAGAAGCTTGGTTTTTATACAATTGATCTTGAAACCCGGGATGAATTGCTCAGCAAACTATTAAGTGAGCGTATCGTTCAAACAACCACCAACTTCTACATAGAGGGGAAAATTGGAAGGCTGAAGAAAAATGTAGAGCGTTTGCAAAGAAGGGTGGATAGCATAGGATCGATGTTGAATTCCAAGACCTATGATGCAGCATCAGCAAATGTAGAGAACCAAATAGACATCAACTTGGCATTGGCGCAACCTATTGCTGCAGCAGAGATAAAATCAAAAGACAAGGCTTTTGCCAGCGTCATCTATGGGGAATTATTGAAGAATTTAGAAGTGTTGAAAACTGCTTTGATTCAGGAAACGCCTTCCATAATGATTGTAGATGAAAATAAAATACCCAAAAGAGACATCCTAAAATGGTACTGGGGTATATTTTTTGGAATGCTGCTTGGAGGTATTGCTGGAGTGCTCTACTATTTTAGATTGAATCGATAATGCAAATACAACTGACCTTGTAGTGTAAGGTAGTCCAATCCATTCTGAAAGTAATTTTGCCACGTAATTACTGGGTCTCTTTCAATATACCACCATTGATAGTTAAGTGTTCTCAATGTGGTGATGCTTCCGCCGTATAAAAAGTTTTTATAAGATCTGTTTACGGAAAGCGAGGCGATCAAATCTGTCCAATGTCTTCTGTAGTCTTTGATTCGCTCGAACGTATAATAGAAGAAATCGTTGTTGTGAATTCTTCTCTCCACTTGTAAGGAAATTCTATTCATTCCATTGTTCCACGCGGCCTCAAACAACTGACTATTCCCTCCAGGCCCTAATCCCGATCCAATTACTTGTCCTCTGTTGGTGTAACCATGGCGAACGGTATCGTCGAGGTACCAACTTTTTACATCTCTTATCAGCTGTCTGTCGTTGAAGCCAAGCTGGGTAAATTCAATTCCAAATTCCAGGTTCGATTTTTTTCTAAGCGAGACGAGCTTTCTGAAACCTGCAACAAATCCCGTTGGTTGTGGGTCTGAGACCAATAGGAATAAAGGGTTCATTGTTTTATCGTTTCTTCCGAATTCTGCATAGGCCTCTGCTTTCTCATTTTTCATGTAATACCTGAAAAAGATACTCCCCATCATTTTTTTTCTGTTCAGTTTTTCGGCATTGGTTACATTCCATCCATACAAACCAAACAAGGGTAAATAATCAAGTGGACTTTTTGCATCATTGGTATACATATAGGCTGCCTTCGTGAACCCAAGAAATAATCCCGGTACAGCCTTGGGTTGAATGGTCAGCATTCCACCAGTAATGATTCTTGTTTGAGTAGGTTTAGGATCATAGAGAAATTTTCCGTTGTATACCCTTCTTGATTCAACGGGGGGGAATCCTGAAGATTCTAGTCTTCCTGTAATAGCCTGCCATTCAACAGATCCGAAAGTTGTTTCCAAGGGTTTATTGCTTTGGAAATTCAAATGAAGAAATCCAGGTGCATTGTTTGTCATCATAAGCGATTGATAATAACCTGGTCCCCACCATAGGTTTTCTGTAGAAACGCCAATAGAAGAATTGTTGAAATGATATCTCAAATAAGACTGACCAGCATAGGCTTTGGTAATGGTCTTGTAGCCAAATCTTTCTGGCATATCAATTCTATTAACCCACTCGTAGTAATCTTGCCAGTGAATGCCATCAAATTGCGTGAGGAAAGTTTCAAAATCTCTGTTCTCGGCAACTAGTAGTGTAGGTTTAAATTGACCAGCCCAACGATTTTTTGAGATATGAATCCCTGTTGTAAGCAAGCTCTGATAACCATTGGCAGGCAACATTTCTGCATCATTGATAGTGATGGGATGATGGGTGTTGTAAACTCCCCAGTGATACATTGGTAAAACTCTGAAATGAATGCTTGTATCAATTTTCTTTACAGTCAATTTATCGCCAAAAGAAAAGTCTGTTATCTCTTGTGGAAAGCTGTCTTTACCATTGAAAAAACTTCTTTGGGTAAAGCTTGCAGTTGAGTTGAACTGATTATTGAGTTGAAGTCTTCTAAGGTAAAGTACTTGGTTTTGATCGCTGATGGTTTGTGCGGAGATTTGAGCAAGTTGGATCGATGCTATAATCAGTAAAAGAATCTGTTTGGTCAATTTCATATCGATCAGTTAAAATAGATATTTTAAGCCTACCGAGGCAAATATATTGTTGATTGTTTTTCCCGCTTCCCAACCGTAGTTTTTCTGATGAGCCCATTTCAGGTTGGATTGAATCACGAGGTTTCCAAGCGTTCTATCGTGTGAAATTCCTGTAATAAAGTCAATCCATTTGTTGGTTGGGTAGTAGTGAGGGTCGTTGGAAATTCTTTCAAAGTTCAGCGCATATCTTTTCCAGCCTTTATGATAGGAGGTTAAAAAGTGGACAGTATTATTTCCTCCTCCAACAGCAGATCCTATGTATTGATTCATGTTGGTAAACGATTGTAAGTCGCCATGCCAATTCCAATTTCCTGCATCTCTTACTATGTATTCGGCAAGTTGCTGTCCACGCATGTACTCCAGTTCAACATTTACGTATTCGTTATTTTTTTTGAGGGGGACTATTTTTTTTAATCCTGTCAGATAAACAGCTGAGTGGCCAGGTCCCATGGCGAGATCTCTCATGTTGATAGAGTGATCATTCCATCCATATTCAGCATACCATTCAAAATGGTCTTTGGTAGAAACCCATCTAATGAAAATCGATGCTTGTTGATCTCTTTCTTTTGCATCTTCAAAGTAAATGATCTTGCTTTTGGTAAGCACAGTAAATACAGGAAGGTATTTATCAATAAAACTGCTGTTTTTAAATACCTCTGATTTAAAATTATTGGCACTTTTTGTGTTGTAGGCTCTGATCAGGCCTACATGCATTCCCTTCAGCCATTTTGGTTGATGGCTGATCATCAATCCATTGTAGAGCATTCTTCTATTTCTATTACTGAATGGCTTCATCCTGTAATTTTCAAATGCATAAGAAGAATCTTCTTTCAGCCAACCAGTTGAGAGTGTCCATTCAAAAGATCCGATGGGGGTTTTCAATGGTTTTTTTGTTCTCAAAAAAGCATTTGCAAAGCCAGGAGCATTGTTACTCATCATTACTGAGTTGTGAATGCCTGGTCCGTACCATCTATTGGCTGTGGAAATACCTCCAGAAATTGAACCAATGTTTACACTTGCTTCAGTCTGACCGGTGTATTTTCTGAAAATATTCGGGTAGGTTTTAGATCCCCAATTTGGTGTAGTATAATAGCTATTGTTTTGAGAATAGGTGATGTTTGGTTGTGCTTGAATTTCCAATGGACCTGCTTTTAGAAAAAATCCGCCCATCGCGTTCATTTGATAGCCTCTTGCTTTTAGAAAACTTCCATCATTATAGCCAAAGGGTGTTTTTGTATTGAGTTGCTGAGAGAGTTCGGCGGGAAGTAAAATGAACTTGAATGATTTTTTGTTTAGAATATTGTGATGAAAACTAGTCTTTTGATAATAGTCTGTGTCTATCCATTTATACAGGCTATCCAACGAAAAATTTCTTGAAAGTGAATAAGGGCGATTGGCAAAGGAGTAGTCTTGTGGTATTTTGTCCAGCAATTGGAGATCTCTCATTGCTTCTTCCATTCTTACAGAACCCACTGCAACAAATTGTGCTGAAGATTGTAAGGAAAGTATCAGTAGGGTAGCTAGAAAAATATTTCTCAAAAACATCAACCTCAAAATTAGCCCTTTAGGTCCAATATCCGTCATAATCTGGCATCTGTAATGCCTTTCGGAAGAGCTGATTTTAAATCAAATATTATTTTTTTTGATTTGTCTTTTAGATATGCAACTAAGTTGAGCTCTCTGAATAGGGTGTGTGGAACGGCCAAGAGAATCGCATCAAATTTTTCTTTTGGCGGCTCAATTTTGTATTCTTCAATCAATGGATCGTATATATCTACTTTGGAGCCTTTTGCTTTAAGTATTTCTGCAATGGAGGGAATTTTTGAATTCCTGGTATCGGGATTGTTTTCCTTGAAAGTTGCACCCAATATGAGAATACTGGAGCCTTGAACGGGGATTTCTTTTTCTGCCATCAATCTCATCATTTTTTCCGCCACGAAATAAGGCATATAGTCATTGACTTCTCTTCCAGAGCTAATGACCTTGGGTGTATAACCAAGTTGGGTTGATTTGTATGCCAAATAGTAAGGATCAACGGAAATACAGTGTCCGCCTACCAGCCCTGGTGTGAATTTCAGAAAATTCCATTTGGTGGCAGCGGCTTCTAATACCTCTTGGGTGTCAATCCCCATTTTATCAAAGATCAATGCCAATTCATTTACAAAAGAGATATTGATATCGCGTTGTGCGTTTTCGATGGCTTTTGAAGCTTCGGCAACCCGAATAGAAGGGGCCTTGTGCGTCCCCGCGGTAATGATGCTATTGTAAAGCTCATCAATGAAGTTAGCCGCCTCAGGAGTTGAACCCGAGGTTACTTTTTTAATTTTTGTAAGTGTGTTTATTTTATCGCCTGGATTGATTCTTTCTGGTGAGTATCCCACAAAAAAATCTTTATTGTATTTCAGTCCACTTTCTTTTTCCAACACAGGCACACAATCCTCTTCGGTACAACCTGGGTAAGTGGTGGATTCATAAATAACATAATCTCCCTTTTTCAGATACGAACCAATCAGTGTAGATGCATTGATCAAAGGGCGAAGATCTGGAGTATGATCATTGTGAATGGGGGTGGGGACGGTTACAATAAATATGTTGCATTCTTTTAGAAGAGCAGCTTCAGTAGAAAATTTAAGTCGATTAGAAATTGCGTTTTCGAGTTCATTGGTTTCAACTTGTGAAGTAACATCAATCCCTTTTAAGAGGGCATCCACTCTTTTCTTGTCAATGTCAAATCCGACAACGTTGTATTTTTTAGAAAACTCCACTGCAAGCGGCAAGCCAACATAGCCAAGCCCGAGGATGCAGATGGTAGGAGATTTGATCATTTATATATTTCAAATTTAGTAGTTGACAGTTGACTGTTAACTGTTAAGCGTCAACTGTCAACCGTTAACTGCCAACAGTAACACTTTTCTTAATCATCCCCACCACATCCTTCTCTACCATCTTCCCTGCAATGGTGATCATGTTCTTAAACGCTTTTGCATGGGATATGCCGTGGCCAATGATCACGGGTTTATTTACACCGAGAACAGGCACACCGCCGTATTGCTCGAATTCAAACATGTCGAAGAATTCATCGTGCACATTTCTGCGCTGCACGAGTCCGTGAATACTTTCAGCAAGTTTAAGGATGATGTTTCCTGTAAAGCCATCGCATACCATTACATCTGCTTTATCGAGGAAGATGTCCCTTCCTTCGATATTTCCCGTGAAATGAATGTGCTTGTTCTCTTTGAGAAGAGGGTAGGCGGCTTGTGCGAGTAAATTTCCCTTTCCTTCTTCCTCTCCAATATTTATCAATCCGACTCTGGGATTTTCGATGTTCAAAATTTGTTCCGCGAAAATGGATCCGAGCATGGCAAATTGCTCCAAGTTTTCTGGTTTGCAATCCGAATTGATACCTGCATCAATGAGCCATCCCAATTTTCCATTCTCTCTTGGCATATAAGCACCGATAGTTGGACGATGGATGCCTTCGATGGCTTTGATGCTGAACAAAGATCCTACCATCATCGCGCCTGTATTGCCTGCACTGATAAATGCATCCACCATGCCCTTTGCCAGGTATCCAAATCCAACAGCAATAGAAGAATCTTGTTTTTCCTTCAATGCCTTTGTAGGGTGTTCATCCATTTCGATCACTTGCGAGGTGCCAATGATCTTGATATTGGAAGTATCAACAGCGTGTTCTTTTAAGAGAGTTTCGATGTGAGCTTTGTCGCCAAATAAAGCCAGGTTGACGGTTGACGGTTGACCGTTAACTGTTAACTGTGAACTGTCAACTGTCAAATGAGCTTCATTGAAGAGTTTGATCCCCTTAACTGCTTCCAAAGGAGCAAAATCGCCGCCCATCATATCTATCCCTATGTTCATGCTTTATTTTTTTACAATTTCCCCTAAAATAAAATTCCGACTAATGCATGGGAGCAAGAGTCGGAATCGATCTTGATAAAAAATATTTTTAGTTGATAGGAGATTTCTCAGCTACTACTTTTCCTTTGTACATCAACTTTCCTTCGCTGACATGTGCGCGATGGCGAACATGCAACTCTCCGGTAGTTGAGTCTTTGCTCAACGTAACAGTTTCAGCCTTATAGTGAGTCCTTCTTTTTGCGCTTCTTTGTTGAGAGTGGCGGCGTTTGGGATTTGGCATGGTATATAAATTTTAGTTGTCTCTGAATTTATCCAATCCTTTCCAGATTGGGTTTTCTTGTTTTTCTTCTTTTATTTTTAGCTGCTGAAGTTTTGCAAGCACTTCTTTGTTGCATTTTGGTCCGCCCATTTCTTCCTCACTGCAAGCAGGGTAGGTAGGCATACTCAACTGAACAAATTCAGACAACCAATCTTTGATGTCGATATGGCTATCTGTTCTTGAAATGAAGAATACATCCGGGTCGTCGTTTTGTAAATTCATCTCATCTGGATTTTCCACTAGTTTGACCAGGATTTCAAAATCATCCCAGAGATCAATATCGAGTGAATTACCACAGCGGTTGCATTGCATTTCTGTTGTTCCACCCACTTCAAATTTAAGCTGAAGAAAATTTGCATGCTTATCAAGCAGCAGCCTCACTTTAGCGTGACAATTTTTGAAGTCAGATGGCTTTTCAGCATCAAAGAACTCGTCCCCTAGTTCATAATCGAACTCCGTGATCCCGGGTTTCAATCCCACAAATGCGATTTCAAAGTCCCGACGGCCTGGCATACGAACCTTTTAAGGGAGGGCAAAAGTACATTTTTTGGGGGAAAAGACCAAAAAAGAAAAGGGAGAAGGGGAAAGGGAGGAGGGTGAAGGGTGGAGGGAGAAGTGCTTCATAAGAAAGACTCATGATTTTACTTCAGGAGTTTATAAAGTTTTCGAAGTCTGTTTCCCTTCTCTCTCCACTCTCCACCCTTCACCCTCCTCCCTGGCTGTTAGTTATTCCTAAATATCATCCTAAACCCACCACCATTCTCCATGGCACTTTGAGGTTTTAGGTCGTATCCTTTTGGAATTTCAAACTCTTTTTCGTCGACCGAAGGCTCCAATTGTACTTTTTGAACCGTCATGTGCACTTTAAAGCCATTTCCACGGGTAACCTCGTATTCCATTGGGAAACCTTCAATTTGATTGAGTCCCTGGATGCCGCCCATCATCATATTCATGCCGCCTCCGAATCCACCGCCACCGCCTGGTCCGCCTGCTGTTGCGTTAGGAGCAGATGATTTAGCGGAAATCTTGAAATCGGGGTTGTACCAAATCACACTCTCGCTTACCTGACCGTTTTGACCGGTTGTTTTGATGGTCACTTTCTTGCAAGTATATCCGGAGATTTTCTTGGTTTCGTCAGAGTAGATCAATTCGGGCTTGTTATCGCGGAAACTGATGCCCAAAGCAGCCAACGAGTCTCTTCTGGCATTACGGATTGAGTCTTGTCTTGCACGTTGCGCTTCAGCATCTGCATCGGTAGAGTAGAAGCCTGTCTTTCTGCCCATAGCCTCGATGAGGGTCGTTGTCTTTTTGTTGACTCTATCAACTATGACTGTGTTGTGTCCAAAATCAGACATACTCTCCGTTTTCATGAAATTGGGAGTGTAAGTCATGGTAGTATTGGTCTCTAAATCTCTTGGCATGGAGAATCCGCCTCCGCCGCCTGGTCCACCGCCATCTCCACCACCTGGAGGGGTAAAGTTTTCAGGGAAGGTGACTTCTGTTTTTACTTTAACGATGGCTATTTCTACCACTTTAGGTTGTGCGATGGCAGAACCTATTCCGAGGAAAGCTGCCAGTGCGAGTATTTTTTTCATATTGATTGGTTTCGATTTTAGTATAGGGTGACAAAATTAGTTTTTTTCTTGTGGCGGGAGGGGATTTAACATATTTGATATTCAACCTCATGCATAAATTGATCTACTCCCTCACCCGTCCGGACTTTGTCCGACCACCCTCTCATAATATTAATTTTTCCCAACCTCACCGTCCAGACACTCGCCGTGCGGATTGTCTGTACACCTCATCAGTTATATTTTCCCAACCTCTCCGTCTGCTCACTGCCTTTGGCAGTTCGCATCCACCTCTCCTATCCATTCGCCTTCGGCGAACGGCAGGAGAGGGAACTTGATTTTCTTGATAGACAATTCTTGAGATTGAATGATTCAAAATACTTAAACGCTATACCATTAATCATCGTAGGTTTCCCCTCCTGTCATTTGCCGCAGGCAAATGGATAGGAGGGATGTCTGGACGGGGAGGTTGGAAAAAATAAATATGGAGGGGAGTTTTTTATATTAATCTACAGAGTATCTCAACCCCATCGCTTCCCTGATCGCATCGAGCGTTTGCATGAGCTTGAATGTATCATCCAACGTCCAAACCGGACTCTCGGTTAGTCCTTGTTGAAGACATTCGTTCACATGTCGAATTTCATGCTGATATCCCCAGCCTGGTTCTTTTTCAATGGGGATGACAGTACGTGAAGTGATGATATCCGGATAATACTGAATGGTGGCAGAGGGTTCGTAAAAACGATTGGTTAATCGGATGCGCCCTTGGGTTCCAAAAATATCTGCATCGGTTTCCAGATTAGCTGCCAATGTTGAAAACAGATTGGCAGTCATTCCATTTTTATAATGAAAAACCATTGAACACTGTTCATCTACGCCAGTAGAGGCTGGATCCATTTTTGCTGTGATGCTGTCTGGAACGCCCAAAATAGATTGTGCGAGAAATACCGGATAAATTCCGATATCTAATAAACTCCCTCCACCCAATTCAGGCTGATACAAACGTGGTGAAACAGGCTCTGGTGGCTTGAATCCAAAGTTTGCTAAAACGCCTTTTAACTCCCCTAGCTTTCCCTCAGCAATCATCTCACGCACCTTCAAGTAATGAGGAAGAAAACGAGACCACAAGGCTTCCATCAAGAAAATTTTCTTTGACTTCGCCAAGTCAATCATTTCTTTAGCCTGGTGCTGATTGATGGCAAATGCTTTTTCACAAAGCACTGCTTTACCGTGATTCAAACACAACATGGTATGTTCATGATGATGACTATGCGGACTCGCTACATAAATAGCATCCACTTCATCACAATTCACCAGTTCTTCATAAGAACCAAAGACATGCTTAGCAGGATATTCGCTAGCAAATTGTTTTGCCCTTTCAATATCTCTGGATGCAACAGCAAGCAATTCACCGTCTCCAACCAATTTCAAATCGGCTGCAAACTTCTTAGCAATTTTACCACAAGCAAGGATGCCCCAGCGAACTTTGTTCATATTGTGTCTTTTTTAATCAGTTATAAGTTATAGGTTGTAAGTTGTAGGCTTGCCCGCCGTGGCGGGTTATTAGTAGTAAGTAAATCGATAAATGTTAACTGACAACCGGCAACTGTCAACTGTTAACTGAAGTTTAGATGTTTCGTTTCTTCAACTCCCCTACTGCATAATCCACTGCGCGGGCGGT
>JAURIR010000043.1 GCA_030832645.1 Chitinophagales bacterium | reverse complement strand
TTTCCATCAAGGATACAAATGCAAAAGTTGTAAAGTGCAAGGGGTCTTGGATGATACTTTTTGTTGATACACCGAACTCTTTTAGTGTTTCAATCAAGTGATTTCCAAATGGGTCTTTACCAACTTTTGCAGCAATCTCAACTTCTCCGCCGAGGGCCGAAATGGCTGCTGCAACGTTTGTGGGTGCACCACCTGCTTTTTTTAAAAAATGTTGCCCATCCGATAAGGAAGTCCCTTTATCGGTGCAAATCATATCAATCAGCGCTTCTCCGATGCAAAGTATTTTTTTCATATGTCAATGTCCAGATGGTGTAACCGTGTTATGTACGATATTTTTATTGTGGTTGATTCTTAGTGTTGCCAATGCTGCAATAATGAGCAATACACCTGCAAAGGTGATGGCTAATCCTGCATCATTGTGCAAGATATTTTTAGAAATAAATCCAAATGTAAGTGTTTGAAAAATCATAGGGATGACAATCATCATATTGATGATTCCCATGTATACACCGTATCGTTCTTTTGGAATTTCATTTACTACTAATAAATAAGGAATACCCATCATGCTGGCCCAGGCTATTCCAAATCCCGCCATTGGAACAAAGAGGAGGTACTTATTTTCTATATGTGGGAAGAAGAGTAAACCTGCTCCTGCCAACACCAGGCAAATAAAATGTACATTTTTCGGTCCATATTTTTTCGCCAATCCTACCAATGCAAAGGCAGAAATGAACGTTACAATATTGTACCATCCGTTCACCAATCCGGTCCATCCTACTGCCTCTTCAAACAATTCTTTGTTTTCTGAAGGTGATGTTTTCCAAACAGAATGTGCAATACTTTTTGCGGCATTCTGCCAATAGCAAAAAAGCGCATACCATTGGAATAGGTATACCAATGCAAGTTTCCACATAACCGATGGCATGTGAAGAATGGCATCGATGATTTCTAGATTTTGTGCAAATACAATTCGCAAAAAGGAATGATCTTCTGTTTTTCGAATGATTTTTTTGATCAATCCTTTTGAAAAGAGAGAGGGTATCAATAAAACAACTACCAATGCATACGCAATGATTGTAGTGATGATCGATAAAAAGAATTGCAGAAAAGGATGAGGCATCCCTTTTGTTTTCTCTTTCAAAATTTTTAACTCTTCTTCTGTTGGAGGAATTTCAGATGTTGTGTACATACTCCAAGACACGGATGCAATCGAGCAGATTGTTCCCAAGAAAAAAGAAGCATATACCCATATCGGTAATGATCCTGCAGTGCCGGTAATATATTTCTGAAAGATGAACAACGAGATGTTTGCAAGCGTAATACCCAGTCCTGTAAAAAAACTTTGAGAGAGAAAACCGGTTCCATATTGTTCGTTGGGTAATTTATCTGCAATGAATGCGCGGTAGGGTTCCATGGCAGTATTGTTTGCTGCATCCAATACCCACAGTAAACCTGCAGCCATCCATAGAGAACTGCTGAAGGGATAAATAAAAAGGCAGATACTGCACAGCAATGCACCAATAAAAAAGAAAGGTTTTCTTCTGCCAAATTTTGGGTGCCAGGTGCTATCGCTCAATGCACCGATGATGGGTTGAATGAGCAATCCTGTCATGGGTCCCGCTAAATT
This sequence comes from Chitinophagales bacterium, assembly GCA_030832645.1. Taxonomy (GTDB): domain Bacteria; phylum Bacteroidota; class Bacteroidia; order Chitinophagales; family Chitinophagaceae; genus Pollutibacter. The sequence continues at coordinate 14,295 of JAURIR010000043.1, read as the reverse complement.
CAAAATCGGAATTTGATCTGGTTGTGCTCCCAGCATATCGTATATGGGGTTCACGGCACTTTGTTGCAAACCAAAGCTGTACTGAATGCCAAAGAAACCAACATTCATGTTGATGATTTGCAAAAAAGAGAGACGTTCTTTTTTCATTGCTCAATCGTTGTGTTCAGTCAACCAAGCTGACCTTGACTAACTTACGAAATAAGCAGATCGAACATCATTTTGAGATGTAAAAAATAGATGGTTCACTCAAAAAAAAGAGTGCAAACGTTTGAAACTGGTTTCGAGGTGTTCTTTATTTATACAATTGATTGAATACAAGTTTAAAAGTTCCATGGGTTTGCGCGCGGAAAGTAATTTCAGGGCCACATGCAATTAATTTTCCTTTACCCATTGCAGCTGAAAATGCAGCAACACCATCCTTCAGATACGATTGTCCCCATGCCCAACCACTTCTCAAGGTTTTGTCGGATGCAAACCAGGCTATGGGTTGAATGGTTCCTTTGCTCTGAGCTGCTGGTGTAATATTGAAAACAGGACTTTCATCAAAGTATACATCCGCATTGTTTTTCATACCCCAAGCGGCAGGGTGGGATGTATTCAAGGTTATTTGCATCAGGCTTCCAGGAATATAAAATTTTTCATTGGGAAGATTTCTCTCTTTCCCATTGGATGTTTCGACCAATGCGTTTGTAACGGGAAGTTTCAAGTGATAGGCAAGGTTCGAGCTATTGCCAATTGTTAAAACTGTTCCACCTTCTTCCATGAATTTTTTCAAGGCGGGGATGGAAGTTTCAGTGGTCAGGCTTCCAATTGTCTTTTTAAATTCATCTGGAGTATCCTCAGGTTTGGGTCCGGTAGGTCTTCTCGCATCTGCATTCAGCGATGGCATGGCGCCTTCTACAAATAGAATGACATCGTAATTATTTTTTAAATCTCCCTTATCGATGTCTTGCGCATAGATAACCGTATAATTAAAATTGAATTGTTCAAAAATCCATCTCATCCATCCTGATGGCATAGAACCGCCATAGGTGTCCCACAATGCAATGCGAGCAGGTTGCACGGAGGTGAGTTGAGTTGGTTTTTTATCGACTGATTTTACATCTGCACCGTAATTGGATGCCAATTGTTTTATTACTTCAGTTGAAGATGAAGTAATGGGAACAAAGAAAGAACCTTTTGCAAAACCACTGATTTCTTCTGTGGTTCTGAATACGGTATTGTTTTTATTCAAGAGCGTATTTACCAATGCAAACGCATGGTTATTGGCGCCATTGATAAGGTATCCTCCTTTTTGTTTTCCGATTTCAACTTTCCCTTTTAAGGGTTGCACTTCACCCAAGGGTAATTTGACAAATGATCCTGGTAGGTTTTCTGTGATCCTATCAAACTCAATACCCATCTGATATGCAAGGGTCCATCCTGCTGCATCATAAGGTGGAACAGGAGGGCCGCCGGGGTATTGAAAATCGTTGGGGTGATCTTGAGGTTCGAACATATCCAAGACATGCGGACGAAATGCCTGGTCGCATTTTACGATGTAAGATCCTTCGGGATAAGTTTTCCCATTAACTGTAAAAGGGGCTGTAGATTTATGTATTTCTATTCCTGTACGAATCAGTGCATTTACAAATCGTGTTGAAGTTGCAAAATCATTTTGATTGGACGGAATAATATATGCCCGCGCATCTCTCCATGTTGGGTTTTTGAAAACGGTATCAAAATATTTCACTGAGATAGTTGTAATATTTCTTCCCCAACTTTCCGGGGTAGTGTTGTCTTCTTTTGGCTTGGCGGGTTGATCCTTTTTATAATATTCTTGAATCAATTCAGTTTTACTTGGATAAAGTGTCCAGTTGTCTCTGCTGCCTCTTTCAATTGAATTTTTTCCCATTTTATAAATATTAAATAGGAGCTCATCGCGGTGACGTGCAGCATACATCAACACACCGTAGTTCAATGAAACGGAGTAGTCAATTGAATTTCTGAAATACCATTTGCGTGGAGTAATAGGAAAGGGATTGGCACTGCTTGGGATCAATCTGTTGGGAACGACTGGAATTTCGGATGGTGTTGGACTCCCTATGATTTCAGTAAGCAATCCAATCATGTTGTGGAAGTAGGTAGTAGTTCTCAATCCACCGTTGTACCAAGTAGAATAAGGAGATCCTGCGCGTTCGGTATAGCCTGGTTTATTTTCTTGGTTGAGTCGATTGATCATCGCCGCACCCACTGCGTCAAGACTTGTCATCACCAAAGGATCAAATACATAGTTAAAGGGATCGCGGAACGGAGGTCCAGCCACGACTGCGCCGGGTGGACCGGTTTGGTGATGGTTGTACATGATTTGAGGAAGCCACTCGATATAGAGTTGTCTGCCCATGTTTTGTGTTTCTTTCAAATTCATCATGTAGAAATCACGGTTGTTATCATGACCTGCATATTTTTCATATAAGCGCGGTAAAAAGGATGTAGTTCTTTTCGAACTATCGCTGTTGCGCATGTACCAATTCGATACCAGTTCCTGGCCATCAGGATTTGCATGAACTATTAAAACGATCACATTGTCTAATATGTAGTTTGTTTCCTCGTCGTTTCTGCTGCAGAGTTGGTAAGCGATTTCAATCAATTGGTGTGCTCCTACTACTTCAGTAGCATGCAAACCACCATCAATCCAAACAACTGCTTTCCCTTCGGCGGCTAATTTTTTTGCATCTGCATCTGTTAGGTTTTCTGCCCTTGCGAGTTTCTGTGAAATTTCTTTGTACTTGGCTAATTTTTGGTGATTGGCGGGGGAGGTTACTACCATCATAAATTGGTCTCTTCCTTCTTCGGTTTTACCAATCGAACTCATACTGGCTCTGTCGCTCGAAACATCCAGTTTTTTGAAGTAAGATTCGGTTTGAGAATAATTCGCCAAACGGTAGTTATCTCCAATTGCAAATCCAAAATGATCCTTTGGAGTTGGGATGGTTTGGGTGAATGCGGCAACCGATAGCAAGAGGCAAACAAAAAGATGAATAATTTTTCTCATATGAGGTTCTTTATGATGGGAAGTTCTAAGGTAAGAATTGTGGTTTAAATGACTTTTATTGCTATGGGATGTCATAATTGTTGTTTGACCTTCGAAATGCTGAAAACGTTTTCGGAGATTCTACTTTCGAGGGATAAGTAACAGGCAAAATTGCCCTAATTTGTAGATGGATAGTTTAAAAAACCAAAACGAAAACTTGCCATGAGAAAAAAAAGCATGAGTACATACTTGTGTGCTGCCTTAGTGGGTATACTTTCACTAAGTGCTGGCCAAGTAAGTGCAGAAAAAATTTCTCTTTCAAAAACTACTACAAATTTTGAAAGACCCCCAATCGATGTTGTAGGTACTGTTACCGATGTGAGGAATGCTCCGCTTGCGGGTGCTACCGTAACCATAAAGGGTACCAAAAATTCAACTGTTACTGATCAAAATGGAAAGTTCAGCTTGAAAGGCCTGGCCAACAATGCTGTCCTGCAAATCAGTTTCAGCGGCTACATTACTGAGGAAGTAACTGTTTCATCCGCAACACTCAAGGTGATTATGCGTGAGCAAGTCAATCAGCTATCCGATGTGGTGGTGGTTGGTTATGGTACACAGCGTAAGAAAGATTTAACTGGTGCTGTGGTTCAAGTAAAAGCTGCTCAGTTAGAAAATGAAAATGCTCGTTCTGTACAAGATATGTTGCGCGGAAATGCACCAGGGTTGGATGTTTCGCTCAATGCTTCCCCTAAGGGCGGAGGTGATTTAACCGTTCGTGGTAGAGCATCTCTTACCGCTTCTTCTTCTCCATTGATCGTAGTAGACGGGGTTATTTATCCTGGCGATTTGAGTGATATCAATCCAAATGATATCGCAACCATGGATATCTTAAAGGATGCGAGCTCGGCAGCAGTATTCGGCGCACGCTCTGCCAACGGCGTTATCTTAATTACTACCAAAAGAGGTAAGGCAGGTAAGCCAGTTATCACTTTCAATAGTAATTACACGTTTAATAAAATTGCGAGGTGGCCTGGTCTATTGACTCCTGAGGAATTCTTGAACTGGAGATCGGATGTAATCTACAGTATGAGAGGATACGACTCTACGTCAAAGCCGGGTATTAAATACTGGGCATGGAATCCACAAAAACTTCCTTCTGGCTTTACAGTAGATCAGTGGTTGGCACTTGGAAATCAGGTTGGCCAGGATCCAACTACTGTTTGGTTGAATCGTTTGGGAGGTACAGTGGGTATGGCTCCTATTGAGATTGAAAGCTATAAAAACAATACACCAATTGATTGGCAAAGTTTGATGTTGAATTCCAACGGACGCCAACAAGACCATACTGTAAGCGTTGCAGGAAAAAGCGAATCAACGAATTACTATACTTCTTTCGGTTATTATGATAACGAAGGAATGTCTGTAGGTGAGCGTTTCAAGACCTTCCGTTCAAGGTTGAATCTTGAAACCAATATTGCAAAGTATTTGACAGTGGGTATGAACTATCAGTTTGCGAGCAGAGACGAAGGAGCAGTTCCTGTGAATTTGGGTGATATGATCCGTTCTACTCCATTTGGAAATCTTTATCAAGCAGACGGCAGGTTGAGATCAAGTACTACCGATAACATCGGTAACAATACCAATCCTTTGATAGATGTCTACTATGTAAAAAGAAAAGTAAAATTCAATAATCTATTTGGGACCATATATGCAAAAGGCAAATTGCCTTTGGGCTTCTCTTATCAAGTGAACTATACTCCACGTTTTGAGTGGTATCAAAACTACCAGCATATCTCTTCCAAGCGGCCATTGTTGGAAAGCAGGGGTGGTATTACAAGTAGAAGAGACGATAGAACCTTCCAGTGGCAGATTGATAATTTGTTGATGTGGAATAAGAAATTCGGAAAGCATTCTATTGATGCAACCGGATTGTTCAATGCGGAGAAATTCCAATTCTTCTCATCTACTATGAACGCAGAAAACTATTTACCAAATGATAACCTTGGTTGGAATGGTATTCAGGCTGCAAGATTGGTAACAGGTATCAGTGCCAATGATCAGTATGCAACCGGCGACGCGTTGATGGGACGTGTAAACTATTCTTATGATGATCGTTATTTACTTACTTTAACCGGTCGTCGTGATGGATACTCTGCATTTGGACAAGGTAATCCAAGAGCATTCTTCCCATCAGCTGCCTTGGGTTGGGTGATGAGTGAAGAGAAATTCATGGAAGGCACAAGAGATTTCCTAGAATATTTAAAAGTGCGTGCATCGTATGGTGAAAATGGAAACCGCGAGATTGGTCGCTACGCAGCTTTGTCTCAGTTGGCTTCAAACAGCTATTTATTTACCAATACTTCCGGAACCAACGTAGGTGTGGGAACTGTACAAACAGTGAATATGAGTAATCCGAATTTGAAGTGGGAGAGAAACAGCTCACTCAACTTTGGTTTTGATTTCTCTCTGAAAGGAGGGAAGGTATCTGGTGCAATCGATTATTACATCAGACATACAAAAGATTTGTTGGTGAACAGGTCTTTGCCGAACGTAACAGGTTTTGCGAGTGTAATCACCAACTTGGGTGAGGTAGATAACTCAGGTATTGAGTTGAGCTTGAATACAGAAAACTATAAGTCAGAAAATTTTGTATGGAGAACCTCTTTTGCTATTTGGAGCAACAAGAATAAAATATTGAAGCTCTATGGTAAAGTGCCTGTAACCGATGCAAGTGGTAATACTACTTTGGTAGAAAAGGATGATCAGGCAAACGGATGGTTCATCGGAAAGAACATCAATACGGTGTGGGATTTCAAGATTGCCGGTGTTTGGAAAACAACTGAAGCCGCGACAGCAAAATCTTTTGGATTTAATCCTGGTGATTTCAAATTGGTGGATGTAAACGGAGATGGTAAGTTGACCATTGATGATAAAGTTTTCTTAGGTCAAACTACTCCCAAGCTTTCGTTCAACATGAGAAATGAATTCACGTTATACAAAAATTTTGATATCTCGTTTCAATTGTATGGAAGAGTTGGTCAGTTAACCCAATTCAATGAGGCCAATAACGCAACATTGTTTGGCGGGGTTATCTTCTACGATCGTTCACAGTTTTACAAAAGACCTTACTGGACACCCGATAATCAGATTGATGATTATGCAAGGATGATGTCTGCGGAAGGTTCTGGTATCAAGTTCAACATTTGGAGAAAATCATCTTTCCTCCGATTCAATAACGTGAGCTTTGCCTATAACATGCCAAAATCAATCACTTCTAAGTTGAAGGCTTCTGGTTTGAAAGTTTATTTCAATATTCAAAACGCATGGGTGATTTCTTCGTGGGATTATTTTGATCCAGAAAATAAATTCTTCACTCCTTCATATGGAACATTTGGATTGAACTTAACATTATAATTGAACAACTGAAACCATCAAATCATTGAAAATGAAATACTCAATAAATAAAATAATGAAATACCTCGCTATTACAGCATTGGTAGTGTTGGTAACTCAGTCGTGTCAAAAAGACTGGCTGAAACCCAAAGCGTTATCTTTTTTCTCTCCTGAGAATACGTTGATCGACGAACCTGGATTCAATGCAGCTATCGCTGCCATTGCCCGCAACGTTCGCGATGAATGGTACGGAGATGGAGCCCCCATCATTTCAGAAACTATTTTCTCTGAAGAAGCTGTAGAGGGAACTACGGATAAATTCGGTCCTGCAGTGAACCTCAATGTGTTGATCACTCCAGATGCGAACTTGAACAACGTCGACTTCAATCGTATTGGTTGGTATTGGGAACGTTGGTACCTCGTCGTACGTCTTGCTAATACGGTAACCAGCAGACTTGGAGATGTTAAAGGCATTCCGGATGCCAATAAAAATGCAATTCTTGGTAAAGCCTATTTCTATAGAGCATATGCTTACTATCGATTGACACACGAATTTGGAGATGTTCCTTGCAGTTTGAAAGAACTTACGGACGCAAAATTGGATTTCCAAACTGTGAAGCGCGAAGTGATTCTTCAGAAAATGAAGACCGATCTTGAATTTGCATTTGCCAATGTTCCTTGGGTAACCAGCAAAGGAGATGTTAACAGGGGTGCAGTTGGGCATCTATTGACAAAAGTGAATCTTGCATTGGGATTATTTGATGATGCCATTGCTTCTTCAACAGCCGTAATCAACAACGGTACATTTAAGTTGATGACTTCTCGTTTTGGTGCTGATGCAGCAAATTCAAAGAAGAACGTAATATGGGATTTACACCGTCCTGTAAATAAATTCTTGGCGTCTAATACAGAAGTTTTATTCTCTGTAATCGATCGTTTCGGAGATCCATCTGCAACAACAACCGGAACAACCTCCATGCGTCAGGCGTTGCCTTTCTCTTCCAACGCAGCGATTCTTACTCCCGATGGAAAACAGGGTATGACAAATACATTGGTGGAAATCGATCATATGAAAAATTATGGTCGTGGTATCGGAAGATGCCGTGCTACACCATATGCCACCAGGTATATTTGGGATGATCCAAAAGATTTACGTCATGATACCTTATCTGGTAACTGGATGGAAATGGAGAATCTAACATATAACAACCAGGCCATTAAAGGTGTATCTCCTTTCTATGGTCAGCGTATGCAGTTAAGGAAGGCGGACGGATCCTTGCTTGTTTCCAATGGGGATACTATTCGTACCTGGTTCGCATGGCCTCATTACAAGTTGTATGTCGAAGATCAAATCAGGTATCCATGGCAGGGTGGAAATACGGATTGGTATGCCTTCCGTTTAGCAGAAACCTATTTGCTTCGTGCAGAGGCCTACTGGTGGAAAGGAGATGCAGCTGCTGCTACAGCAGATGTCAATACCATCAGAAAACGTGCTGGCTGCGACGCATATGCTGCAGGAACTGTTGATATCGGTATGATTCTAGACGAACGTGCAAGAGAGTTGTATTACGAGGAACCAAGAAAAACAGAATTGACCAGGGTTGCCTATATTTTTGCTAAAACAGGCAAATCATACAATGGTAAAACCTACTCTTTGAGTAGTTTCTCTACAGCTAACTTCTTCTACGACAGGATCATGTCTAAGAATGATTTTTACGCTAAGGGAATCAAAAACATCCGTGGTGATCAGTACACCATGAGTCCGTATCACGTTTTATGGCCTATTCCGCGCACAGCTATCCTTGCAAACAGTTTAGCCACTATCAATCAAAATATTGGCTATTCCGGTGCAGAAAAGAACGTGGCCCCATTGGATAAAATACCAGATTAATCTTTAGCTCTCATAAACAGTAAGCCCTGTTCTATTTAGAACGGGGCTTTTTTTTGAAGGGTATGTAAGTGTCATCTTTCGTACGTAAATTGCTTTACTCAAATAACTCATATGAATCGAATCCAAAAAATCTCCGGTTTATTGATGCTCACAGCACTGTGTTTTGCATTTTCTCAAGTGAATTTATCAGTGAATGCACGAATAGCCGATCAGGATCCAAAGAAAATTTATACCGAAAAATGCGCCTCTTGTCATGGTGAACGAGTAGATGCTTTTGTAGACAGGGTTTGGAAGCACGGAAACAAAAAAGAAGATCTCATAAAAAGTATCACCTATGGGTACGAAGATTTCGGAATGCCTATTTGGGGTGGTATTTTAACGAAAAAAGAAATTGAAGGAATGGCCGATCTAATTGTTGAAAGTTTGAAGACTGTTCAACAATATGATTTTGCAAAAGCAAAACCCACATTTTCCGGACCAGCCATCTTTAAATCAAACGGAATGACAGTTGTGTTGGATACAATCGTAACAGGCTTGAACAGTCCATGGGGATTCGAACAGCTTCCTGATGGTACGTACTTGATCACAGATAGAAGTGGCGTATTGTATCATGTTGATAAAAATAAAAATAAGACTGCAATTACAGGAACTCCAACTGTATTGGCAGAGGGGCAAGGCGGATTGTTGGATATTACTCTTCATCCAAAATACGATCAGAATGGATGGGTGTATATCTCTTATTCAAAAGTAAAAGAGGAAGGCGGAAAAAAATTAGGAACCACTGCAGTAGTAAGGGGTAAAATCAAAGACAATCAATTTGTGGAGCAGCAAGAAATTTTTGAAGGATTGCCGTATGCATCTACAAGACATCATTATGGCTCTCGCTTGGTGTTCGATAAGAAAGGGTACTTGTTTATTTCAATGGGTGAGCGCGGACAAGAAAAAGTTTTCCCTCAAGATGTTGCTACTTCTCCAGGTAAGATTCATAGAGTAAACGATGATGGTACGATCCCTGCCGACAATCCTTTTGCAAACGATGCAGTTGCTAAAAAAACTATCTATGCCTATGGCAATAGAAATCCTCAGGGAATGACAATGGATCCTGTATCTGGATTGATCTGGGAAACCGAGCACGGACCTCGTGGCGGTGATGAGTTGAATCTTATCAAAGCGGGCGCCAACTACGGCTGGCCTGTCATTTCCTATGGTATCAACTACGATGGTAAACCCATTACCCCTATCAGTAAAAAAGAAGGAATGGAGCAACCAATCACTTATTGGATACCTTCTATTGCTCCAAGTGGATTGACCTTTGTTAGCGGTACTAAATACCCAGCATGGAAGGGGAATTTATTGGTCGGTTCATTGCGTTTCAATTACGTGAATCGCGTAATCATGCAAAACAATAAAGTAGTTGGTCAGGAAAAAATATTACTGAATATCGGAAGAACAAGAAATGTTGAAATGGGAAGAGACGGTTATATTTATGTAGGCATTGAAAATCCAGGAACAGTATTCAGAATAAGACCAATGTAAGAAGATATATCCTTGTTAAAAAAAAGGCTCTCAACTGAGAGCCTTTTTTGCGTATTCAACACATTTTGCAACTTCTTTCACAGCATCCGAATCTGCTGGCACTTCGTACTCTAATTCGATGGTAGCTGGAAATTTGTATTTCTTCTTTTTCATCAATTGAAGTACTTCAACGATTGGGGTATCACCGGTTCCCCAAACCAAATTTTTCTGACCATGTTCTTTGGTCGTACGATCCTTCAAGTGGATGCTTGTAATTCTATCATGTTTTGCCTCAATCAATGCAAGCAATGATTCTTTTGTATTGCTTCCACCTGCAGCAATGTAGTGGCCACAATCGAGATTCAAGGAGTTGTATTTTGATTGACTTAATGCTACGTCCCATGCATTATCTGTAGCCTGCAGATGGGCATGGTATCCAACATACATTTTATGTTTTTCGCCAAAGTCGCCAAGGCGTTTTGATTGCTCTGGTTTGGAAGGAAGTTCAACTGTTACAGAAGAAGCACCCAATGCCTTTGCGGCTTTCATTGCATATTCAATTTCACCGTCTGAATTGTTTTCACCCAATGCATTTGGTTTGTATGCATAAATGGTGATACCCGCATCGTTGAATTTTTTTCTAAGCTCAACAAACTTGTCCATGGAAACAGTTTCTCTCCATTCGCGTACCTTTTGCATTCTCTCTGCCATTGCCTTGCGCTGTTCATCAGTCATTTGTGGGCGTTGACCAGGTGCCGCACCAGGAGGCGGTGCCATCATACGCATGGGCTGCGTATTGGCAGCAGGTGAACCAGCAAATGCCTCTGCAGTGTCACCAAGCATTTCCAGTGCATTGATACCAGATTTATTACAGTATTCAATTACCTTATCTGCATCGGTAGGTAAGCTTCTGAATGAATAAGTGATGGATCCAATTTGAACGCCACCGAATTTTGAATCCATATTGGAAAAGGCCAATAGGTCTTTTGAAAAGAAAACTCCCGTGCCTAGCAAGGCAGATTGTGTGAGGAAGGCCCTTCTTGATTTTGCATTTTGATTTGTCATGACAATCGTTTTTTTATTAGATGATTATTGTTTCAAAGCTTTGCGCAGTAAGTCCACACTTTTTCGAACTCCTGTTTTTGGGTCTTCGTTTCCTTCGAATTCAATGGAAACATATCCCTGATAGTTGACCTCTTTTAGTATGTTGGCAATACGGTTATAGTCTAGGTCTAAAGAGTACCAGACTCCGCCACCGTAGTAGGTTTTGGCTTGTACGAAGCTTGTTTTAGGAGCAATTTTTTTCAATTTTTCATATGGGTTCTCTAAGAAGTTTCCTGTATCCATGAGGAGCCCCAACCAAGGGGAATTGACTGCATCGTGTATTCGCAACATTCCCTCTGGGGTAGATCCCAATCCCCAATGGTTTTCAAGTGCAAGCAGAATTCCACATTCAGCAGCTTTATCTAAGCATTGGTTTATTCCTTCAATGCACCATTTAAATCCATCATCTTCGGTATAGCCGGGAAGAACCGGCTCAATGCCGCGATTCTTCATCAGTTCGTCGAATGATTTGGTAGTGTTCCATCTACCCGTATTCAATCTCAAACATGGGATACCCATCTTATAGGCCAGTTCAATACAATGCTTGGTGTGTTCAACGTTTTGTTTCAGTTCCTCCTTATTAGGTGTTACAAAGCCTTGGTGGATGGAAAGGCAGGTCATGGCAATTCCATTTTCGAAGGCATGTTTTTTCAGTTTCTGCAGATAGCTGTTCTCTTCGCTTTCCATTTGTCGGTGCAAAACATCAATACCGTCCAAGCCCATGGAAGCTGCTTCATCGATCACCTTTTCAATCGGGAATTTATCACCTTTAAAATGCCAGTAGGAGTAGCTGGACACACTTAATTTTATTCTAGAAGCTTGGGGGGCACTGCTGGTATCGAACGAAAGATTCGGCAGGGCAGCTGCAATGGCTCCGAGAGAGCTGGTTGCAAAAAAAGAACGGCGTTGCATTTCGTTGAAATTTGATGTACACTGAATTTACATCAAATCCCATCCTTACCAAAACTTTTTACCTGTTAATCTGGCTACTTCCAACTGTGCATTGCATACCTGAAATTCAAGTTGTAGTTGATTCAAGAGCGTTCTTTGTAAGTTGGTATTGGCGGCTGTAGTTTCCAGGTGTGTACCTGTACCATTTTTTAATTTACTCATTGCTAATTTATTCGCAGCTTTTGCAACTTGAATTTGACTGCTGCTTCTGCTCAATCTCTCTTTGGCAGACTTCAATTCTTCCAATGATTGATAAATATCTTTTTCAACTGTTTTTCTCATGCTTTCCAAGGCGAGTGTTTGTTGATCGGCCAGTTTTTCTTGAAGTTTTACTTGTTGCTTGATTTTGCCTCCATTATAGAGAGGCATACTGAATGAGAGTCCTCCCAAATAATTAAAACGCATATCATTGATGTTGGGGATGTATCCATTTCTGGTACCCATGCTTGCTCGCAACCCCATCACGGGTCGGTATTTCATTGAAACGATGGAAACGTCCTGCTTGGCTTGTTCTACTTTGTCTTGTGCAACCAATAGTTCAAGATTGTTTTCAAGAAGACGATTAAATTCAACCGCTTCTCCCACTAATTCAAAACTGTTTCCTGCGATTGATCTCACTCCTGTTGCGTATTCCAGTAATATTTCTTGCTTGCGCATCAATGTACTTATTTCTGTTTTCCTGTTTTCCTCTGCATCTATATTGGATTGAATACTGAGTAAATCAATTTCAAGTGCAGTTCCATTTTTCAATTGACTTTCTATGATTTGTTTATTTTCTGCCAATGTATGTAAGATGGTATCCTGAATCGCAATCGCCTTTTTTAGATAGATAGAATAATAATAAATATTTGCAACCTGGTATGCCAATTGATGTTGAACCAATTCTTTGTTATGTTTCGCGAACGTCAATTCATTTTTTGATTGTTGAATGAGCGCCTTCAATCTTCCAAAATCCAATAAGGTATAATTCCCGTTCAATGCAGCATTGAAATTATTTACTGGTGCAAATTGAAACTTGTTTCCATTGAGAGGGAGTTCAATTTTTGGTTTTACGTATGCATAGGACGCATCCGCTGTAAAGTCGGGCTGTTTATTGAGTTCTGTCAGTTTTAATTTTTCTTGTGCAATTAAAATACTGTTATCTACTTCTGCAATTTTTGGGAAGTGCCCAAATGAAGCATTCACCAAATTTTTTAATTCTTCCATCTTATTTGTTTGTGCAGAGAGTATCTGAACAAATAAAATATACACTACCATGGAAGTAACTGCTTTCGTTTTCATCTTCATTTAATTTATTTTAATGTGCTTCTGCTGCGGCTTTCATCATTTCGTTAGGGTCTTGGTTGTTTTTCTTTTTTACCCGAAGAAATACCACAAATGGAATTACACATATAAAAAATATACCAACCAATCTGAATGTATCCAGATAGGAAAGGAAATAGGCTTGTCTGTCTACTGATGCATTGATAATTGTCAATGCTTTTTGACCTGCTGTTGCAAAATCGCCTGTTCTCTGCCCTACACTTGCAGAGAGTTGTTGTACTCTCTCGGTAACAACAGAATTGGATGGATCCAAGTTGCTCACCAAATTCATACGGTGAATGGCATACCTTCCAGCCACATAGTTATTGGCAATTGCTATTCCAAATGCACCTCCGAGTTGTCGGATCATGTTATTAAGTGATATTCCTGCTGCATATTCCTGCGGCTTGAGTCCGATCACTGCCTGATTGATCAAGGGAAGTTGCGACATAGAAATACCAAATGCACGGATGAGTAAGGGAATAAAAAATGCAGCTCTTCCAACATCCGGACTCACGCCCGCACTCAAAAATGCGTATACACTGAATAAAGAAAATCCAACAATTACAAAGGGCAGCGGTGTTACACCTTTGCTCATCATTTTACCGATGATGGGCATCATCACTACTCCCGCAAGTGTTGGGGCCAACAAACTTAATCCTGTTTCATATGCAGTCAATCCAAGTACCCGTTGTGCCAATACAGGGTAAACAAAAACAGAGGTAAATAGTCCAAAGCCAGCTACAAAAGTGAACATTGTGGTAGCAGCAAGGTTCCTATTTGCTAAGACCCGTAGGTTTACTGCGGGTTGATCAATATTTAATTCGTAGATAATAAAACTCACTAGCCCAACAGCTGCTATCACTGCACATGTACGAATGATTTCACTATTAAACCAGTCTTCGGATTCTCCTCTTTCCAATACATATTGCAAACAGCCAATACCTGCCATGAGCATTACAATTCCTAAGTAGTCAATCTTTATTTCATTTTTTCTTTTTCCTTCATCTGGCTTTTTTTCAATGAAGCTGATGGAGAGGATGGTTGCTATAATACCGATTGGGATATTGATCATAAAGATCAATGGCCAATTAAAATGTTCGATGATATAACCACCAACAGTAGG
>JAURIR010000042.1 GCA_030832645.1 Chitinophagales bacterium | reverse complement strand
TAGAAAGATTCTATGCCCCTAAATATGGTGGATGGTTTGTGGACGGAGTTTGGCAAAAGCCAAGCTTTCAATTTGCGATTGGATATCCTTTCTAATTATGTAGTAGCATTTAGTTTTTCTTGCATCTTGCTCACCATACTGTAGGTTGCCGGACAATATTCAATATTCTGATGGTGCACATGTATATACTCCACCATTTTTTTCTTCGTCAAATGCGGAAACCCTGCGCAATCTGCCGGTCGTATGGAATAAATAGAACAATAATTCGTTTTAAGATCCAGAAACTGGCAGGGTGTTTGCTTATTCATCCAATCTCCGTTTCGATCCTTGTATAACCATTTTTTCTTGAATTGATCAGGAGTTTGCTTAAAATGATCAGCAATTCGCTTGATGTCATCGTTTGTAAAAGTTGGAGTCATGGTTCTACAACAATTAGCGCAGGCAAGGCAATCCACCTCTCTCCAAACTTCTTTATCAATCTCCTCTGCTAATTTATCTAAACCCTTTGGAGGTTTATTCTTCAATCTTGTTAAAAAGCCTCTCAGCGCTCTTCTGTTTCTGCCAACCTTTATCTTGAAAGATTTAAAACTGAATCCAATTGCTTTAGCCACGTGATTTTATTAATGATTAAATTGAGTTGCGAATGTAAAACATTCATTCAAATAAGTAACGTATAATTCGATCCAGATGTGGGATAGTTACAAGAAAGGTTTTTTGGTTCATCTTCGTTTGGAAAAATCGCTTTCCATCAATACAATTCAGGCGTATGAGCTGGATTTGGATAAATTGATACAATTTTTGGATTTGAATCAATTGAATAAATCTCCCCAAGAAATTCAATTAAAAGACTTGCAACAATTTATAAAATGGATTGCTGAATTGGGTATGAGCGAGCGATCTCAAGCCAGAATCATATCGGCAATCAAATCTTTCTATAAATATTGTGTACAGGAGGACATCACCAAAAAAGATCCAACAGAATTACTTTCTGCTCCCAAACTGAAAAAAGTTTTGCCCGACACACTCACGTTTGAAGAAATTGAAGCCATCATCCATCAGATAGACCTTAGCAAACCAGAGGGCATGAGAAACAAGGCTCTTCTTGAAACCCTTTATAGCTGTGGGATGCGCGTGAGCGAGATCGTACAATTAAAGAGATCAAATTTGTACTTAGACATTGGTTTTGTTCGTGTAATCGGAAAGGGAGACAAGGAAAGGCTCATACCCATTGGATCAGAAGCCGTAAAATTTCTTCAAATCTATATTCAGGATGTTCGGGTACAACAAACCATTGTAAAAGGAGCCGAGGATATTGTTTTTTTGAATAGAAGGGGAAACAAACTATCCAGGGTGATGGTATTTTATATCATAAAAGACCTTGCAAGTAAAGCCAATATTCAAAAAAATATTTCGCCTCATACTTTTCGACATTCCTTTGCCACACATTTGGTGGAGGGAGGTGCAGATCTGAGAGCAGTTCAGGAAATGTTAGGGCACGAAAGTATTACTACTACAGAAATCTATACTCATCTCGACCGTAACTTCCTGAGAGAAACCCTTAAGAAATTTCATCCAGGGTTTAAGAATCCCACTAATTAGTCAACCTTCCTGCGGATCAATTGTTTACATTGCATAAAAATCATACTGTATGAAAAAGTACTTATTACTTTTAGCGCTCCTACTGTCTCTTTCTTGTCTAGAGGCACAAAATCTTAGAACTCCCTCTCCCTCCACTGCACAAAGCATTAAACAGGAATTTGGCCTGGGCTCCATAGAATTGTCTTACTCAAGACCCAACGTGAAGGGAAGAAATATTTTCGGTGATCTTGTTCCATTTGGAGCTGTTTGGCGCACAGGTGCTAACAGTGCTACCACCCTAACATTCACTGATGAAGTAATCATCGGCGGAACAAAAATTGCTGCCGGAAAATATGGATTGCTTTCTATACCTGGTGCAAGCGAATGGACAATGATCATCACCAAACAAACAGACGTTACATCTCCCTCGGCGTATCAGCAAAGCATGGATGTGGCAAGATTTACCGTTCCCACTGTTTCACTTCCATTTTCAATTGAATCATTCATGATATTGTTTGATAAGGTAAGAAGCAATGAATTGGAGTTGATGATTTGTTGGGACCAAACCATGGTCAGTTTCCCGATCAAGGCTGATATTGATACTAAAATCATGGCTCAAATCGATAACCTAATCAACAACGACAACAGACCTTATTACAATGCAGCCATGTACTACATGGACAATGGCAAAGATTTGGGTAAAGCAGCATCTTGGTTGGAAGAAGCAACGAAACAAACTCCTAATGCATATTGGGTATGGTATCAAAAGGCACGATGCCTTTCCATGTTAGGCAAGAAAGTTGAAGCAAAAACCGCATCTGCCAAATCGCTTGAATTAGCGAAAGCCGCGAAAAATCCTGATTACGTAACACTGAACGAAAAACTTCAAGCAAGTTTAAAATAAAAAAGAGAAGCCCCTTCATTGGGGCTTTTTTATTTGCAAATCCATGTGATCCATAGATTATCGTGTTGATGGTAATGCATTTCAAATTCTTCATCTGGCATTTTTGAAAACCTCATCAGAACCCTTCCGCTTTGATATGGTTGAATATGCTCGATCGACATGTCTTTTGAGAAATCCAATCCCCCCTTGCCCCACCATTTATAAAAAGATTCTTTCAGCGACCAATACAGCGTTGCATTCGAAATACGCAGATGTTGATTCATGGAATTTAATTGAGCCAATTCATCTTCGCTTAAAAACTTCTTTTCAACCTTGAGCACACGTTCGTGTATGAGCTCAATATCCATACCCACTTTCATCTTGTTCGACACCATTGCAGCTGCATAACCACTGCAGTGAGAAAGCGAAAAATGAAGAGATCCGTCTTGCAAAATTGGTTTGCCACTTTCGTTGATTTCAATCTGCTGAAAAGGAAAATTATTTTCTAATTTTTCGAGCACCAATCGAGCAGCCAACTGCTGTTTGATTTTTTCGTCGTGCGTTGCAGTTGCTCGATAAAGAAGTTGCTGCTCAAAAAAATCTTTCTCTTCTTCAATTTTCCATAAACCCCAACGGAAGTTTTCAACCTCCTGTTTTTTAACCAATGGCATTTTGTAAAAATACGCTTTCGCTTGTTTAAACTTTGTTGAAAAAATAGCTGTAGAAAATAAATATCAATGACGAATTTCGGGTGGATAAATTGAAGCAGTATGATTCTTTCCGACAAACGAATTATGGAAGAAATGGAGAAAGGAACTATCAAAATCACCCCTTTCGAAAAAACTTGTTTAGGCAGTAATTCCTATGATGTTCATTTAGGTAAATGCTTGGCCACTTACAAGAACCATATTTTAGATGCCAAACAACACAATCAAATCGAATACTTCGAAATTCCAGATGATGGCTTCGTTCTTTATCCGCATATATTCTATTTGGGTGTTACCCAGGAATACACCGAAACACACGAACATGTTCCGTTCCTGGAGGGGAAGTCCTCCACAGGCAGACTGGGAATTGATATCCATGCCACTGCCGGTAAAGGGGATGTAGGATTCTGTGGTAATTGGACACTTGAGATCTCTGTGAAACAGCCCGTTAAAGTCTACCACGGCATGCCCATAGGCCAATTGATTTATTTCCCCGTAGAAGGCGAAATAGAAGTCAAATACAACCAAAAGAAGAATGCCAAATATTCCGGTCAGCCTGATAAGCCAATCGAGAGTATGATGTGGAAGAATAACTTCTAAATAGACCGGCATACCTATAAAGCCTTACATTTGGTGCATCAAGCGATCAAATGAAAATCCTTCTAACAGGCTCAAATGGTATGGTGGGATCCAACCTATCAAAGGTACTGTCCCATTCCACCCATAAAATCTTGGCCACAGGAAGGAATGATTGCCGACTTCCAACAGATTATTTGCACCAACATTTCTCTTACAGCTCTCTCGACATTAGAAAAAGAGAGGACGTCTTGAAGACGGTTGACAGCTTTCAACCTGATGTAATTATTCACGCTGCCGCTATCACACAAGTAGATGATTGTGAGCAAAATAAAACAATTTGCTATAGTACTAATGTAGATGCAACCGACTATCTGATTGAAGCAGCTGAGGAGGTAAATGCAAGGATATGTTATCTCTCCACCGACTTTGTTTTCAGTGGCGAGAATGGTCCATATACGGAAAGCGACCTAACGAGTCCGGTCAACTACTACGGGATGACAAAAGAACTGGCCGAGCAACACCTCATGCAAAGCAATCTGGGTTGGACGATCCTCCGGACGATCCTTTTATATGGGAAGGCCGATCATTTGAACAGGAGCAACTTCATTTATTGGGTCAAAAACAACTTGGAAGCCAAAAAACACATCAATGTAGTTTCCGACCAAATAAGAACTCCCACCTATATTCCAGATCTCACAGAGGCAATCATCAGATCGATAGAAAAGGGCGCTCAAGGAGTTTACCATATCTCCGGAAGGGATATACTCAGTCCTTATCAAATGGCCATTGAAGTGGCTAGAAAATTGAATCTGGATGAGCATTTCATACACCCTGTAGATGCAGACAGCTTTCAACAATTAGGCAAAAGACCACTTAAAACAGGATTTGTCATTGAAAAGGCCGAGAGGGAATTGAACTACTTCCCGAAATCATTCAAAGAGGCACTGGATTTGATTTTTTAAGAGCCTGATTTCCAATACTCTAATCATGTGGATAATCTCTTGCTGACCCTGGCTGGAAGCACCTAAATTTTCATATTTTATCGTTAGATTTGCGACCGCTAACTCTACTGAATCGCTTCTATCCTTGCCAAAAACCTTAGATCAAGTAGATATGTCCAAAAAAATAACCAAGATTGGTATCATGACCTCCGGCGGAGACGCCCCTGGGATGAATGCCTGCGTAAGAGCAGTTGTTCGAACCGGACTTTTCAATAAAATGGAAGTATACGGCATAACCAGAGGGTATGCTGGAATGATAGACGACGATATTCACAAAATGGATTCCAGAAGCGTTGCCAATATCATCCAACGTGGGGGGACCATTTTAAAAACAGCCAGATGCAAGGAGTTTCTCACTCCTGAGGGAAGAAAAAAGGCTTACAACAACTTAAAAAAGCACGGAATAAACGGACTCATTGTAATCGGAGGCGATGGATCTTTTAAAGGAGCTCAAATCTTTTCCAACGAATTTGATATCCCCTGTATTGGTATTCCCGGCACTATCGACAAGGATATCGCAGGAACAGATTTTACCATCGGGTTTGATACAGCTGTGAATACTGCTATTGACGCCATTGATAAAATCAGAGATACTGCCGACGCACACGACCGTCTTTTCATTGTAGAAGTAATGGGGCGCGATGCAGGTTACATTGCTTTATACAGTGGAATCGGAACAGGCGCAGAGCATATTCTAATCCCTGAACAAAAAACAGATGTTGAAGGGATTCTTAAATCGTTGCAAGAAAAAGAAAAAAGAAAAAAACTTGTAAATATTCTAGTGGTTGCAGAGGGTGATGATTTTGGGGGCGGAAATGAGTTAGCAGAAATTATCAAACAAAGGATTCCGGGTTTTGATATCCGAGTTGCCATACTTGGACACGTTCAACGAGGAGGAGCTCCTTCTAGCATGGATCGCATGATTGCCAGCAGAATGGGATACGAAGCGGTAAACTGCTTATTGAACGGAACGCACAACGTAATGGTTGGCATAGTAAACAATAAAATGCATTATACACCACTGGACAAGGCAATCAAGGCAAAACAACGCATCAACGAAGATTGGCTTACTATGGTAAAAATATTGGCCAGCTAAATAAAACAGCAGAGTACATCTCTGCTGTTTTGTATTTAAAAATATAAAAACGATTATGAGCAGAAACTTAGGTAAATATTTTCACCAAGAGATGGATAACCAAGCGGGTAATGATCATACAATTCATAGAACAAAGATTGTTGCTACTGTTGGCCCTGCTTGTGACACGTATGAAAAACTACTAGAGCTCGTCAAAGCAGGTGTCAATGTTTTTAGATTGAATTTTTCTCACGGGGCTCACGAAGACAAGAAAAAAATCATCGACCACATCAGAAAAATAAATGCATCTGAGCCTTTCAACATTGCCATCTTGGGCGATTTACAAGGCCCAAAATTACGTGTAGGTGAAATCGAAAACAATGCATTGCATGTAAAAGAAGGAGATGTCTTAACCTTCACCAATGAAAAAGTTATAGGAACAATGGAGCGGATCTATGTTTCCTATCCCAATCTTGCCGGGGATGTAGTGGTTGGAAATACTATTATGATCGATGATGGAAAAATTGAAGTAATTGTTCATGAGGTACTTCCCAACAAAGACGTGAAAGTGAAAGTGAAATTAGGCGGAATCATTTCCTCTAAAAAAGGACTCAATCTCCCCGATACAAAAATTTCTCTCCCTGCCCTTACCGAAAAGGATTTGATAGACTTGGATTTTATCATCGCTGAAAAGCTAGACTGGGTGGCACTTTCTTTTGTAAGAAGAGTGGAAGATATTACAGGTATCAAAAAAATTCTCACGGATAACAACAGCAAGACGAAAGTTATTGCCAAGATTGAAATGCCCGAAGCACTGGAAAACATCAGAGAAATCATTCTCGAATCTCATGGTATCATGGTGGCAAGAGGCGACTTGGGTGTAGAAGTTCCGATTGAAAAAGTACCTCTCATTCAACGTCAGCTTATCAGAAAATGTATGCACAGAGGAAAGCCTGTAATTGTGGCTACTCAAATGATGGAAAGCATGATCGACAGGGTAAAACCCAATCGCAGTGAGAGTACCGACGTTGCCAACGCTGTATTGGAAGGTGCTGATGCTGTAATGCTAAGTGGTGAAACCGCTACTGGAATGCACCCCGTATTGGTGGTGGAAACCATGCGAAAAATTATCATCGAAGCAGAACGATCAGAATATAGATACAACAGAGAGGAAGACATCAAACCCCTTCCCCATTCTCCTACTTATGTGAGTGATGCTGTTTGTCTTACTGCCTGCAAACTTTCAGAGAGCACCAATGCAGATGCTTTGATTGGAATGACCCAATCAGGTTATACTGCTTTCATGTTGAGCTCGTATCGTCCAAAATCTCAATTGTACATCTTCACCAAAGAACGTACTCTTGTAAATCAATTGAGCCTTAGCTGGGGTGTTCGTGCATTCTACTACAGCGAGGAGGAAAGCTTGGATGAAATCATAGCAGACCAAATAAAAATCTTAAAGGAAAGAGGATTCATCAGAAAAGGAGAAGTAGTAGTAAATACATGCAGTACTCCCGTTGAATTGCATCTTCCAACCAATACAATTAAGGTCAGCACAGTTGAATGATCAACCAGAAAGGTTTAACCATCTATACCGACGGGGCCGCCCGGGGAAATCCTGGTAGAGGCGGATACGGAGCCATTCTCATGTGGAAGGGTGAAGCAAAAGAAATTTCCGGAGGCTTCCTCCATACCACCAATAACAGAATGGAATTGATGTCTGTGATTGCAGCGCTGGAAAGTTTGAACAGATCTGGATTGGATATTGAAATTTACTCAGACAGTAAGTATGTTGTTCAAGCAGTCAACGAAGGATGGCTGAACAACTGGATAAAAACCGATTTTAAGGGAGGAAAAAAGAACAAAGACCTCTGGATGAGATTTTACAAACTATCGTCCAACCACCAAATAAAATTCATTTGGGTAAAAGGACATGCATCAAATCCTTACAATCAACGATGCGATGAATTGGCTACTGCTGCAGCAGATGGAAATAATTTATCGGAGGACAATGGCTATACCCAAAACGCTTAACGCACAGGTGCCAGCGTGTACTTTTTGATGAGTTGATTGGCCCCAAAAAGCAGAGCACCGAAAACGACAGTAGCAACAATACTATTGAGATAAAAAGGCAACCCATCAATGTATACTTGCGTTAGACCCGCAAAGGTTTTAGGCCTGTGGTATCCACCTCCACCCATCCATACCGACAAATTGGAAAGCAAAAAGAAAGCAGTAGGTGCCGCAACAGAGCTTTTTGCTAAAGAAGATACTTTTTGTTCATTCGTAAAAAATCCGATGATGGTCATTGACCCAAACAAAATGTAATTACTTATCATCCCGCTGTAGAAACCAGGAATTTCAAACAAACCATTGATATAAAGCAATTGATAAAATACATCTGAAATAAGAAGCGATAGAAGTGGAAATGCAAATGCCCATTTCTTATCCTTGATCACTGCACCACTGAATATGGCCATCGCAAACTGAGGAGCAAATCCCCAAGGTCTACCCGGAATCGCACGATAAGCGCCAGCTACTACTACCAGCATCAAAAAGGTATAAACGGAGTGTTTGGAAATTTTCATAATGCGACTTTCAACAAAAATAATCAATTATGAGAGCCCCCCCACAAGAAAATTATGCCCAGTTTTCCTCAAAATGTGAATACATAGATCAAGGCGTTGAAGCAACCACAAAATATAGATCGGATATCGCACTGATATCAACCTTCTCATATGGTTTGCAGAAATACGCAACAGCCGACGTAGCGGCAATAGTGCGATCTTCCACATGCAAATTTGCATTGCCCCTTATAAAAAGAAGTATGGCTGGCTTCTCTAAGACCAAGGTTTGACGACCAGTATGTTTTAGGTTATATGCAGTTATTTTAAAATCAGGAACAGGACAATCGTACTGTTGAATGGTTTCTTCTTGTTTAACCCTTATAATATTGGGAGTCGTTGGATTAAACAATGTATTTTTTAATAATTCAGGAATATCAATGTATTTGGGGGTGAGTCCAGCCCGTAAAACGTTGTCAGAGTTAGACATCAATTCAATATTTTGACCCTCTAAATAAGCATGGGGCATTCCCGCACCCTGAAAAATACCTTCTCCGGGCAGGAGCTGCAGGATATTGAAGAGGTAAATAGAAAAGATACCCTTGTCAAACTTGTTGTCTTTGCATAAATTATCAAAAGCCCTGGCGGCCCAGAAGTCTGGAGAGGATTTCTCTAATTTACCTTCATGATACAGGGGAAGAAGTGTATCTGATAATGGCTTCAATATTCTATGTGTCTCCTCCTCACTTAACTCCATGAGAGTTTTGTATAATTCTTTGATGCCACCCCTCTCATAAAAGGATCTAAATTCATGGAGAAAAGAATATTGCTCTAATCGCTCAGCAATGTTTTCTGCAAACCCATGCAACAACCAGAATTCGCTCAAAGCGATCATAATTTCTGGCTTATGATTTTTGTCTTTGTAGTTTCTGTTGGGAGCGTTTAATGGGATACCCTTATTATTTTCCTCCTCAAAACCCACCTCTGCATCTTTTTTATTTGGGTGTACCTGAATGGATAGCATGTCTCGTACGTCCAATACTTTGAGAAGGAATGGAAGTTGACCGAATTGAACTGCGGTTTCCTTTCCAAGGTATTTTTCTTTTGAGCCGTCTATTAATTCACTCAATCTAATTGATTGGCCTGTTGGTAGTTCCACCAGTGTATCGCCTCCCGGATGCACACCCAACCAGTATTCTGCAGAGGGAATGGATCTATCCACTTCCAAGTGAAAAAGATCAGGGATAAAATTATTTCCCCCCCAGGCATACTGTTGAATCCTACCACTTAATCGATACATATCACATTTTTTATAAAGAAGCTGTAAGGAGATTCGAAGATAAAAAATGCATTTTGAATGGCAAGACACAATGATACAGGTAAACTGGGAGAGCAACTGGCATTTCAATGGGCTGTTGACAATGAATTCATCGTTCACGAACAAAATTGGAGATTCGGAAAGTGGGAGATCGATTTGATTGCATCAAAAGGGGATCGCCTTCATTTTTTTGAAGTAAAAACAAGAAGATCAGATCGATACGGATATCCTGAGGAGCTTGTAGACAGAAACAAGCTATGGCACTTTGTGTCTGCTGGTACTGCCTATATTAGGTATAACAAAAGATTTAAATGGATTCAATTCAATATTCTTGCTATCACATTGGATGAAAAAGACAAACCCAACTTCTTTTTGATTGAAGATGTGTACCTCTAATTTTTAGAAAACAGGTTCTCTAATTTCATACGCAACTGTTCGCCACGAAGGTTTTTCCCAATGATTTTTCCCTCAGGATCGAGTAGAAAATTCTGGGGAATACTCTGAATTTTATACTGAACAGCTACTTCGTTATTCCAAAACTTAAGATCACTTACCTGTGTCCAATTCAATTTATCATCTTGAATGGCCTTCAACCAAGGATCTCTTGCTCTATCCAGAGAAACACCCAATACAGTGAAATTTTTATCCTTGTACGTATTGTATGCATTGACCACATTGGGATTTTCTTGTCTGCATGGTCCACACCAACTTGCCCAGAAATCAATCAATACATACTTTCCTCTCAATGATGAAAGGGTTACGTCTTTTCCGTTTATATCTTTTTGAGTAAAATCAGGGGCAATGGTACCAACCGCTCCAAACTTAGCATCAGCAGCAAGTTTAGTGGCCATTCTTCCATAATAATTATCTTTTGCTTGCACCTCAATGGCTGCCAATCGATTTTCCATTACCATTGGGTCATCACTCAGCTGCATCATCACCAATACAACAAAAGGAGCTACAGGTGAGCTACTATGCTCTTTGATGAAATTATCTGCAAACGTGTTTGCATCGATCACCAACTGATCGTAATTTTTTCTTGCGGATTCATCTTTTGCACCCTGGTTCAATTGCTGTGCCAAGGAACTCAATTTTTGCATCATGGGTGAAAAGGATGCATTGAACTGAAAGAAATCGTATGTAGTCTGTGAGCCAATAATTTTTGACGTTTGGATAGATTTGAAGTCGCCTTCAATATTCATATCACTGGCATCCATAAAAAGGAATAAATTCTGTTGGACATTCTTCGCTGAAAGCTTGTAGAGTCCGGGTTCTTTGATAACACCTTTCAATACAAAAGATTCACCCGTTGAAATTGCTTTTGCCAGAGGCTCTGGATCCAACTCTTCGTTTTGCAGAGTCAATTCCGTTTTATCTGGCATTCCCTTTAGAATACCCTTTATACTAAAGTTTCCAGATTGTGCAAAAATCAAAGATGGTAGCAAAAGGCAGATGGATAGAAATTTTTTCATTTTTTGTGACGTTGTTGAAGGATAGCTCTGACATCGTTCAAAGAATATCCTTTTGCTTTTAATAAAATAAGGTAATGGAAAAGCAAGTCTGCAGCTTCGTTTAGAAAAAGTTCGGATTGATTGTCTTTTGATTCAATCACCAATTCAACTGCTTCCTCACCCACTTTTTGAGCAATTTTGTTGATCCCTTTTTTGAAAAGAGAATGAACATAAGAGGATTCATCGCTTGAGTTTTTTCTCAACTCAATAATAGCCTCCAGATGCTGAAGAAAATCATCTGAATGATTCACTTCGCCCCAACAAGTATCTGCACCTGTATGGCAGGTTGGTCCATCAGGCTTGGCTTTGAACAACAAGGTATCATGATCACAGTCAACTGCAAATGATTTCAAATGAAGGAAATTACCACTCTCCTCTCCTTTCACCCAAATCCTTTGCTTGGAACGACTGAAAAAAGTGATTTTCTCAGATGACATAGTTTGGTCAAAAGCTTCCTGATTCATGAACCCCATCATGAGCAGCTTCTTGGTATCTACATCTTGTATAATAGCAGGAACCAATCCATCAGCATATTTTGAAAAATCAATGTTCACGTTCATCCCTGTAAAATTACTGAATGCTTTTTATCTAATAGGTATTTGCTTACTTCTTAAGAATGCTTTAAGATCTGGGATGCTTACCTCCTTAAAATGAAAAATACTCGCAGCAAGGGCTGCATCTGCATTTCCATTCAATATTTCTTCAAAATGCTCAGGAGTACCTCCGCCACCAGAGGCGATGACAGGTACATTGACCATGCTTGAAATCGTTCGGGTGATATCGATTGCAAATCCTTTTTTAGACCCATCGTGATCCATGGAAGTCAGTAAAATTTCTCCTGCCCCTCTTTTCACCCCTTCTAAGGCCCAGTCAATTGCTTTTGTGGATGTGGCTACCCTGCCACCGTTGAGATATACATACCATTCCCCATCTTCCTGCTTTTTGATATCAATTGCCAATACGACACATTGACTTCCAAATTCGGACGATAATTCATTGATCAAATCAGGACGATTGAATGCTGCTGTATTGACGGAAATTTTATCGGCACCTGAATCAAGCAAAACCCTCACATCTTCTTTAGAGGAGATACCACCCCCGACCGTAAATGGAATATTGATTTTATGTGCAATTCTATGAACAAGTGCAGCAAGTGTTTTTCTTTTTTCGTTTGTTGCCGTGATATCTAAAAACACCAATTCATCTGCACCTTGTTCTGCATACAATGCAGCCAATTCAACTGGGTCTCCTGCATCGCGTAAATTGACAAAATGAGTACCCTTGACAGTACGACCATCTTTAATATCTAGGCACGGTATGATACGTTTCGTAAGCATGTATTATTTTTTGCCACTTATAAAATCTGTCAACTGCTTGAGTGATATTTTATTCTCATAAATAGCCTTTCCAATAATCGCACCATCACAATTGGATGCTTTCAATTTGTGAAGATCTTCTAGGCAAGAAATACCGCCACTGGCGATGATGTGAGTAGAAGGGAAAGCATCTTTTAACCTTTTGTAAAGATCAAAGGAAGGTCCCTCTAATTTTCCGTCCTTTGAAACATCAGTACAAAATATGTGACGAATTCCTTTTTTTACGTATTCATCAATAAAGGAGAAAAGCTCAATGGAAGATGCTTCCTGCCATCCACTGATCATGATTTTTTCGTCTTTTACATCTGCTCCCAATAAAAAATTATCAGCCCCAATTGTAACTAGCCATTGAGCAAATATATCAGGATGCTGTACGGCAATACTTCCTATTGTTACATATTGCACACCCAAATCCTTGATTCTATTTACGTCATCGATGGATTTTACCCCTCCTCCAAAATCAAGTACAAGTTTTGTTTGATTGGAAATTTCTTCAATGGATTTCCAGTTGAGAACTTTCCCGTTTTTCGCCCCATCCAAATCAACAACATGCAATCGCTCTATTCCATGACCCTCATAGATCTTGGCCATTTCTAATGGGGATATAGCATAGTCGGTTTTGCGTGAATAATCACCTTCTGTCAGCCTCACGCACTTTCCCTCAATAATATCAATGGCAGGAATTATTTGCATGCTTAGATATCAATAAAATTTTGAATGATTTTGTTTCCTACTGCTGCACTTTTTTCAGGATGAAATTGAACACCGTAATAATTTCTGCTTTGAAGAGCCGAACTGTATTCCAATCCATATTCAGTAGTGGCAATCGTTTGATCTCCTTTGCTTGCATAATATCCATGTACAAAATAACAAAAGCTGTTCTCGGGAATTTCCTTGAAAAGCGCTGATTTCATATGATAGATAGTATTCCAGCCTATTTGAGGTATTTTCAATTTTGTGTCACCTGAATCGAACTTCTTCACAGACTCAGAAAATATACCCATGCAGATAGTATTGTTTTCCTCTGAATGAGTACACATCAATTGCATACCCAAGCAAATACCTAAGAAAGGCTGTTGTACCCCCAAAATCAGTTGGTCTAACTTCCGCTCTTTTAGATAGCTCATCGCAGAGCTGGCTTCGCCTACTCCTGGAAAAATTATTTTATCTGCCGAAAGAATTTCTGAAGGATCATCAGATAGTACAGAGGTGATGCCCAAACGCTCAAGTGCTATCTCGACTGATTTTACATTTCCAGCATTGTATTTAATAACAACAACTTTCATACGTTACTTTAAAACAGAGGAAATAAAACTTTTTGTGGCTTGTACACTGTCCTTGTTTTTTGAAAGTGCATTGATAAAAGCAGAGCCAATGATTGCTCCGTTTGCGTGTGCATTTACTGCATCAAATGATTCTTTGTCTTTGATTCCGAAACCTACCATGATTGGATTCTTTAATTCCATAGACTTCAACCTGTCTAGGTATTTAGCAACAACATTTAAATCCTTCTCGTTTCCTGTAGTGGATGATGAAGAAACAGCATACAGAAAGCCACTGCTCAAACGATCCAATCGTTTGATTCTCTCCAGGGATGTTTCAGGGGTTACCAAGAAAATAAAATCCAAATTATGTTTCTTTATGATTTCGCTGTATTTCTCTTCGAATTCAAAAGGAGGAAGGTCAGGCAAAATCAATGCATCTACTCCTACAGCAGCCGCCTCTGCGCAAAATTTTTCAAATCCAAATTGCAGCACTGGATTCATGTATCCCATCAAAACAACTGGAAGATGAATGGTATTCCTAAATCCTTTTAACTGATTGAATAATGCGGCAATACTCATTCCATTGTTCAAAGCAACCGAGCTACTATCCTGAATTACAGGGCCATCTGCCAATGGATCACTGTAGGGCATTCCCAACTCAATGATATCGACACCGGATTCCTGCAAGGCATTCATGATACTCACCGTACTGTCGAACGATGGATAACCGGCAGTGAAATAAACATTCAATACCCCCGATGATTTCTTCTTAAAAACATTTTCGATTCGTCCCATTATTCAACTTTATTGTTCATTCATTGCATTCATGTAGGTTCCAAGGTCTTTGTCGCCTCGACCACTCAAACAAATAACGGTAGTCTCCCCTCTTTTCATTCCAAGATCTCCCAACACTGCAAAGGCATGTGCTGTTTCCAATGCAGGAATTATTCCTTCGATTTTAGAAATATCAAAGGCAGATTTCAACGCCTCTTCATCTGTTGCTGATAAAAACTTTCCTCTTCCAGAAGCAAAAAGATTGGCATGCATTGGTCCGATTCCTGGGTAATCCAAGCCGGCTGAAATGCTATGCGGCTCCACTACCTGTCCATCATTTGTTTGCATTACAATGCTTTTACTGCCATGCAAAATACCAGGAACACCCAATTGAGTAGTTGCAGCACTCATGCCACTGTTAACACCATGACCTGCAGCTTCTACTGCAATGATTTCTACAGATGGTTCATCTAAGAAATGATAAAAGGCTCCTGCAGCATTGCTTCCGCCTCCCACACACGCTACAATACGTGTAGGCAAAGCGGAGCCGGTTTTGGACAACAATTGCTCTTTTATTTCCTGACTGATGATTGACTGAAATTTTGCAACCATGTCGGGATATGGATGTGGGCCCACAACAGATCCAATGATATAATGTGTATCTGTAGGATGGTTGATCCAGTCGCGAATAGCTTCATTGGTAGCGTCTTTCAGCGTTTTACTACCGCTGGTGGCGGGAATTACTTTTGCACCCAACATTTTCATACGTGCCACATTGGGAGCCTGTCGTTCAATGTCCTTTTCACCCATATAGACAATACACTCCAACCCTTTCAATGCACAAACAGTGGCAGTAGCCACTCCATGTTGACCAGCACCGGTTTCAGCAATAATTCGCTTTTTGCCCAATCTCAATGCCAATAATATTTGACCTACAGTATTATTAATCTTATGTGCACCCGTATGGCATAGATCTTCTCTTTTTAAATAGATATCAGATTGATAGAGATCACTCAAACGTTCTGCCAAAAAAAGTGGGGTGGGTCTTCCGACATAATCCCTCAAGAGATCATGGTATTCTTTTTGGAAAACAGCATCGTTGTAAATCTGCATGTATTGCGCTTGCAATTGCTCCACATTCTGATAAAGCATCTCAGGAATGAATGCACCGCCAAAATCACCATAATAACCATGAACATCAGGAGCAGAAAATATTTTATTCATTCTAGTTTGTTTTTAATTGCTCAATGAAAGAGGATATTTTATCCAAATTTTTATAGCCAGGAATTTCTTCAAACTTGCTGTTGATATCAATCCCGTATAATTGGACTGATTTTTTTTCCAAGGTGCTAAGTGCTGAAAAATCATCTGGACCAATACCCCCACTGATAAAGTAGGGCT
>JAURIR010000041.1 GCA_030832645.1 Chitinophagales bacterium | reverse complement strand
CCACTTTGAAAGAGGGGGATGAATTCTATTTCAGGATAGACAATAGTCCCAAGGGGACGGATTGTGCGGTCTGTTTAGCATACAGGCCAGTTCCCACGAAAGGATTGATGATCAGTGTTTGCAAATGACTTGGTAATTCCTGGCTTTAAGGCCCTTATTTTCTTTTTAAAAAACCCGAAAATCCCTATTTTTGCGTCCCTTAACGGGAAATTCCTCAGTAGCTCAGTTGGTTAGAGCATCTGACTGTTAATCAGAGGGTCACTGGTTCAAGTCCAGTCTGAGGAGCCAGAGTGCACAAGGCGACAGAAATGTCGCCTTTTTTGTTGTCCATCAGTGAGTTAGGGTAGTTGCATCTTTTTAATTAAATTTATGAATGACCGTATTATTTCACATTCTCGTTTTGACAAATATTTTGTTGGGATTTAACTTTTATCAAATTCCACAAAGTCAAAGTATTCTTGGGCATTTAATTTCATCAAAATCTGTGGGAAAAATTGACTTGCCCCAAACTTCAAAATTGAAAATAAATTATTCTTCTACTCCATATGCCATTTATTCCACGTTAAAAGACAGGAAGGGGAATATGTGGTTTGGGACAGAAAGTAGGGGCGTATGTAAATATGATGGTAAAACATTTTCTTGGCTTGACACCCCTGAATTAGGTCTGGCCATTCGTGCAATTTACGAGGATAAAAAAGGTAACATTTGGATTGGGAACAATGGTTTTGGGTTATTTAAATACGATGGAAAACTATTGACCAATTTTACTCAAAAATACCATCTGGAAAACCCCGATTTTCAAAATAATTTAAAAGGGAAATTAGGTACAATGGCAAGAGTTTGGTCTATATCAGAAGATAAGTATGGCTCACTTTGTATTGCTACTATAGATGCTGGTCTTTGGAAATTTACAGGAAGGGGGTTTTTAAATTATACAACTAAGGATGGCTTGTTGAGTAATACAATTACGAAACTATCAACTGAAAAAAATGGAAACCTGCGAATTGAAACGGACAAAGGAGTAAACTTTTTTGATGGTGAATCGATTTTAAAATAAATCACAAATGTTCGATAGATTTAATTTCCTGATAGCAACATACTCAATCATCGTATTACAGCTGCATCTTTCGTCTGTAAGGGGAGCCAAACTGCACAAGGCGACAGAAATGTTGTCTTTTTATTGTCTATCAGTGGGTTAGGCGTGCTGCATCTCTTGTTTTTTCTAAAAGGATTTTTAATTTTGATTTAAATCAAATAGACTCAAAATGAAAACTCCATTCAATAAATTTCTCTATTTCGGCTTTTTATTAATTGGTCTATATCAGGCTTTTTTTAATAAAGATTATATGTCATCTGCCTCATCGCTTGGTATTGGGTTAGCATTTGATCCATTTGATACGGAACAAAAGTGGAATGACAGGCCAGCTTGGCAAAGGACAGTTTTGATTATTCACTTGGCCTTGGTTGCAGCAATGTTTGGATTTGGAATTGGGTTAAATGAAAAATAGACTTCTTGCAATTTGACACGAAGTTTAACCCTTTAGTTTCCTGATTGTCACATACTCAATCATCGCATTATAGCTGCATCTTTCTTCTGTGGGGGGGCGAAACTAGACGAGCTATCCGAAATGATGGCTTTTCTTCGTACATTAATGACCTATAGATGTTTCTGATAAATAGCAATTTTTGGATTTATTCAATGAAGTTTTGTTCAGACATTTGTAGAATAGAATAAATGAAATGAACGAGCAACAACAAATCAATTTTCAGAAAATAGCTGAATCAATTGAATTCATAAAGTCCAATTTCAAATCTCAGCCAAGTCTTGATGATATAGCGGAACATGTTCATTTAAGTCCGTTTGATTTTCAACGTTTATTCAGCGAATGGATTGGTACCACACCAAAAAAGTTCCTACAATACACAAGTATTGAACATGCGAAAAAATTATTGATAACCAATCAAGCTACACTTTTTGATACAGCTATCGAGACCGGACTATCCAGTACAGGAAGACTTCACGATTTATTTATAAATATTGAGGGAATGACTCCTGCAGAATACAAAAACGGTGGCAAAAACCTTTTTATCAATTATAGTTTTGCAGAAAGTCCATTTGGTAATCTCTTCGTGGCTTCTACAAATAAAGGTTTATGTTATATGTCTTTTGACGATAATAGTTCGTTGAATGATTTAAAAGCAAAGTTTCCAAACGCGTCTTTTCAGCAAAATTTAGATTTAATACAGAAAAACGCCTTGTGTATCTTTCAAAATGATTGGAGCAAATTATCAACAATAAAATTGCATTTGAAAGGGACTGATTTTCAACTTAAGGTGTGGGAAACACTGTTAAAAATTCCAATGGGACGCCTTTCAACTTATGGACAAATTGCTATGCAAATTGGAAACACGAATGCTTCAAGGGCTGTTGGAACGGCAATTGGAAGTAACCCTATTGCATTTCTAATTCCATGTCATCGAGTTATTCAATCGTCTGGTAATATTGGTGGATATATGTGGGGAAGTACTAGAAAGTCTGCTATCATTGGATGGGAAAGTGCGAAGTTAGATACATGATAACATAGCAAGAAATGGGTTTTATCTATTTCTATATCATTACATCTTTGTATCATAATTAAAAAGAAACCCCGGTTATGAACAAGCATTGGGGTCAATCAAAATTTTATTACACCAGATAATTCTTATGGTGAGATAATTTTCAAGGGAAACAACTCTATCTTTTGCATCTTAAATGTTATCGAATTTTAATTTAAGGATGGTTTTACCGACTGTAATTTATGTGAAAAGCCATTTGGAATAGAAATTGGCTTTACAACAGATGATGTTCAACTAGCTCAATTTCTTATGAATCAATGAAATGAAGTAATTGTCTACAAATTTGTGTTTCTCTTCTTAATTTTCAGGAATGCAATTAGATACTTCCTATAAAATTGCAGAAAAGCCAAACTTTTAATTTTAACATTAAAGAAAAAATATAATATGCTTCAAGTTGTAATACCCAAACTTCCGATGCGAAATAAAATCAACACAGTGAATTTCTATCAAAATAAATTAGGATTTGAAATTTTGGGCAACTACAATAATTATCTTTTGGTCAGAAAAGATAAATTTGAATTGCATTTTTTTGAATTCAATTGACTCGATCCAAACGAAAACGATGGACAAGTTTATATAAGAGTTACAGAAATTGAAAATCTTTATAAGGCATTTTTAGAAAATTCTGTATATATTCATCCTAATGGGCATTTAGATGTGAAACCTTGGAGGAAAATAGAATTTTCTTTGCTTGACCCAGACAACAACCTTCTCACATTTGGGCAATGAACATAAAATTGTTAATAATTTTATCCTTTTAATTCTCTTACAGTTTTGTACACAATGAACAATTATAGCTGCATCTTTTGGTTATATTTGTTTCATGAAAAAAATAGTGGTTGCAACTTTGTTTTTGCTTTTTTACATTTCCACAAATGCACAATCATTCCAGATCAAAGATTTAATGGCTTCTGTTGGTAATTGGAAAGGAAAATTAACTTACCTGGATTATACTTCTGGCAAACCTTATTCGATATTAGCTAACATCAAGATTCGTTTAACTGATAATAAGGGTGGCTATATCATGAGATATGAATATCCAGATGAACCACACGCAAACTCAATGGATACAACTTATGTTAATGACAAACTATTTGGAAAAGATAAAATAGTAGAATTTAGAAAAGCTACTGAAGGTGGCTTTATCTTGGTTACTGAAAAAGAAGGAGAAGATGGGAATGACCATAAAAAGGCAACTTTGAGGCATACTTATACATTAAAGGCGAAAACCTTTTCTGTTGTCAAAGATGTGAAATTTGAGGGATCGGACAAGTGGATTAAAAGAAATGAATACCTACTTACCCGGGAAGAAAAATAATTTCTTTATAGTCACACGTTCGAGCATAGCCTTATAGCTGCATCGTTTCATTTCAAGAAATTTCAACTTTTAATTCAATTTGTTTGAATTCATGTGTATTCTAGCTTTGTTGTTGTAAAATGACGTCCAAATGACGCCTAAATGTCAATAAATTATTCAATTTTCAATATCATATTTGCAAAATGGGATTGGGTACAAGATTAAAAGAGATCAGAACAAGTTTGAATATCTCTCAAAAAGAGCTTTCTGAACAAACTGGTTTAACTCCAAGAACAATTCAAAGAATTGAAAATAACGAGGTAAAACCAAGTCTTCATTCATTAAAGGTGATTGGGGACATATTAAAAACCGACTTGACTGAATTTGTAAATAAATCTGAGACAAAACCTTATGAATTTAATTTAACCATTAAAATCACAGATATGAATCAATTCATCAATGACTTAAAAACGCTAATCAAAAACAATTGGAAAATTATTCTTTTGATTGTTTTAGTGACCCTTTTTATTTCAAATTACAATGAGATTAAATCAGGAATCTTGGACGGATGGAATAGTAAGTAAAATTTCGACATGGTGAACGAAGTGTGAACTTTTGAATAACTGACATTGATAATTTTAATCATCCAATCATAATTAAGCTGCAGTTTTTGTATTTTTATTGATGAATATTACAAGGGTATCAAGCCCAATTGAAATAATTGGCATCAGGGATTTGCAAGCACTGAATTTGAAGCAGAATATAACTGCTGAAGAGGCCATTGACCAGGGTTTCCTTACTGCGTCTTACACAATTGAATATTTGCAGGAGATGAATGCAGTTTCATCATCCATTATTGCAAAAGATGGCGATAAAGTTGTTGGTTATGCGCTGGTAACAACCAAAGAGAGCAAAAATGGTCATGATCTTATTGAAGATCTTTTTGACGCCATCGATGCATGTGAATACAATGGGCAATTATTAAAAGATGTCAACTATATAGTTGTTGGTCAATTGTGTGTGGCAAAAGAATACCGCGGACAAGACCTGGTTCAAAAACTTTATGGACATTTCCGGGATTGTCTTTCCAATGAATTCACTTATCTGGTTACAGATGTAGCAAAAGCAAATGTCCGCTCTCTTAAAGCACACAAGAAAAGGGGATTTCAAGTCATCAATGAATTGATGTACGGTGGTTTTGGATGGGATATTGTTCTGTGGGATTGGAATGCAGCTGATCAAACCCTTTAGTTTCAAAATAACCATGAGCTGCAATCAATTATTTTTACTGCATATACAATAGTCATGAAAGGCAGTTTCATCCTATCTACATTGCTAAGCGTAACAGTTTGTTTCGGGCAAACAGATAAACAGATCAATACCCCAACACCCAAAGAAATGGTTGCAGACAATGGGAAGCTGACTGTGAAATTCGACCTTACCCGAGGTGGTGCTATTTCCTGGATTTCTAACTCAGGATCTCAACGCAGTTTTGTAAATATTGCCGACGAAGGCCGTTATATTCAACAATCCTATTACGCAGGTAAAAGCCTTGATCGAAAGGCAGAGGGTCAATCACCCAATTGGTCACCATGGGCATGGAACCCGATTCAGGTGGGCGATGTGTTTCGCAATCGCGCTAAAATCCTTGACTACAAACAATCAAAGGATAGCTTGTATGTGAAATGCATCCCCATGCAATGGGACATGAACAATCGCCCAGCCGAAGCGGAAATGGAACAATGGACATTCTTGAAGGGGAATATATTGACCATCCGAAACAGACTCACTTGTCATCGTACAGATGAAATATATGGCGATAGTTTGATGCTCAACCAGGAATTACCGGCTGTTTATCCAATCTCTGCTTTGAAAAATCTTTTTACCTATGAAGGGAATGCCCCCTTTACGAATGAGCCTTACAAAAAGTTGGAAGTAAAAAATCTTTCCACTGGATTCTGGGGCAGATACAAGGAAGTATCAGAAAACTGGATGGCATTTGTTGATGATGCTCATGTTGGAATGCTTGTTTACAATCCCAAATGCACCATGTTCTTGGCTGGAATGGCTGGGGTACCCGGTAAAGAAGCCTCAGATGGTTCAACCTCCTATATAGCACCAATAAAAGATGAGATCCTATATAAAAATTCGATTTACGAATATGAATATTATATTTTGATCGGCTCTTTGGCTGAAATGAGAAAACAGGTTTATGAGATCAAGA
Organism: Chitinophagales bacterium; assembly: GCA_030832645.1. Taxonomy (GTDB): domain Bacteria; phylum Bacteroidota; class Bacteroidia; order Chitinophagales; family Chitinophagaceae; genus Pollutibacter. Next base: position 10,191 of record JAURIR010000041.1, on the reverse strand, counting down.
AAAAGCTGGCTCAAGGTGATAGAAAGTGAAAATAATCTATAGCATTCATTTGTCTGGGCAATGGCTTAATGAGTCATTTATTCTTTGAAGTCAAGTAATGATTTAATAGAGAATTAAAAAGTTGAAGGATCAGGACAATTATTCGCATAAAAGACAAGATCACGCTGAGAACAAACGCCAGGATAATCACCTTGAAAGCCTTGCATATCGCGGATCAATTGGAAATGAAGGTGTGGCGGCCATCCCCCATTTTCATCAGGTTTCCCCAAGTGACAAAGCAGCTGACCCGCCGCTATCGGTGATCCTACTTCGAGCTCAACCAAATCGGCACTTGATAAGTGCCCATATAAACTGTAGATTTTCTCGGCAGGATGATATAAAATGATTGTAGGGCCATAATTTCCTAGTCCCTGATTAACTTGAAAGCTGTGCACTTCACCATCCAATGGAGCAAAAACGGGAGTTCCCGCAGTTGTCCAAAAATCCATGCCCAGGTGAATATTCCTGAAATCTGCGGAATCAGTCGCGAAATTATCATGTGACTCATAAATGACCCGGTGTTCCAGGTAGCCTCCATAACCGATTTTTGCGCCTAATTTTGCTTCTATGTAATCGCAAAAAGCTGAGGCATTGCCATAGACAGATGCATTTAATTCCAGATTGGTAGCGCTTAAATCAAGTTCGATACCATTACTAGCGGTTAACGGTTCAGAAAAGAGGTGATGGATCATTATGGGATATAATTCTCAAAATAAGTGATAATTCTAAAAATTTATCAAGAATTGATTTATTACAATTCAAATAGGATATTGCACCGGATATATACATTTAAATTGCTAAAATAGTAGAAACATCACAGATATGAATAATCAAACAAATGAATTAAAAAATGGAGATCAATGCTTGGTTGTTGGTGGAACCCATAAAGGGAAATCTGGAACTGTACAAGATTTAAATACAAGCAAGACAGGACATATTACCATTACAGTTGTTCAAAAAAACGGCGTCCGTTTTAAGACATTGGCTAGGAATGTGATAGTGCAAACAGTAAAAAGCAAAGACGGCAAATAACATACAATATGAGTAAAAAGAAACAATTGAATCCTGGAATAGGTATTGGCTTCGGCTCAGCGGTCGGAATAGCCATTGGCTATGTCTTGGGGCAAAAAACACAAAATTCAACACAATTTGTAGCATTGGGCTTGGCAATAGGCACAGCAATTGGTTCTATTTTTGATTTTTGGAACAGACCTAAATGATTCAATGTTTAATTTTCTAATAGATGCATATTCACTCAAGTAATAAGAACATCACTAAAGTATAAAATGATCGGACTTCTCGTTCAATTTTTATTGTCTTATATCCTCATTTATTGGGCAGAAAAAGGCAATCTTTCTGTTTTGGGATTAAAACCAAATCAATCAAGAATTGCCGACCTTCTTCTTTACACATGTACTGCAGGTTGTTGCAGTTCTGTAACATTCCTGCTGAGAATGTTATATGCAAATGAATCATGGATGCTAAATCCTGCTTTGGATTGGCAATTATTTATCAATGGCGCTTGGTATAACATTAAATCTGTGCTATATGAAGAGCTGATTTTTCGGGGAGTAATCTTTTATTTATTGATCAAGAAATGGGGCGGAACAAAAGCCATTTTTATTTCTGCTACAGCATTTGGGGTCTACCATTGGTTCACTTATGAAATATTCAATGACCCTGTAAAAATGATATGGATCTTCCTGATCACCTTTTCTGCTGGCGTCGTTTATGCTTTAGAATATTATAGAACCAAATCTTTGTACGCACCCATCGGTATGCATTTTGGATGGAACTTTGTTCAATCTTTTATCTTTTCAGGAGGTAATACCGGCCCAGGTATGTTGATAGAAAAATTACCGGCGCCTCAGGTTCAGGTCTCATATTTTGTCTATTATTCTATAACATTCCTGCACCTCATGTTATTTATTGTAGTTTTTGCAATGATTTTCTATAAGAAAAGCAGAACCCAATTAAAAAATAGTTACAAATAATCAATAATTCTGTGACCAAGAATAAATAACCTTTACATGCTGCACTGAAGATGTAAAAATTGATATTTATTCATTGGCCATGAAAAACAGCTTTGAGTATATTGGTATTTTAATCTTTTCAATAATGCTTTTTGCTTCTTGCAAAACAATTGAGAAAGCTTCCCTTCATGGATTAAACAATGGATTTTATCATTTGAAAACTGAAAATAAACCAGTTCAGTTGGTTTACTTGGATATCACTAATGAAAAAATAGATATTTACGATCACATAAAGCAACAAGGTGTTACAAAACGGCTATTCACCATCCCTCTGGAAAATACAGATAGCCTTTTAATCAACAAGATGGTTTTCAAGAAACAAAGCCTTGATATTGATATCACTTCTATTCTTTTAAAATATCAACCTTCGATTCAAAGATTACCTGCACAATTGAACACAGACCTGAACATGGCCATGTATATTGGCTGGAGAAATGATAAATATCGTATAACGACCAACAGAGATCCCTTGGAAAAAAGGCAGGTAAACATTGGAAACATGGGATATGATATTGGATTTTTTGCAGGTCCAGGTACTACAATCATCAATCCCTTTACGACGAATAACAGGCGGGTTGATGAGTACAATGGAATGATCATGCAAACTGGTATTGCTGCGTTCATAGAATCTAACGTAGCCAGTTTTGGCCTTGCAATAGGGGTTGATCAACTCCTGAACCGTGATAGCAAAATATGGATCTACCACAAAAAACCCTGGCTGGGGTTTGTGGTGGGAGTTGCGTTGAATTAACAAAAGGGCTAAAGCCTGTTTAGTACCCATCGAAGTTTTCACTATTTTTTCGATAATTATTTATTGATAAACAATAAATAATTATTACCTTTAGACAATAAATTTCAAAGTGATGGAAAAGCAAAACATTTTTGTCTTTAAAGTTCTGACCGTTGTGGCTTGGATTATTTTCGTTGCATTGTCCATTGAGGCAGGTGCCTTGTTGTTCAACTTCATTTACAGTCTTTTCAAACCAGAAGTTGCCAAATATTTATACAATAAGCTTGACTTAAGTGAAATGTACAACAGAAGCAAAGGAATTTTTGTGATGATGCATTCTCTCATTCTAGTCATCGCAATATTAAAATCGGTTCTCTTTTATAACGTCATCCAACTTACCAGTAAGCTGGACCTCGATAAACCATTCAGCAGCTTTGTTTCACAAAAAATCAGTTCTATCAGCTACATTACTTTTGTAATTGGCTTTGTAAGTATTGTGGCGAGACAAATAGCAAAAAATTTATCACATAAAGGATATGACATAGACATGCTCAATGCGTTTTGGGTAGACAGCCAAGCCTATATTTTAATGGCAGGTGTAATCTATATCATAGCAAAAATTTTTAAACGAGGTATTGAACTCCAAACTGAAAACGATTCAACCATATAATTATGCCCATAATAATCAATCTGGATGTAATGATGGCAAAACGAAAAATGTCGTTGAATGAACTATCAGAAAAGGTTGGCATAACATTGTCCAACTTGTCAATACTTAAAACGGGCAAAGCGAAAGCAATTCGTTTTAGCACATTAGAAACCATCTGTGAAGTGCTGGATTGTCAACCAGGGGATATACTGGAATTTGTAAAAATCAATCAATAAATTTCTGATCAATTGGGATAAAAAATCAAGGCACTGTCATTGATTTTAAATTCGCCTTTGTTCAGCAATTCCAAGACTTCTGAAGCTGCATAGATCAGTGGGCCATAACCATGGGCTGCAAATTTGCTCACAGGTCTGTGATAATAAAAAGCAGGATCAAATGCCATGCCTGTTCCTACACATGTTCCCTCTACTTGCCCGGCAGCATTTACTTTAGAAGAAGCTGCATTCCAACCCAGTGCCACAACCGGCGCATAGGCCAGCTTATCCAACCATCCTTCATTGCAGGCTTTGGCTATACAATAAGTATAAATGGCAGTGGCAGAAGTTTCAAGATACGAATCGGGTCTATCCAAGAGCTGGTGCCAGAAGCCTGTCCCATCCTGCAACCTGACCAACCCTTCTACATGCTTGCGAAAAAGGCTCAAGACAAAATTTCTTTTGGGATGATTAGTGGGTAGTGCATCCAGCAATTCTGTCATGGTCAGCAGTGCCCATCCATTCGCTCTTGCCCAGTGAAAAGCAGGATGGGTCTGCATATCCTGCACCCAGCCATGCATGAACAAGCCCTTGCTGGTAACAAACATTCTGCTGCTGTAAGATTCCAGCTGATAAATGGCGTCATCAAAATATGTATTCTTGTTGCTGTATTTTGCCATCTGGGCCAAAGCCGGTAGCGCCATATACAAATCATCCAGCCACAACGTATTTTTAAGTGGCCGATTCCTTGCAATGGTCTTGTCGGGAAACCTAAATTCTTTTTGAGAAATATAATCAAGGTAAAATGTTATCTGCTTGTCGAGCCCGGTGGATATCCCTTGTATTTGAGCCTTTATCATGGACGCGGCCACCGCACCAACATCATCCAATGCATGTGGCGCAACGGGTTGACGAAGGGCGAAATCACCATTCATCGACAACTCGCCTTTAGCAATCTTTTCCCTGAAAATGCCCGCCCAATGGGCAATGAACTCATGCCGGTCTCTTACATAATTGACGTATTTTTTATCCCCGGTGCGCTGATAGACATTGAGCAATGCGCTGTACACAACTCCCCACTCATAGCTGGTGATCCTGAAAACGCCTTTTTTGAGGATGACATTTTTGGTCAGTGATTCCGGCGAGTCAATTTTTTTTCTTGTTACTGTATCAATCAACTCCAGAGGTGTGTTCTGATTGATGTAGTTAAATATCCTGTCCAACACTTCTTTCACAACTGCTTTATCCGGAGCTTTATAAGGAGTAGCATACTGAGCTGGTAGCAGGTGAAGGGGCGTATTGACATCATCTTTTTCCTGGGCGTATGCCTGGATTGAGTACAAAACACAGATGATGGCGCACCACAAGTGTTGACGTAATTTCATGATAATCAGATGCTTTAATTAAATGTAGACATTTTTTTAAGTTAAAACACAAATGATGCAGCAGAATCACACTATGATTTGTCTTTAAAAGTCTGATCAAACCCGGGAACGATTGCGTAAATTATTCATGACAATTTCAAGCAACTAGAAGTAAAATATCAGAACTTGGCATGCTATCTTTTTCAGACCCATATTAGCATTGATTAAAATCATCAACATGAATCCAAATTTTCTAACCAAAATGCGAACGCTGATCGCTTGTGCCGTGCTTTGTTTTTTCATGGTACAAACCGTAAATGCCCAGGGTACATCTACCCGTAAAATTGAGGGTATTGTTCTTAACGAACAGAAAGAACCCTTACAGGGTGTAGTCGTAGAGGACAAAAAATCCAATACATCTACACTGACAGATGCAAGTGGAAAGTTCAGTATCACAGTAAAAGGCAATGGGGTATTTTCCATGTCATTTACAGGATACACCACCCAAACAGTACCTTACAACGAAACAAGTAACAATTTAAGCATCGTTCTTTTGCTAGACACGAAAGGACTTGAAGAAGTTGTCGTGGTTGGTTACGCCACTGTAAAGCGTAAAGATGTGACTGGTTCAGTTGCGGGTATCGGTGCAAAAGACATACGATCAAGGCCTGTAAACAATGCCGTTCAATCCATGCAAGGCAAAGTTGCAGGAGTTGATATATCATCAAATGAAAGGCCCGGAACGGTTGGATCCATCAATATCCGAGGTGTCCGTTCATTGACTGCATCCAATTCTCCGTTGTTTGTAGTGGACGGAATTCCACTTACAACAGGCGGTATCGACAATATCAATCCACAAGATATTGAGTCTATCGATGTTTTGAAGGATGCATCAGCAACCGCTATCTTCGGATCCCGTGGAGCAAACGGTGTTATCATTGTTACAACAAAACAGGGTAAATCAGGAAAATTGGTTGTTAATTTCAATCACAATATCACATCTGAAACCTTGAATGACAGCAGAAAAATGTTCAATGCAGGTGATTACATCACATACCGCAGATGGGCATATTATTATGCCGGACTGAACCAAACAACCGGTGTCAGCACATACCCCAGGGGAGATCAGCCTACTATTGCCACAGACAGGGTGTTTTTCAGTGCAACCAGTGATCCTACTGCTTGGAGCAATATCGAAAAAGGTTGGGCATCTGGTACATGGGATGGATCTAAAGTGACCACCACTGATTGGGGAGCCATTGTTAAACAAAGTTCAATAACATCAGACAATCTTTTGAGTGTAAGTGGTGGTACCGATAAATTGAAAGCATACGCTTCACTGGGTTACCTGAACAACACCGGTACAATCAAAGGACAATCCTTCCAGCGGTATACAGCAAAAGTCAACCTGGACTTCAATGCAACAAGCTGGTTTTCTCTTGGAAGCAACATCAATGTCAATTACAACATGCAACAATTTGGCCAATCAGGAAGAGGTGTTGCAACCATTGGAAGTCCATCAGGGGGGCTGTATGAATCTGCCAGGTCTATATTCCCATATGCTTTACCATATGACGCCAATGGAGACAGAATTCTATTCCCTGGGGGGGACAATGCCATCAAAAATGTTGCAGACGAATGGCTGTACAATATTGATCAACGCGTGACCCTGAGGACATTTGGTAGTATTTATACACAATTAAATATTGGCTCGGTTATCCCTGTGTTGAAAGGATTAAAATACCGGATGAATTTTGGTCCAGACATCTCTCAATATGAAAATGGAGGATATATTGATTCTAAATCTGTCGCCAATGGCGGAAGTACAAGCTGGGCTTCTGTGAACAATGAAAAGAGATTTTCCTATACACTCGATCATCTGTTGTATTACGACAAATCTGTTGGAGAACATTCATTTGGTCTCACGCTTTTGCAGAGCCAGACAGCGTATAAACTCAACGGACAAAGTGTAACAGGAAATGGTATTCCTTTGGAAAGTCAGCGTTGGAATGCCCTTACAAGTGGAGTAGTTACCGGTCAATTGACCACTGCATCTAACTTGATTGAAACACAGTTGCTTTCTTACATGGCCAGGTTAAACTACAGTTTCAAGGATAGGTATTTGCTTACTGTTTCAGCCCGTCAGGACGGTGCTTCCCAGCTGGCTGAAGGGTACAAATACTCTTTATTCCCCTCAGCAGCATTGGCATGGAGGGTGAACCAGGAGAAATTCATGGACAATGTGAAATGGGTGAATGACCTCAAACTGAGAATTGGTGCAGGTGTTACAGGAAACTCCGCAGTAGCAGCATATTCTACACAAGGAGCAGTGTTGTCATTGTTCTACCCCAACAATACCACAAGTGTTGCTGGTGCTATTTTGAATCCACAACTTGCCAACCAGCAATTGGGTTGGGAAAAAACAACCCAATACAATTTAGGAGTAGACTTTCAACTATTTAACCGGAGGCTGTCCGGTACGATCGATGTATACAAATCTAAGACCACAGACCTGATCATGCAAAGGACCATTCCTTCAGTGACAGGATACACAACAACTTTTGCCAACATAGGCGAAACTGCCAACAAGGGTATTGACATCAGCATAACAACGGTTAACGTCAAAAACACTGATTTCAATTGGTCTACAACTTTCAATGGATCCTGGCAAAAGGATGAGATTGTCAGCTTGTCCAATGGAAAACAGGATGATATCGGCAACAACTGGTTTATCGGTCAACCCATTGGCGTTATCTATGGATACAAGGCTTTGGGGCTTTGGCAGAAAACCGACCAGGCAGAATATGCCAAGTTCAATGCCAATGGCAATACATTTACTCCCGGCAATGTCAGGATTCAGGATGTGAATGGAGACAATAAGATTGAGCCAAACTTTGATCGCCAAATCATTGGTTGGACCAGGCCCAGGTGGGTTGTAGGGATGACCAATTCCCTGTCCTACAAGAATTTCACCTTCGATATTTTCATCTATGGTAGATTAAACTACAAGTATAACTATGGAGGTGAAGTGCAGGCAGCCAGAAGTGTGAACAGGGTCATCAACTATTACAATGAGAACAATACGAATGCTGAATTTCAAAAACCAATTTTCAATGCAGGTGGTGCTGCTGGAGATGCATTTTTCCCAGCACTGGGCTACCTCAATGCATCGTTCCTTAAAATCCGTAATATCTCAATGTCCTACAACCTGAAAGGAAAATCTGTTTCCAAATTGGGCTTATCTGATTTGAGAGCATTCCTGCAGGTTCAGAACCCTGGTATGCTCAGCTCGCAGATCAAGTTTATGGACATGGACGTTGTAGGAAATACCTGGAACAGGGGTTTCACCATTGGTATTAATGCTTCATTTTAATAATCATGAATATGAAAAAATATTTCAACATCATCAAATTAGCAATAGTTGCTCTTGTCATCATTGCTGAGTCATCTTGTCAAAAAGATTTTCTGAAGGAAACACTCAAAACTGACAGGAGTGCCGAGTTCTTAAAAACTGATCAGGGTATTCTTCAACTGGCTGCGGGAGCATATTTCCAGGCATTCGCCGTTCCAACAAATGGTGAGTGGTTCTATTCCGCAACCAATTATGGTACAGACGAATTCAGGATTGGAGGCGATCCATCCAATTCACCATGGAACAATTATGATCAAACCTTCAACTCAATTATTACGGTTGTAAATGGAAACACAGCAGCTGCGAACTTCCAATGGGATGAGTTGTACAAGGGTATTGGTAATGCAAATCTGCTTATTGAAAATGCAACCAAGAGTACTTCGACTTCAACTGCCATAAAAAGCACTGCTTTGGGAGAAGGTTATTTTATCCGTGCGTATTTGTACCTGAGACTGGTGTCTCAGTATGGCGCAGTTCCCTTGCAGCTCGATCCACTTTCGACTGTAAAGCTGGAGTTCACCAGGTCCCAACCCAAAGATGTTTATGCACAAATCATCGCAGATTTGAACAAAGCAAAAGATTTATTGCCAACTTCCGGTGCTCCTGCCAAGATTACTAAAAATGCTGCTTTGCATTTTCTGGCCAAGGCACATCTGTTCAGGGCCAGCGAGGTGAACAGTGCATGGAATTCAACAACACTTGCTACTGATTTAAGCACTGCCGTTACACTTTGTGATCAGGTTATTGCCGGACATCCCCTTGCAGCAGACTTTGGTGCCATTTGGGATTACAGGGGTCCTAATTCAGCCAACGAAAGACTTCCAGAAATAATTTTATCTGCTCAATTGACCAATGACCTCAATACAAACAGGGGAACAGGTAATACCCAACACCTGTATTTTGTATCCAGGTATGATGTGCAGGATCAGATGGCAAGGGACATCACAGGAGACAGGCCATTCAGCCGTTTGGCAACAACCTACTATACATACAGACTGTACGATATGGTCAACGACTCCAGATTCTGGAAGTCTTACAGGACAAAGTTTGCCCTGAATGGAGCAAGTCCTGTTGCACCCAATGTAAAAGGTGATCTGGGCATCATGTTCGTGATCAATCAGCCAGGTGACACAAGGTACAGTCTTTCCAAAATTGCAAAAACGACAGCAGGCACCAATCTTGTCAAAGATGTTTTTGGAACAGGAAGAAATATCCCAACAACCTATGTTGCCTATCCTGGTGGAAGAACAACAGACGGCGCATTGAATACAGACTTGACCACTGCTGGTCAGAGTTTTCCTCCGCTCAGCAAACATATTGATGGATCAAGGTCTTCACTCAATGAAGTTATTGGCAACCGCGACTTTATTTTGGCCAGATCAGCAGAGACCTACCTGATTGCAGCAGAAGCGAAAATCAGGTTGGCAAAAGCTGGCACTGGAACCTATACTGATGCCCTCCCCTATATCAATGCTGTTCGAGAAAGAGCAAGGTACAAAGCAGGAGAAAACCGAGCAGGTTATTGGGATGGTGGAAATACACTGATTTCTGCATCACTTCAATCTCCTGGTGTAGGAAACTCTTTCTTCCCGGGGAACTCATACTATGAGTCAAACAATATTCCGGTAACTACAGCTCAGTCTGCAAGCCTTGCTATCACGGACATCACCAAACTTCCAAAACAGGATGAATTCATATTCACTACACTTGGTGCAACAGCAACTTATGATAAAATGCTAGGACTGGTAC
>JAURIR010000040.1 GCA_030832645.1 Chitinophagales bacterium | reverse complement strand
TTAACGGAAGGAGGTTCAGGACATTCAACTTGATTGATGACTGCACCCGAGAGGCCCTGGCCATAGAAATCGACACGTCCTTATCATCTAAACGTATCATCAGAATCCTGGAAAGAGTAATTCTTGAAAGGGGTAAACCAAGCATTATTAGAACAGACAATGGACCAGAGTTCACATCAAAAGAACTTGAACTCTGGGCAAAAGACAATGAAATTCAAATCTAGTTTATTCAACCTGGAAGACCTATGCAGAATGGCTGCATCGAACGGTTCAACAGAATCTACCGAGAGTGTATCCTCGATGCGTATCTTTTCTATGAACTGGATCAAGTCAGACAATTGACAGCGGAGAGGATGGATGAATACAACAACAGACGCCCTCATGAATCTCTCAATAATCTGACACCCAATGAATGGAAAATGAAACAATTTAAAACCCAAATTGCTAACTAATAAGCTGGAACTGAAATGGGGTACTTACACCATTTCACCAAAAGAAAGTCAGTGCAAGAACCGATGCTGTCAAAAGTTATAACCGTTCGCGGTTTTATTTTCAAACGCGGTGGCCACTGCTTGAAAATAGTAAAGTAAAAATTAAAAAGCTTGTTGTATAGAGTAGGTAATAAAAAATATATTTGTCCTTTATAATACAAGAAGCAAAATGGGTTAACGGTAAAATCTAGTAGCAGCATGAGGAAATTATTTCTATTATTAACTATTTTATTTTTAAGTGCCGCCTGTTTTTCCCAGAGCCGATACATTTCAGCAACAACAAAAAAAATAGTTTTCACAAGAGATGGAGGCGTTTGCAAATGTTGTGGCAGTTCACTCAGTCTGGAATATGACCATATCACTCCATTTTCATGCGGAGGTACAAGTACTGTTTCCAATATTCAATTGCTTTGTCAAAAATGCAACCGAAGCAAATCGAACAGTTGTGTTTGCAAAATACACGGCCGAACGGTAGGAACCAATTGCTGTGATGGCAAGACTTCTACCCAATCTTCCAATGTTGCCAGTCAATGCACAGGCACAACAAAGAAAGGACTGCGGTGTAAAAATAAAACGACTAGTTCAAGTGGCCGTTGCCATCTTCATTAAGAATTTCTAATCAACCAAAAGATTTAAACATGAGTTTTTTATTTGCTATCGACCCAAAGACAGAAGAGACCATCGTTTCAGCATCTCAACCAGGAAGCAATAAAATAGATTTTATCGAACGCATTTCTCGGCATGAGAACGGAGTTTTATTTGACGCTGTTATCACTTTGACCAGCATTACAAATGCGGATGAATTTGACATTAAAATTTTCAAAGCAATGGACAAAGTCTGCCAATTGATCTACGGCAAGCACAAGGAGATTGTATAGCCTTGCATCACTTTTTTGAAACTGAAGCCAAGCAAATAAATGAACGGCAAAGGTTCATTTGGAGGACCTGATATTGGATTTACTGACTAAATTCGGACTAAATTTGTCACTATACCTTCAGGATTATATAATTTCCGGTCAGTTGTCTGCCGTAGAAATAAAATATGATGAACGCAGTCGGAAGCAAAAGCCTAAGGCCTTTGATCAGGCATATCCTGATGCAAGTTTCAGTATTATTGACCGTGATAATTACTTGGATTTTATTTGTTGAGTGCGGTTAATTCAACTTGTTGCGAGATAATTGAGAATATTTTCCCCCTCTTGGAAAACAAATTATAGGGCTAAAAAAGGTGAATCGCCCAATTCCCTGCAAGCTTGTAGAAAAAAATCGAGGTACTTGAATTGTTCAACTTTGCATAAACAAATCAACAATTATGCAAACAAACACAATGACCGAAGTACAGGTTTTGGGATTCGTTAAGGAAGAAGGCATCTGGTATGCAGACCTTCCGCAGTTCCTTGAGCAGGGCCTGGGCGTCAAGGCCAACCTGATGATGGTGGATGGAGCAGATACTTTTCTCGATTTGCTCTCCGAAAACACCTCAAATGTTACACTGAAAATATCCCCCAAACCGTTTAAAGGACAGCAAACCTACATGAAGAAATTCAGAAAAGGACTGAATCAGCAATTGCTGGATCTGATTGGTCATGCACTAGTGGACTACGGCGCATATTACAATGTACTGGAACTATCTGGTAAACCATACGAGCACCAGTTGTGGCTTTGTCCAGTAGCAGAATTTGTCTTCGGATCCTACCCTGATGAAATTTATGCAGCCGTTGTCTAACCAATTATTTACACATTAAAGAAAAACATCATCAAAACACAAAAAACCATTTATCACATTCTTGTTGACAAAAGCGGATCGATGTCAGATTGCATTGACCAGACCATCAACGGATTCAATGAGCAGATTGCAAAGATCAGGGAGATGGAAGTCGAGTTCCCAGAGCAGTTGATGACAATCGGGCTGACCACATTCAATACCCATGTGGATCACCTGTATTATATGAAGCCCGTTGAGCATGCATACAAAATGAATAATGAGAATTATGTGCCCAATGGATCAACGGCCATGTTGGATGCCATGGCAGAGACCATGAAAGAGCTCTCCCAACTGGAGCAGCAATCGAACAAGGAATTTCCAACCACGGTTGTGATGGTGATTTTGACCGATGGCTATGAAAATGCTTCCCGGCGCTATACTTTGAAGAACGTGAAGGAGATGGTGGAGGAGAGAGAGGCCTCGGGCACATGGACTTTCAGTTTTCTGGGCGCTACGCTGGATGCGGTGGATGTGGCAAAGAGGATGTCGATACGTAGGGAAAACAGCATCGCTTTTGAAAAAAGGGATATGAAAGGAGAAGTCTGGGACAGGTTGGATACTTCTATGCGCGGCTATTATGACAAGAAGAGAAAGGGAGAGGATATCAGAAAATTGTTTTAATTTCAAAACTCCCGGAATTCACCATTCCGGGAGTTGCTTTATACCTTGAGAAATGACCATTCATCTGATTAAGAGCGCTGAACTTTCTGCTGAAGTTTTTACGGCTGTCTATGATTTGCTGACAGCGGTTGACGGAACCATTACCATCAAATGTGATCCTGCAAGTGTCATCGATTTTTCACAAGAGGAAATTTTCAGTCGGTTTTATGAGCATGAGGAAGCATTCAGTAAAATGACCGCGCCTCCAATGTATAGTTTGATCAGTTCAGATTCCAGAAGGTCTTTTCCTACATACGTTAAAACAGCGTCTTGGTCTACACTTTTCAATAAATGTGAAATCTACCGGAATAATAATCCAATACCTGAGAATGAGATGGTGTTGATGTTGACCGAGGTTGGCAACAAATACAACTGGTTTGCAACACTCGACAAAAGCAATCCCAACAATGGGTTTGTTCATACTGCCGACTGGGACATGTTTTTGTCTTGTCCGAAACAATTTCCCATTGCTTACGAGGTGATTGCGCTGCTCCTGCATCGATTCTCATTTGATTCACAAAGGCCAATTACCGAGCAGGCACATGCCAGGGCGATCGGTTGCGTCAGTGACCTGTGTATGGAAAAGAAGGATATCATTTTGAAGATGCGCACGGCAGATGTCTGCGGAGACTGCATGACCAAGTTAAAGGCTCGAATGCCGATGCAGGACATCATTCATGCATTGGGCATCATGGACTCCCTGCGTGTGAAGATGTTGTATGCACAGAACTTCAAGCAGCATGTTGAATTGAGTGAGGTGTATATCGATCCAAGGAATAACAAGATTTATTTGCCCGGCTTCAGCAATATTGAAATCAAGTTGAGGCCGTTGGAGAAGGCGTTGTATTTTTTGTTTATGCGATATTCAAATGGATTGTTTTTATCTGACCTCCCAGACCACCGCGATGAATTGACAGAAATCTATGAGCTTATATCGCATACCGGAACAAGGGTTGAAATGCGTGAACGGATTAATGATTTGGTAAATGTGTTAAGCAATTCCGCCAGTGAAAAGATTTCTCGCATCAAGCGCGCCTTCGAAGAAGCCATTGGTCCAGATCTTGCGAAACATTATTATATACAAGGCGGGAATGGGGAGAGGAAGAGGGTGGGGAGAGGGTAGCCGGTGGTTTTGGGTAGGTTGTGTGTTTTGAAATGTTCTAGACGCCATTGCTAAATCGAAGTGTGTGTTTTGTTATTTGAAGACGTGAATGATAGAAAAACCATAAGTTAATATTAATTCACTTAAACATACAATCTAGTGATAAAGAGAAGAGATGCGTGTATTTAAGAGGTATAAGCCATTAAAATTAGACAGCGTACAAATGATAAATACAGTACTAAATTTTTATTTTAGTAATGCAGTTGGTCCAACTAAAGAGTTGATTATGCAAACTCTACGTGAAGGATCATTTTCACCTTTTTGCTCAACACCTGGTGGTAAAGTTTCTCCAAAACCCCGAGCTTGGATTTTATCAAAAACTATATTTATTTTTTCATTTACAATTACAGAGTTCAATTGTCTAATGATTTCTGTTTTGACTGCATTTGCTCTTTCTTGAGATAGAGCTTGATTCTTATCAATGGCGCCTTGTTGGTCAGCATAGCCATCAACATCAATTACTAAAACAAATAATTCACTTTCAAATACTTTCTCATTACAATCATTAATATAATTTCTCCATACATCTATATCTTTTTTGATTTCAGTTATAATTTCACTGATTTCCATCTTACCACCCTCTGAAATCAAAGAGGCTCCAGTTTTAAAACTAATGTCTCCATATATTTTATTAATCTTTTTGTTTAAAAACTTGGTAATTGGATCAACTCTTTTACACTTCAACTCCCTTAATTCTTTGAGTGTTTCAAGAATATCTTCATAATCTTTTACATTTTTAATTTTTTTACCTTCAATTTTTTGTGCAATAGAATATAAAAGATTGTTTGTCTCTGCAATTGCTTTTTCTTTTGCAATATAAATTGCATCTTTTTCAGATTTCTGATTATCTGTTTGAGTATTGTTTTTGTTGGCAATCCACATGGCTGTCATTAGTTCACAAACCATGACTGCAATCGCTTCTTTTTTTACTTTAGTCTTATTTAGTATAGTGGTTCTTTTATAACCACCATTTTCTTTATAAATTGGATTTTTTTTGCAGTTAACCGCTACTTGAGAGATGGATTTAATGGATATAAAGAAAAGTAAAATTATTAATCTAATAGATTTAGTGATTTTCATTTTATATTTATTGAGGACAATTAGCAAATATTTTTAAATAATTTGAATTATTAATTTTAATACCATATTTATCAAGTTCACTGCCAAAGTCAGTTTTATTTGAACAAACTAGGTTGAAGTATGTATTGTTTATGTCTTTATCAAATTTAGGCGGATCTAAGAAGGATATATTATTGTATATATCATTAATTAGTTTTTTATAGGATGTGTTAACACATTCATTTGTTTTAACAAACCTAAATATTTCTTGAAAAAAAAATATAATCTTTTCTTCACCTTGTGGTTTACTCAAACATAACAGAATACGCCTATCGCATTCTTCAGGGCTGATAGAAGAAATCTTTTTTTGTTCTACAGGCGGCAAGGGGGTAGCTGTTATTCCGCCGGATTTTTCTTTTTTATTATCTAATGGAACAAATATGTTCTTATTAAAAGGTTCTGTTTGTGTTTCAAGAGCAGGGGAAATTGGAATTAGCGATAATTCCGGTTCAAATATTACATTTAATCTAGCTTTCTTTGAAGACAAACTATCTTTTATTGAAAAGATAAAGAGTTTCAAGGAATCAATTGAGTTGAAAATTTTAATGCCGCCCCCATTTAAATTCCTATAAAGACTCGCGTAATTTTTATTTGAATAAATAACTAATTGAGTTTTATTTTTTGCATAGAAAGAATCAACAAATTTTTTATCTCCTCTCGCACTAAACAGGGAATTAATACTAGTATTTTCAATTTGCTTCACTCTTTTTTTTATAAAATAATTCCCATTTTTTTTATCTTGACTAATCCAATTTTGTAATTTAGGAATAATGCCATCAGTAGTGTGTATAGAGTCGATTATAAATATTTCACTATCTACCTTCTTAAATAATGGAATGATATTTAAAAATGTGTCATTAAACTCTTTTGGTTTCAAAAAAGTATATAAGGAGTCATTTTTTGATAGTTTTATATCGATTTCATGGTCGAAAATAATTTCAACTGAAACATCCCGCACTATTTTTTGCTTACATGACCATAGCCCTAAAAAAATAGAAATTAAAATAAATACTTTTTTCATGTTATGCTCCTAATAAAATGTTTTGCATTTGATGTTTTATGCAAGCTGTCGCTACTACAGTTTGAAGTAGCACATTTGGCTGTGCCGCAACCATTGATGCTAATTCTTGATCTGTAAGCACACCAACAGTCTTTATTGTATATTGGTTCTCTGACTTACCTTTTATCAAACTGTGAAGTCCAGTATTTATTAAATTTATTGGCTTATCTGATATAAAAACGGATATCCTCTCTTGAGCGGAAAATTTTTTCCCAGTGCTTAAAATATTTTCTTGTACCTCTTTTGAAATTCTTGACCGAAGATTATTTTCAGCAACCCAATATCCTGTTGTACTTATATGCAAAGCTGAAATTATTAGAAATATTATAAACAAAAGTATTACCTGAGGCGCTAATTCTCCGACAAATAGCATATAGCCAACTCCCTTTAGGATTCCAATTAAATAAATACTCAATGCCAGTACAAACTCAGAAATCTTTCCTTGTTTACTTAATGCCACATACCGTTGAGCAAGAGCTGGATCATCTGTTGCTTTCGCCTGATTTTGATATTCAAGCCGTTTTGGGACATAGCTGTGAAGTTGAACAGCCAAAAATATATCTACAATAATTGCAAAAATAATTGGTACAATTGAAGGGATTGAAAATTCTCCTTCAATCATAATCGCAACAGCGCCTAATATTTCTAAAATCATCAAGATTGAAATCCTTATTGTGTCAGTACTGTAGGAATAGGTTTGAAAAACACCCGGTAATTCTACAGCTCCAAAGACCATAGCTTTCTTACGAGTACCAAACCATTTATGCATTGATTCTTTTGATGGTTCAAAATTGGAGGGGAATGACGGCATATTTTTAATATTATTTATGTAAACTTATTTAAAATACACAATATTTTAAGGGAATTAAAAAAATGTTTTTTACGAACTTTATACGGTTATTTTGCTGCAATAATCCTATTCCCCTAATTTGTAAAATCTAAAGTTAAAGTTTTATTGTAAATTATCAGTTTCATCCATCATGAAAAGAATAACAAGAGTTCTCCTTATTGCTGCCACTTCTGCACTCATCCTTTTATTAATTGTTGCATTTATGCCATCGCGGTTTGTCATGCCGGTTAAGGACGCAACCATCAAAAGCTATGACCAGAAATCTTTCTGGGTTAACAAGCCGGTCATAGCCAAGAAAGAGTATATTTTGTTGATGCTTTCTTACTCTGGCGAAGCAAACATTAAAGAGGTTCAGCAAACGATTGAGCAATTTTATGGCATACAAACAACTGTAGTAAAAGCCACCATGCCGGAATCCACTTCTGCCCATGATAGAGGACGATACAATGCCAACAAGGTTTTGGATTATTTACAACAGCAATATCCCAATAAACAGGTCATTGCCTTGACTTCAAAGGACATTTGCACCAACCTGAACGGGCAACCCTGTTGGGGTATCCTGGGATTGAGTTACCTGGGTAAGCCATATTCGGTGAGTTCTGTACACCGCATCAAGTCAGACAAGACCAACCTATTGTCTAAGGTTGCCATCCATGAAGTGGGTCATGGCCTTGGCCTTCCCCATTGCAAAAGCCCCAATTCCTGTTTGATGAAAGATGCGGCTGGTAAAATCGCCACCATCAAACAACAGCCCATGAAATTTTGCAACAATTGTTCCCAGTTGCTCAAAGTCTGAGAAGGGGAGGCTCCATGTTTCACAATTTTTAAATTATAGGAGAAACAGGGTACTTACGCCTTAAAAAATCTGGTTCTCTCCTTAATAAGCAATGAATTATTCTGGAATAATCCGGAAT
Source organism: Chitinophagales bacterium (assembly GCA_030832645.1). Classification (GTDB taxonomy): domain Bacteria; phylum Bacteroidota; class Bacteroidia; order Chitinophagales; family Chitinophagaceae; genus Pollutibacter. The sequence continues at coordinate 8,308 of JAURIR010000040.1, read as the reverse complement.
ATGTTGAAAAAGTCCAGAAACATCCATCGGACCCTAGGCGAGTTTATCATAACTGCAACAAAAACGGGCTCTTACAAGTTTTTGTAAGAGGTTTCAAGCTCATAATGGTAGGGTCTATTTATCTTTTCATTTTCAAGTAATTCAAACCTGACTGAAATCTGGTCAATCCTATCGAATTCAAAATGCTTGCCAAATAGTTGCCTATCTATTAGCTTGTTGATTGTAAAATATGGCTCCATTTTATTAGGATCGACAAATAAGTGGACAGGGAATGAAATTTCTTCAGGTTGCTCACTTGCAGCTTGATCAACTTAATTGTAATTTACTTTAATCCGTATCTCTGTTTTTAGATTGATTTCCTTCCAATCTTCATTTTCAGGTATAGTAGCCAGACGAGCATGATTGATGAAAAAACTAAAGTCTTGTGTTGTAAAATGAAATGTTTTGGATGAACATTCTTTGTTTAGAACAAATGATTCATTTGCTGCATCTGCAATTTCAATAATCATAAATAATGGTTGTAAGATTACATCTAACTATTTATGGGCCAATACATTAAATTGACTAATAGCTCTTTATGTTTGGGGTGGTGTTTGGGTTGGCAACGGCATGGTCCTTTGCTCGATAGGCAACAAAGCTATTTGTGCAGGCCTCAGTCTATTGGAGGACCTGATATTGGATAACTGACTAAATTTGGCCTAAAATTGTCAGTGCGGTGACTAAATTCGGCCGAAAATTGTCACTATATTGTATTGACCCCTTAATTCTGGACAAAACGGGTCAAAATACCCGATCCAATTCGAGTTATATCACTGATTTTGATTCAAATCTCAAAAATATCGACCAAAATTATGTCATATATCGACCAATAATTACTAAAAATGGACGATATCTGAATATTAATTGGTCGATATAAAATGAAAGAGAAAGTTGAAATCATCAAAGGAAGAATCCTTGCATAAAGTTGCTCTTTTTACCCATCAAGAAATTGAAATCTCAAATAGCCAATTGCTGTATCGAGGATTGAAGACATTCATAGCCTGCTTGTAAAAGATTTGAATATTTCAAGAAATATCCGAAACGGAAGAGTTGGAATATCAGGAACAAATTATAAACCGCTTGACAATACATTTCAAATTCGTGAGGCACTGGAAGACATGTGTGAATTGATCAACAGCAAAGGGAATGTTTTTGAAAAAGCACTTTTGTCATTGGTGTTAATTTCTTACATACAACCTTTTTCAGATGGAAATAAACGGACTGAAAGAATAATTAGCAATGCCATCTTGATCAATAACAAATATTGCCCAATATCATTTAGAACAGTTGAGTCAATAGAATATAAAAAAGCCATGCTGGTATTTTATGTGCAATCAAATATCAATCCATTCAAAAGAGTATTTATGAATCAATTTGAATTTGCGGTGAATACTTACTTCTAGTGTGATCGAACTTTTGTCTAGTTTTTAGGGTGTCGAGACATTTGTCTCTTTTGTCTATTTATTTCCCTTTTTGACTGAGAAAAATCGCACCTGAAGATGGTGATTTCACCATGGTGAAATTCTTTCTCATTTAGAAATTTGTTACTTCTACAGATATATAATATTAATAAACTTGACAATATAGTTTCACTTTAGTGAAACATTATTATCTTTGAACGGAGAGAAAGAAATGCGGAATTGGAAAATAACATTTTATAAAAATTACTTTCAGGATTTTTTTGATACTCAGACCCCAAAAGTAAGAGACAAGATAATTTGGACATTCGATTTGATTGAAGAATTGCATCGCGTTCCGCAAACCTATTTGAAGCATATAGAGAATACCCATGGATTGTATGAGATTCGTGTTCAGCACGGAAGCGATATATTTAGAATATTTTGTTTTTTCGACAATGGTAACCTAATTGTTTTGGCTAATGGCTTTCAAAAAAAATCTCAAAAAACACCATTCAAAGAAATTCAATTTGCACTTAAGATAAAACGTGAATATGAAAACGAAAAATAAAAGCCTGGTTACTCTTGAGGAATTCAAAGATAAAAATTACGGAAAGCGTGGTACAAAAAAGAGGGATGAATTGGAAGCTGGATATGATCTTTTCAAAATTGGTGCCCTGATTCATGATACGCGTATTGAATTGGGCATGACCCAGGAAGAACTTGCTGACAAAGTTGGCACAACGAAGTCCTATATTTCCAAAATTGAAAACAACTTGAAAGAAGCCCGCATTTCCACACTCCAGAAAATTGTTGAACTCGGATTTGGAGGACAATTGGAATTGTCGATTAAGATATAAGAATCCTTGTATCGACCCCTTAATTCTGGACAAAAATGGGCCAAAATACCCGATCCAATTCGAGTTGTATCACTGATTTTGATTCAAATCCCAAAAATTTCGACCATCTTTTTCAATGTAGGTATGTATGTAATTCGGACACCAGTCTTGCGGGGGTATCCCTTGGTCATATACCGGAGGATAGAAGCCATTCAGCATCAGTTCTTCATCTGATTCTGGCAATAATTTGGCTTTTTTAATTCTGATATCGATAATGGCAAGAGGTGCATGATGCCAATTCGTCCTGCAAGTGTTTGAAATATCTACTGAAGTCTAACCAACCACCACAATCCCCCTCGCAAGAATATTCACTTCTTTTTTAGGTTCTGTGATGGCATTTATTTCAGCCTTGGATTTCTTGGCATCCTCTGCAAAATGCTTGAGCTCATTGACAGAAACTGTTTTTATTGCAGCATCGCCCTCAATCACGACTGTTTTTCCTTTTGCTGCAAGGGGAACAAAAAAACCATAGTCTTTCATTTTTACCGTTGCTTGTTTTCCATCAGGAAGTTCAAGCTTAAGCCAGCATCCCTTGTTGGGGCAAACGTCGACAATTTTTGCACTGATTTTGGTTGCTGTCGGGCTAGCGGTATTCCCCAATTGTTCCACAAGATCAGCCAAGGGAATTGCTCCTTTTGCTGTTACCTTGCTTCCATAACAATCACCGGTCGCAGCGTTTCCTGCGGGAGGTTGTGCAAAAGCGATAACTGTAACCAGAAGCGTAACTGCAGCCGTAAGTAATTTTTTCATGATGGTTTGTTTTTCCAGATATAAAGTTACTGAACGGAGAATGGATCCGAGCACCATCCTAAAAAGATTTTCTATTTTCATCAGAAACTTTAGAATACTTTTAAAGCATCCTTGCCTGCATTCATCATACAACCCTTTAAAGATATTATCCCAATGAAGAAGACATTTCTTTTTGTTGCATTAATGGTGCAATGTGCAATAACAAAAGCGCAACATGAGAGGAATACGGTTCTTTTGGGTAACCTCGCAACAGCCGGGGTTTCATTTGTGGATGCAGCAACACCTGCAGATGCAATTCCCATGGCCCTGCAAGATTCCCTTTTGAGAACTCCTAAATGGAAATTGGTGTTCTCTGATGAGTTCAATGACAACACGATCGATGCGCGCAAATGGAACGTTGAAAACACAAGCCGAAAGCGAACGGATATCATGCTCCTTGCAGACGAGCAACAGGTTGAGGAAAAAGAGGGGAATATTTTTATTTACTACCGAAAGCTGATGACAGCAGATACCACCTATCTGGCTGGCAGGTTCAATTCCAAGGGGAAATGTGCACCAACCTATGGCTTTATTGAAACACGCATGCACATTGTTCAACCCGACGGTTATCAGATGGCATTTTGGATGATGCCCGAAGGGAACGGCATGAAAGTGCCCGAGGGAGTTGATGGCACTGCCAACGATGGTTGTGAAATTGATATCGTTGAAGGAACAAGGGCCGATGCCTATTCTTTGGGCCTTCATTGGGATGGATACGGAAAACCGGCACACAAATCAAATGGCGCCCTCGTGAAGGCACCTGGAATACACAACCAGGAATACCATGTATATGGTTTTGAATGGTCACCAACTTTCTTAAAGTTTTACCTGGATGGCAGGGTTGTTCGTGAAATGACTGATCCGAAACTGATACCCCATGTAGCCCAGTTTATTTATTTCTCCGGAAGTTGTTTTGGTGAAAACAACTGGTTGGATGGAGACATCCGCAAAAATGCGTTTATCCAGAACGGAGGTGTGGCCAAGTCCTATGTTGACTACATAAGGATATTTGAAGCTGTACCAGAAAAATAGATCATTTTGGAATGGCATGACTGTGCAATTGGCATGAATCCTACCTGATCTTCATTTCATCAACATTGCAGCGGTCAAGAAATTTTTCTATCGTCAACGATTGCGTAATTCAACTTTCCCAGGAGCAGGATTTTGCTTAGCTTAGCCACTTGTTTTAACCGGTTAATTCAACATTGACAATGAAGAAAATTGTTCTGAAAGTACACCCCAAAGACAATGTGATCGTGGCCTTGCGTGACCTTGAAAAAGGAGAGATGATTGATTTTGACGGATCTCAATACGAGATGCAGGAAAAGGTGCAGGCCAAGCATAAATTCTATACGGAAGACCTTCCCAAAGGAAGTGAAGTGATCATGTATGGCGTCCTTGTGGGTAAGGTGCAATACGATGTCAAGAAAGGAGGACTGATGACCACTGAAAACCTCCACCATGCTGCAGATCCATATGCGTATCGGGCAGCAGAATACACATGGACAGCTCCTGATGTTTCAAAATATGCAGGTAGAACCTTTAATGGTTATCACAGAACCGACGGCCGTGTGGGCACTGCCAACTATTGGCTTTTCATCCCCACCGTTTTCTGCGAAAACAGGAACCTTGATGTGATCAGGGAGGCCATGCACAATGAACTGGGATACGCAGTGACAGACAAATACAAGGCCTTCACCCACATGCTCAAAGAGGCCTATGAAAGGGGAGAAGAACTGGGTGCTGACCTTCATTTGCAAGGCTCAGGTTCCGGCACGAAGCGCAACAGGGTTTTCAACAATGTGGATGGCATCAAGTTCCTCAATCACCAGGGTGGTTGCGGTGGCACAAGACAGGATTCTGCTATCCTCGAAAACTTGCTCGCTGCCTATGCAGATCATCCCAATGTGGGAGGCATAACTGTCTTGAGTTTGGGTTGTCAGCATCTTCAGCTGGACACCTTCATTGATACCATCAAAAAGCGCAATCCAGGTTTTGACAAGCCCATCCATGTTTTTGAACAGCAGGGGCCAATGAGTGAGGAGGAATTGGTGAAAAACGCCATTCTCTCCACTTTCAAGGGTTTGGTGGCCATCAATCAACAGGAAAGAAAACCTGCAACGCTGGATAAGTTGACGGTGGGGGTTAAATGCGGTGGCAGCGACGGTTTCAGTGGCATATCTGCCAATCCCGCCGTCGGATATTTTTCTGACCTGCTGGTTGCACTCCATGGTAAAATATTGTTGGCAGAGTTTCCTGAACTCTGTGGTGCTGAACAGGAATTGATTGACAGGAGCATCAACAAGGCAACAGCAGAAAAATTCATCAAATTGATGGATGAATACAGTGCACAGGCGATTCAGGCGGGTTCAGGCTTTCACATGAATCCTTCCCCCGGCAACATCCGCGATGGCTTGATCACGGACGCCATCAAGAGTGCTGGCGCCTGCAAGAAAGGCGGTACAGCCCCTGTGGTGGATGTGCTCGATTATACGGAACCGGCAACAAAACCAGGACTGAGTTTGGTATGTACCCCTGGCAATGACGTTGAAGCAACGACAGGAAAAGCTGCTTCTGGAGCAACCTTGATTTTGTTTACCACCGGGCTGGGAACGCCAACAGGAAACCCTGTTTGCCCCACCATTAAAGTGGCCACCAATTCAACCCTGGCAAAACGCATGTCAGATATCATAGACATTGATTGTGGTCCCATCGTCGATGGGGAAAAAACCATCGAAGAAATGGGCGAGGAGATCATGGAATATTGCATCAAGGCAGCCAGTGGGGAAGTCATTCCCAAGGCCGTTCAGCTCAACCAGGATGATTTCATTCCTTGGAAGCGGGGCGTATCTTTATAATCATTTTCAACCTACTTCAACATGAACATTCTCTCTGCATTCAACCTCTCGGGAAAAACAGCACTTGTAACCGGTTGCAACCGGGGAATCGGCATGGGCATGGCTGTTGGCCTTGCGGAAGCCGGCGCTGACATCATTGGTGTAAGTGCTTCACTTGCCCCCGGCAGTGCTGTTGAGCAACAAGTGAAAGCATTGGGTCGTCAGTTCCAGGCATTCCAGGCAGACTTTTCCAACCGTGACAGCATTTATGCATTTCTTGACCAACTGAATACAGCAGGCATTGTACCCGACATCCTGGTGAACAATGCAGGTACCATCATGCGCAATCCTGCAGCAGACCACAGCGATGAATATTGGGACCGTGTCATCAACATCAACCTCGATGCACAGTTCATCATCTCGCGTGAACTGGGTAAAAAAATGATTGGACGTGGATCCGGTAAAATCATCTTCACTTGCTCACTGCTTTCTTTTCAAGGTGGCATCAATGTTCCGGGCTATGCTGCCAGCAAAGGCGCATTGTCCAGCCTTGTAAAAGCATTGGCCAATGAGTGGGCATCAAAAGGTGTGAATGTGAATGGGATTGCCCCTGGTTATATCGCAACAGACAATACCGAAGCACTCAGGAATGATCCAGAACGCAGCAAGTCCATCCTTGACCGCATTCCGGCAAAGCGCTGGGGTGACCCTGAAGATTTCAAGGGTGCGGTGGTCTACCTCGCTTCGGCTGCCAGCAGCTATGTGCACGGTGAGATCCTCACTGTAGACGGAGGCTGGATGGGACGATAACGCGCTGCGAGCCATAAAAAAAGCGCTGACAAATCATCAGCGCTTTTTTTATGGCTCGCACCAGCTTATGCATTCCTGTTGATGCAGTTCAGGTCTTCAAAGGCCACTTTCAACCTTGCCATGAAGGTCTCTTCACCTTTGCGCAACCATACCCTTGGATCGTAGTATTTCTTGTTGGGCTTTTCAGCGCCCTCAGGATTTCCCAACTGCGATTGGAGATATCCTTCGTTCTTTTTGTAGTTGTTCAAGACACCTTCCCAGAATGCCCATTGAAGATCGGTATCGATGTTCATTTTGATGGCACCATATCCGATGGCTTCCCTGATTTGGTGTTGGGGAGAACCGCTCCCACCATGGAATACAAAGAATACAGGCTTCTCGCCCGTGTTGAATGTTTTTTGGATATAGTCCTGTGAATTTTTCAAGATCTCAGGGCGCAATTGCACATTGCCTGGACTGTATACGCCATGCACATTGCCAAAGGCTGCGGCTACTGTAAACAATTCACCTACCTTGCCCAATTCGGAGTATGCATGGGCAACATGTTGCGGTTGTGTATAGAGCTTGTCGTTCTCAACATCGGAGTTGTCTACGCCATCTTCTTCACCACCGGTTACCCCAAGTTCAATCTCAATGCCCATTCCCAGCGGAGCCATGCGTTTGAAAAATTCCACGGATGTGGCAATGTTCTCTTCCAGCGGCTCTTCGCTCAGGTCGAGCATGTGTGAACTGAAAAGGGGCTGTCCTTTTTCCTTTTTGTATTGCTCTCCGGCATCAATCAGGCCAGTGATCCAGGGCAACCATTTCTTGGAAGCATGGTCGGTATGAAGGACAACAGGAACGCCATAGTATTGTGCAACATTGTGGATGTGCAGGGCGCCAGAGATGGCTCCTGAGATGTTTGCCTGAAGCTTGTCATTGGGCATGCCCTTTCCGGCAATGAATTGTGCTCCACCATTGGAAAATTGGATGATGACCGGAGAATTCACCGCTGCAGCAGCCTCAAGTGTCGCATTGATGGTATCGGTGCCGGTAGTGTTCACTGCAGGCATTGCGAATTGATTGTCTTTTGCGTCTTGGTAAAGTGCTTTCAGGTCATCCCCGAAAAGTACACCTGCTTTGTATTTGCCCATATTGGTTGTTTTAGAGCCGCAAATATCGGAAAAAGATGGCAGACTATGGCTGTTTCGCGTCATTCCCCCCTTTGATCCTTGGTGGGTTGCAAAAAATGAACACGACATTTGTTGCGAGTGAAAATAAAAAAGGGGGAAAACTCCCCCTTTTTATGCTGTATGCTGATAAAAAGTTATTTGAAAATTTCAGACAACTTTTTGTTCAAAGCCTCGCCACGCAAGTTTTTTCCAACGATTTTTCCTTGCGGATCGATCAGGAAATTTTGTGGGATGGCCTGGATGCCATATTGCACTGCGACATCATTTTTCCAGTACTTCAAATCTGACACCTGTGTCCAGGTGAGCTTGTCATCATGAATGGCTTTCATCCATTTGTCCTTTGCGGTAGGCTGGTCCAATGAAAC